>NCGC01000055.1 GCA_002281475.1 Methylophilales bacterium 28-44-11
CATACATTAATTTTTTTGTGTTTAGAAAGTCGGTACCGCCTTTGCCTTCCACCATGTAAGTCGCCAGTGTCCATGGACTGCCAGAAAACCCAATGAGTGGTACGCGTCCATTCAGCGCTTTGCGGATACTACTTACGGCATCGAATACATATTGCAACTTGGCCATGTCTGGCACAGCCAAGGCACGAATAGAGGCCTCATCACTGGCCGTGCGCTCAAACTTGGGCCCTTCACCCTCTGTAAAATACAGACCCAAGCCCATGGCATCGGGCACAGTAAGAATATCCGAGAACAAAATAGCGGCATCTAACGGATAGCGCTCCAGCGGCTGCAATGTAACTTCTGTAGCAAAGCTTGGGCTTTGGCACAGTTGCATAAAACTCCCTGCAGTTTTTCGGCTTTCACGATACTCTGGCAAGTAGCGTCCCGCTTGGCGCATCATCCAGACAGGCGTGTAATCTGTTGGTTGGCGCATCAGCGCTTTTAAAAAGGTATCGTTTTGTAATGTGGTCATTGTGTATGCTCAAAAAACTTGGGGATACATCGTATCCCCAATTCAATTATCTAACTCTGATGAATATCAATCTATCTTATCTTGGTAATTCAGAAGCGCCCATTAAAAAAGCATCTACTTCACGTGCACATTGACGACCTTCGCGAATCGCCCAAACCACTAATGATTGACCACGGCGCATATCCCCCGCTGCAAATACCTTGGCTTTGCTTGTTTTGTAGCAGCCTTCACCGTCTGTCGTAGCTTTAGCGTTTCCACGTGTATCTTTTTCAACACCAAACGCATCCAACACTTTTTGTGAAGGTGAAACAAACCCCATCGCCAATAATACCAAATCTGCTTTCATGATGAATTCAGAACCTAGTACTTCTACCATCTTGCCATCTTTCCATTCCACACGTGCTGCTTTTAAGCCAACCACTTTGCCGTTTTCGCCAATCAGCTCTTTGGTCGTCACAGACCAATCACGGTTTGCACCTTCCTCATGAGAGCTAGAAGTACGTAATTTTAACGGCCAGTTTGGCCACACCATGGCTTTATTTTCTTTTTCTGGTGGTTGTGGCATCAATTCAAATTGGCTAATGCTTAAAGCACCATGACGATTCGAAGTACCGACACAATCAGAACCAGTGTCACCGCCACCAATCACCACTACATGTTTGTTCGTGGCCATAATGCGGTTCGGAATCTGGTCACCAGCGACTGTTTTATTTTGCGGCGTTAAAAAATCCATCGCGAAATGCACACCATCTAGCTCACGACCTGGTACTGTTAAATCACGAGGATGCTCTGCACCACCCGCCAACACTACTGCATCGTATGTATTGATTAAATCATCAGGCAATACGTTTTCACCGACGTATTGATTGACTTTAAACGTGACGCCTTCTGCTTCCATTTGCGCCATACGACGGTCAATGTGCGATTTTTCCATTTTAAAATCTGGAATACCGTAACGCAGCAAGCCACCAATACGGTCGTTCTTTTCTAATACCGTTACAGCATGGCCAGCACGTGCTAGTTGTTGTGCAGCGGCTAATCCTGCGGGACCAGAACCGACCACAGCGATTTGTTTTCCTGTTTTATTGGGATTGATTTGTGGGGTGACCCAATCATTTTCCCAAGCTTTATCAATAATCGCATGTTCGATTGACTTAATACCCACCGCATCATCATTAATATTGAGGGTACAAGCAGCTTCACATGGCGCCGGGCAAATACGGCCAGTAAATTCAGGGAAATTATTGGTGGAGTGCAACACTTCAATTGCGTTGCGCCAATCTTGCTGATACACCAAATCATTAAAGTCAGGAATGATATTGTTAACTGGACAACCAGTAGTACAAAAAGGAATGCCGCAATCCATACAACGAGCACCTTGTTGTTTTGCTTGGTCATCTGTCAAATGCAATACGAATTCTTTGTAATTTTTGACGCGATCTGGCACAGCCAAATTCGCCTCTGATAGACGCTCAAACTCCATAAAACCAGTTACTTTACCCATGCGCTGTTTCTCTCTTTATTACCTAACGCATTTCACTCAAGCTAATCTAACGTCACAACACTACAATCCACCGCATTTACTGTTCAGTAAATGTTGGTAACTCTGTTTTCTACGTTGTTAAATAGTTGAGCTAATGCTTATATTCAATCAAATAAGTTAAAATTAAGCTGCCTGTTTTGCGTTTGCTGCGGCAAGTTCTGTCAAAGCACGTTTGTATTCATTTGGCATCACTTTGACAAATTTGGCGCGGCCATTGTTCCAATCTGCCAACAATGCTTGAGCACGGGGGCTACCCGTTAACTGGGCATGATGTTCAATCAAGCCTTTTAACGTGGTTTCATCCGCCTGATTCAAATGTTGTACCTTACCTAAATCAGCCTCTGCAGGTTCCACTTTTTCCAAAGTGACCATGCTCATGTTGCAGCGTTGCGCAAACATGCCATCTTCGTCGTAAACATAAGCCACGCCACCACTCATGCCCGCAGCAAAGTTTTGGCCCGTTAAGCCTAACACCACTACCGTACCACCTGTCATGTATTCACAACCATGGTTTCCAACACCTTCTACCACAGCAGAAGCACCAGAGTTACGCACACAGAAACGCTCACCCGCAACACCACTAAAATAACTTTCACCAGTGGTTGCACCGTACATCACGGTATTACCGACAATGATGTTTTCATGTGGAATACCACGGAAAGCAGCAGGTGGTTTGATGATGATGCGACCGCCACACAAACCTTTACCCACATAATCGTTGCCTTCGCCAGTGAGCTCAAAGGTAATGCCTTTGGCTAAAAAGGCGGCAAAACTTTGTCCAGAAGTGCCTGTAAATTTCACTTGGATGGTGCCATCAGGTAACCCTTGCGCGCCATAACGACTCGCAATTTGGTTAGACAACATGGTACCCACAGTTCGGTTCGTATTGGTGATAGGAATATCAATATTGACCTGTTCACCTTGCTCTAAAGCAGCTTTGGCTAAAGCAATCAACTTGTTATCCAATGCATTCACCAACCCATGATCCTGGACATCATTGTTTTTACGGGACACGCTTGCTGGCATGGCAGGCAAGTGGAATACTTTGCTAAAGTCTAAGCCGTTGATTTTCCAGTGCTCAATGCCCGCTTTCATATCTAATAGGTCTGCACGGCCAATTAAATCATCAAATTTCGCAATGCCCATGCTTGCCATTAACTCACGCACTTCTTCCGCTACAAAGAAGAAGTAATTCACCACATGTTCTGGTTGCCCTGTAAATTTCTTACGTAACTCTGGATCTTGTGTTGCTACGCCAACAGGACAAGTATTGAGATGACATTTACGCATCATAATACAGCCCTCGACCACCAAGGGTGCTGTCGCAAAACCAAACTCATCGGCGCCCAACAATGCACCAATCAGCACATCACGACCCGTCTTCATTTGACCATCTACCTGCACAATCACGCGACCGCGTAATTGGTTGAGCACCAAAGTTTGTTGCGTCTCCGCAAGCCCTAGCTCCCAAGGTGTTCCTGCATGTTTAATCGATGAAATGGGTGAAGCACCAGTACCACCATCATGCCCAGCCACCACAATATGGTCTGACTTGGCTTTTGCCACACCAGCTGCCACGGTGCCAATACCTGTTTCTGACACTAATTTCACTGAAATAGACGCTTTAGGATTGGCGTTTTTTAAGTCATGAATCAATTGTGCTAAATCTTCAATCGAATAAATATCATGGTGCGGTGGTGGCGAGATCAAGCCAACGCCAGGCACACTGAACCGTAATTTAGCAATATACGGCGACACTTTATGACCAGGCAATTGACCACCTTCACCAGGCTTGGCACCTTGTGCCATCTTGATTTGAATTTGGTCTGCAGAGGCCAAGTAGTCAGCCGTCACGCCAAAGCGGCCTGAAGCCACTTGTTTAATGCGTGAACGCATGGAGTCACCCGCTTGCAACGCCACATCTGATTCGATTAAATCATGACCAATCACATTGGCCATAGTGGTTGCATTGGCAACTGGAATAAAGCGTTTTGCATCTTCGCCACCTTCACCGGTGTTCGATTTACCACCGATGCGGTTCATTGCAATCGCCAACGTCGCGTGTGCTTCTGTCGAAATAGAACCTAATGACATGGCACCCGTTGCAAATCGTTTGACGATTTCTTTGGCAGATTCCACTTGTTCTAATGGAATCGCTTGTGCCGCAGGGTTGATTTCAAACAAACCACGTAGCGTCATATGACGGCGAGTTTGATCATTGATGAGTTTTGCATACTCTTTATAAGTATCGTATTGACCGGTACGCGTTGCACTCTGCAATTTAGCAACCGATTCTGGTGTCCACATATGCTCTTCGCCACGTACACGGAAAGCATAATCACCCCCTGCATCCAGCGCATTGGCCAATACAGGGTCGTTACCAAATGCGAGATTATGCAGACGTAGTGCTTCTTCTGCCACTTGCGCAATGCCAATGCCTTCAATTTGCGTCACCGTACCTGTAAAGTATTCGTTTACAAACGCACTATTCAAACCAATCGCTTCAAATATTTGTGCGCCACAGTAGGATTGATAAGTTGAAATACCCATTTTAGACATGACTTTATACAAGCCTTTGCCAATGGCTTTAACAAAGTTTTTGTGCGCTTTGTAAGCATCGTCACTTAAATGTGAAATGGTTTCAAACGTTAACCATGGGCATACTGCCTCTGCGCCATAACCCGCCAATAAAGCAAAATGGTGAACCTCACGTGCTGAGCCAGTATCAATCACCAATCCTGTGCTGGTACGCAAGCCTGCTTTTACCAAATGCTCATGCGTAGCAGAACAAGCCAATAATGCTGGAATCGCGACGCGGTCTTTAGATACAGCACGGTCAGACAATATCAACACATTGATGCCGGTTTGCACTGCCTTTTCGGCTTGCTGATATACAGCAGTGATAGCGTTTGCCATACCCGCTTGACCAAGTGATGCATCATAAGTGATGTCCAACACCAATGACTTGTATTGACCCTTGGTAGACGCCTCAATATGTTTTAACTGATTCAATTCTTCTAAAGTCAATACGGGCTGACTGGCTTCAAGACGCAATGGCGGATGGGTTTCATCCACACCCAATAAGTTAGGCTTAGGACCAATAAAAGTGACCAACGACATCACCAATTCTTCACGAATAGGATCAATCGGTGGGTTTGTCACTTGTGCAAACAACTGTTTGAAGTAGTTATATAACTGTTTGGGTTTGTTGGATAACACTGGCAGTGCTGCATCATTGCCCATAGAGCCAGCAGCCTCTTCCCCATTAGCTGCCATCGGTTGTAACACAAATTTGATATCTTCTTGTGTAAAACCAAAGGCTTGCTGCGTGTCTAATACGCTTTCATTCAGGGTTAACTCGGCTGCAGCTTTTGGCAAGTCGCTTAAGTGATAACGTGATTGTGCAATCCATTGTTTGTAAGGCTTTGCAGTCGCTAGGGCATTTTTCACTTCTGAGTCATCAATAATACGGCCTTTGACCATATCGATTAACAACATTTTCCCTGGTTGCAGACGCCATTTTTTGATGATTTTTTCTTGAGGGAACGTAATCACGCCCATCTCAGAAGCCATCATGACGATATCATCTTCTGTGACTAAGTAACGTGCTGGACGCAAGCCGTTACGGTCTAGCGTGGCTCCAATCATGTTACCGTCTGTAAAAGCCACAGCTGCTGGGCCATCCCATGGTTCCATCAGTGCCGCGTGATATTCATAAAAAGCACGTCTATCTTCGTCCATCAGCGCATTGTTATTCCATGCTTCTGGAATCAACATCATCATGGCATGAGGCAAACTATAACCACCCGCCACCAGCAACTCTAAACAATTATCAAAACAGGCAGAGTCGGACTGGCCATCTGCAATCAATGGCCATAATTTTTCTAAATCTTCACCTATCAGGGCAGACTTCATGGTTTCATGACGCGCTGCCATCCAATTGACGTTACCTTGTACAGTGTTGATTTCGCCATTGTGGGCAATCATGCGGAACGGATGGGCTAGATCCCAAGCTGGGAATGTATTAGTAGAAAAACGCTGATGCACAAGCGCTAGGGCAGATACGACAGATTCGTCTACTAAGTCTTTGTAATACACACCCACTTCATTTGCCAATAACATGCCTTTGTAGACAATGGTGCGCGATGAAAATGAAGGAATATAAAACTGTGCTTTGTCTTGCAAATTAAGTGCACGCACGGCATGTTCAATACGTTTGCGAATCACAAAGCATTTACGCTCAAACACTTGGTTATCAGTAGCTGCACTGGCAATAAACACTTGGCGCATGTAAGGCTCTACATCGCGTGCCGCATCAGCGATATTGCTATTATCTACTGGCGTATCGCGCCAACCCAATAACGTTTGATGCTCTTCTGCAATGATATGGGCAATGATGGCTTCACATTGGGCACGCAGTTCTGCATTTTGCGGTAAAAATAATTGACCCACTGCGTATTGCCCAGACTCTGGTAACACAATACCTAGTTTGCTCGCCTCATTGCGCATAAAAGCATCTGGCATTTGCATTAATAAACCCGCGCCATCGCCTAACTTTGGATCATATCCGGTCGCACCACGATGGGTAAGGTTAGTTAACAACTCCAAGCCTTTAGCCACAATGTCATGGCTCTTTTGCCCTTTAATGTGGGCCACAAATCCAACACCGCAACTGTCTTTTTCATTGCGTGTGTTGTATAAGCCTTGAGATTTCGGCGCAAGTCCCACGCGTTGATCAGCATCAGGCGTTGAATTGGCGGTATTGGTTAGCACTATGGTATCTGTTGTATTTACGGCTTGCATATTCTTTGCCTAATAATTCGATTACAAAACATTTAGCGGAACCTTCAATAATACCGTTAAACATGTGCAAGTTCAATCATTTAAGTGATATTAAATGATGACTAAGCCTGTTTTGTATACGCGTTTGTACGTATGATAAAACATGGCTAATCCGAATGACGCTCGCATATTGTGGTTTAACGGTGGAAGTGCATAACCCTTAGCTTTAAGCGAGCGGTAGCCACCTACAACAGAACGACACAATACCTCAGGCGTATATCGCGACGTTAGCCCGCCTTAACCGTTGCAAATGCCTGATGAGCGGCCTCGATCGTGTAAGCAATGTCTGAATCTGTGTGCGCTGCCGATACAAAACCCGCTTCAAACGCAGAAGGGCCTAAATAGACGCCGCTTTCTAACATGCTATGAAAAAAGCGATTAAAAGCAGGGCGATCTGACTGCATCATCTCAGCATAAGAAGTAGGGCAGTCTGCTCTAAAATAAAGGCCAAACATACCACCCACACTTTGCGCACTAAATGTAACGTGTGCTGATTTTGCGGCTTGCACTAATCCATCCATTAATTTTTGTGTTTGTGCAGTAAGTCTTTCGTAAAAACCTTCAGCTTGTACTAATTTCAATGTTGTCAGCCCAGCTGAAACAGCCACAGGATTTCCCGATAGCGTGCCCGCTTGATACACCTTTCCTACTGGCGCCAAACACTGCATGATATCTTTACGACCACCAAATGCGCCTACGGGCAAACCACCGCCGATCACTTTGCCTAAGGTAGTCATATCTGGCTGAATGTTATATAGCGCCTGCGCGCCACCCAATGCCACGCGGAACCCTGTCATCACCTCATCAAAGATGAGTACAGCGCCATAATGTGTGCACAAGCTACGTAAAGTGGTGAGAAATTCAAGATGCGGCACAATGAGATTCATATTGCCCACTACCGGCTCAATAATGACGCACGCAATCTCATCACCCATTTGTTTAAAAATATCAGTAAGTTGTTGTGAGTTGTTATATTCCAAAGTGATAGTGTGAGCGGCCACACTCGCTGGAACTCCACCAGAATCTGGCTCGCCAAAGGTGAGTAAGCCTGAGCCAGCTTTGACTAATAAGCCATCAGAATGCCCATGATAGCAACCTTCAAATTTAATAATTTTGTCTCTACCTGTGAATCCACGTGCAGTACGAATGGCGCTCATGGTGGCTTCGGTACCACTACTGTTTAACCGCACTTGTTCCATACTTGGCACAAGCTTATGAATCAGCGCAGCCATTTCCAACTCTAAACCGGTCGGCGCACCAAACGACAAGCTATTGGCTGCTGCGGCTTGCACTGAGGCCACCACATCTGGGTGTGCATGCCCTAAAATCATGGGTCCCCAAGAGTTGATGTAATCCAGATATTCTTTACCATCGACATCCCACAGCTTTGAACCTAGGCCTTTTTTAAAGAACACGGGCGTACCGCCCACCGAGCGAAATGCACGCACCGGTGAATTCACGCCACCGGGTATGAGTTGTTGAGATTGTTCAAAGAGTATTTGGTTATTTGAGGTCATGGAATCAGTGTATTGGTTGAAATAATTGTGTGTAACGTTGTGTGATGTGTTGAATATCATCATCTAAAAAAATATCCGTAATTACCGCCAAGGCATCCGCTCCGGCATCAATCACTTGCTGCGCATTATCGATATGTATACCGCCAATCGCTACCATGGGTAACGACATTTTATGCCGCGCCTCTTTAAAAATAGTCAACGGCGCATGCACGGCATTGGGTTTGGTTTCAGAGGGAAAGCATGCGCCAAACGCTACATAACTTGCACCAGCCGCTTCTGCTTGTACTGCTAATTCTAACCAGTTGTAGCAAGACGCCCCAATAATTTTGTCAGGCCCTAGTAACCTTCGCGCAGCATGCAAATCACAGTCGGTAGCGCCGATATGCAAGCCATCTGCATTAATTTGCGCGCATAAATCTAAATGGTCATTGATAATCAGTGGTACTTGATAGCTACGGCACAATGCCAGCAGCGCGGTCGATTGCTGCAGCAACAAATGTTTATCTGCAAACTTATTGCGATACTGCACCAACGAAGCGCCGCCTTCCAACGTTTTGCGTACTTTTTCGCACAGTAAATCTACTTCTAAAATATCTGGCGTGACGGCGTATAAGCCTTTAATGCTGTAGTGATATGGCTTTATCATTGGGGTTATCTTCTTCACGCGCCCAGAAAAAACGGTCTGGTATAAACTGCCCCATGCCTGGCCTAAAGGCATGTTTTAGCGTTTGCCAGGTATATTCTTGCGCTTCTTGTACCGCTTCTTCCATACTGAGTCCATGGGCTAAACATGCGGCAATTGCACTGGTGAGTGTACAACCGGATCCATGATAACTGCCCGATAAGCGCTCCCAGTGGTAAGCCTTGATTAATCCGTTCACACCTGTGACTTGCATTCCATACAACGAGTTCATCACATCTGCAGAACGTTCATGCGTGCCAGTAATCAGCACATATTCACACCCCATCTCAAGTAAGCGTTGGGCTGATTCATCCAATGTGGTGTGTTTTACTTCTTCACCCTCATCATAATAGGCTAGGCGCCTTGCCTCTAAGCTATTGGGCGTAATCAATGTCGCTTGCGGAAATAACAGTTCACACATGGCCGCTTGCATTTCTTCATTGCTTAATTCATCCCCGCGCCCGGAAGTCAAAATGGGGTCTATTAACAACGGAATGTCTGGGTAATCTGCCACAATTTCTGCGATGACCGCCACGTTTTCTACACTACCCAACAAGCCCAGTTTAAACGCAGCAACTTGCACATCTTCTAATATAGTACGCGCTTGGTCATTAATCCAATCAGCATCCAATGGCATCACGCTTTCTACGCCCACAGTATCCTGTACTGTTATCCCTGTAATCACAGATAATGGATGGCAACCAATACTGGCTAGCGCCAAAATATCTGCTTGCATTCCTGCGCCGCCACTAGGGTCTGTCGCAGCAAAAGTCATGACGGTGGGTGGTGTGGGTGACATATGGTTCTCTTACAAAGCTTTAAATAAATGAATGACTCGGTTCAGAAACAAATAATAACTTTTGATTGCGTTATTATCGTATAGAAATGCATTAGTCTCTAATGTTATGTGGCCAACCATGTGGGCTACATATCAAATATTTGCTCAGTAATTGAAAACGGCTGCACCGTAGTATGTAACTTTTTAGCTTGATTACGCTCTTGCTTATAATACGTATTGAAAAGATTGTTCAACACGCGCTCATAATTAATTTCCCCAGAAAGCGGCTTCCAATTCATGCTGTCTAAAAAATAATTGGTATAGCGCTTATATTTTTGGGTTAAATCTCCACCGGTGCTGTTTATTTGATAATTTAAAGAGGCGAGCGTCGCACCATAGCGGTTTGCCCAAATAAAAAACGCCAATTCAGGTGCTGATAAATTAGCAGGAACAGTTAAATTACCCTCTTTGATTGCTAGCTGAATGCATTCCTCAATAAATGTGATCAAACGGTTTACACGGTCATCCAAAATTGAATTGAGTTCTGGACTAACCGCCAGGCGATTAACTTCAGAGTTAGCAATAAAGATGCATTGATAATTGATTGGTCGTAATCGATGACACAGCACATGCGTTGCATAGAGCACCAGCAAACGCTCTCTAGAAAGCGCATCAAAGTTAGTCGCCATTTCCATTAGGCCAGTCCAGTAATTGAGACCTTTGATACCTAGGTAAGTAATCAATGTCTCTTTAGAGGGGAACTGCTTATAAAATGTACCTCTGGAGATACTGCTGTTACTAATGACCTCTTGTAACGTTAAGCCGTTAATCCCTTTTTTGGCCACAATTTCTTCAGCGATTAAAGTAATTTCCTCTAATCTTTTTTCGTCCACCTGCCGTTTACGTGATCTTTTTTCCATACGTTATTAAATCTAACGATTCCCCACAAAAAATATACGCATGTATA
>NCGC01000002.1 GCA_002281475.1 Methylophilales bacterium 28-44-11
TTTGGTTTTGGTCTGCAAGGCTTACTTCAATTGCGTAGTTCAGACATCACGGGCATTTTGAATGGGATTGATACCGAGGAATGGAATCCAGAGGCAGACCCATATCTACCCTACCCTTATTCAGCAACAAAATTGGCTTGTAAGGCACGGGTCAAATCTGCATTGCAACAGCAACTGCATTTAACGGTCAATCGTGAAACACCCCTGTTAGGAATTGTCAGTAGGTTAACCCATCAAAAAGGTCTTGATATTCTGATTGAATGTATGCCCGAATTGATTGCGCAAGGATGTCAATTTGCCATCTTAGGTGGTGGTGAAAAGTCTTTTGAAGCGCAATTTTTAGCTTATGCAGAACAATTCCCTAATCAAGTGTCAGTCACAATCGGATACAACGAGCCGCTGTCCCATATGGTGATGGCAGGCGTCGATATTTTTATCATGCCATCCCGCTTTGAGCCTTGTGGTTTAAATCAACTCTACGGATTGCGCTATGGTACACCGCCTGTGGTTTCCAACACCGGAGGATTAGCGGACTCTATTTGTCATAGTACCGCCGAAACCATCCAAAATAATACAGCCACGGGGTTTGTGATTGAAAATGTCAGCAAGATGTCACTTTTGGTCACAATTAATGATGCATTGTCTATGTGGAAAGACCAAAAAACGTGGAAAAAAATTCAAAAGAACGGAATGCGCAAAGATGTAGGCTGGAAACACAGCGCCAATGCTTACATCACGCTGTATAAAAAACTGTTGGGATAAAAGAAGTCCAAGTTGGCATGCTTGATGCTTATATAAAACTAAGCTTCTCCAAAGCTAACTTCTCCTCCCTCGGGACATCATGTAGATGATGTCCTTTTTTTTAAATGCATTTTAAAACCGTGCTTTTTAGAGCATTACTTCACAATAAAATGCTCGCGGTAATATTTCAACTCATCGATTGATTCGTAAATATCTGCTAGCGCTTCATGTTTACTTGCTTTTTTAAAACCCGAATAAATTTCAGGTTTCCAGCGACGCGCCAATTCTTTAAACACGCTCACATCTAAATTTCGGTAGTGGAAATAGCTCTCAAGGTCTGGCATATAGCGCGCCATAAAGCGTCTGTCTTGGCAAATAGAGTTGCCACACATCGGGGATTTTCCAGCTGGCACATGCTCTTTTAAAAAAGCAATCATTTGTTCCGTTGCCATTTGTTCATCAATGATAGACGCTTTGACTTTGTCGATTAAACCACTGCGGCTATGTGCACCTTTGTTCCAGGCATCCATACCGTCTAGCACAGCATCAGATTGATGTATCACAAACACTGGTGACTCACCTAGTACATTTAAATTCGCATCTGTCACTACTGCTGCTAACTCCAGAATACGATCGGAGTCTGGTAGTAACCCACTCATTTCCATATCCAACCAAATTAAATTTTCGTTGTTGACATTGTTATTGCTAGCGACCATCATGATTTCCATTAAAATAGGAGTTGTAGACTAGGACTGTGAACCAATTCAATGCGAATGCTTCACAATGTCATTAGTTTAACTTAATTAGTGAAATTTATAGAATCTATGGCAACAACATTCACATTTTTATTCGTAGGCTTATTGGCCGTTACTACCTTCATTAGACTTTGGTTAGGCAAACGTCATGTGCAATATATGCAAGCACATCGCAATCATGTACCAGCAGCATTTACGCAAACCATCTCGCTTGAATCACATCAAAAAGCTGCGGATTATTCAAGTGCCAAAACACAATTAAGCATTCTAGAAACCGTTGCCCAAGCGGGGCTACTCCTGCTATTAACGGTGGGGGGTGGATTACAGTGGATAGATCAAGTGTGGACGCAATGGCTACCCGATCAAGAGATTGTGCGAGGTGCGCTTGTTATTTGTAGTGCTTTATTCGTGAGCACCTTGGTGGAGTTACCCTTTGATTACTACCGCACCTTCACCATTGATGCAAAATTTGGGTTTAATAAAATGACACCCGCCATGTTTTTCAGTGATATGTTGAAACATGGTTTAGTCGGTTTAGCGTTAGGCGCACCCATATTGTTTGCAGCGCTATGGCTGATGCAAGGCGCTGGTGAATATTGGTGGTTTTATTTATGGGTCATTTGGAGTGTGTTTAATATCGTCATGCTTGCCATTTATCCAACCTTTATTGCGCCTCTCTTCAATAAATTTACACCATTGGCTGACCAATCACTTAAAAGCCGTATTGAAACATTACTCACCAAATGTGGATTTAAATCTCAAGGGCTCTTCGTTATGGATGGTTCTACACGCTCAGGCCATGGCAATGCATACTTTACAGGTTTTGGCAGTAGTAAGCGCGTCGTTTTCTTTGATACTTTACTCGATAAACTCAATGGTGATGAGATTGAAGCTGTGCTTGCGCATGAGCTGGGTCACTTCAAACACCACCATGTCATCAAACGTGTCGCTATGATGTTCTTTGTGAGCTTGGTAGGCCTTGCGTTGTTGGGCTGGCTGATGAATCAATCTTGGTTTTATGCTGGATTAGGGGTGTATCAACCGAGCGACTATATGGCATTGGTATTGTTTTTATTAGTCTCCCCTACTTTCTTGTTTATATTACGTCCAATTATGGCTAGTTATTCACGTAAAAATGAGTTTGAAGCAGATAACTATGCTGCAAAACATGCTGAAGCCCAGCACTTAGTGGATGCTTTAGTTAAGTTATACCGTGAAAATGCCTCGACATTAACGCCAGACCCATTACATTCTGCTTTTTACGATTCGCACCCACCGGCGAGCATACGTATCGCTAAATTGGCTGCATACACAGGGAACAACATCTAAATAATGACCAAATCGCTCGCAATCGCTGCACTATTCTTGTTAGCCACGCACACAAGCTTTGCTAATGATCTCTTTAAAAATGCGGATATGGCAGCTGGCAAAAAACTAGTCGATCACCATTGTATTAGTTGTCATGCTGCTAGCTTTGGGGGAGATGGGTCGGAGATTTATACGCGGGAACTTCGCAAGATCAAAACACCTTCGGGTTTAGTGGTGCAAGTACGCAATTGTAATACCATGCTCGATTTAAAATGGTTCGAAGAAGATGAAGTCAATGCTGCCGCCTACCTTAATCAACAGTATTATCACTTTAAGTAATGAGAATACATGCTTAAAGGTTTAGTGGTAGCAGCATTTGGTAAGCGATTCGAAGTGGAATTGGAAGACAAGCAACGTATCAGCTGTGTCACTCGCGGGAAAAAAACTGACATTGCATCTGGAGATCTCGTTGAAATTTCAATGACAGATCGACGTGATGGGGTAGTTGAAAATATACTGCCGCGCAAAACTTTGCTATATCGAAGCAATGCGTTTAAAAGCAAACTACTTGCCGCCAATGTGACTCAGATTGTCATTGTACTGGCTACGCAACCTAGCTTTTACGAGACGCTCTTAAATCGTTGTTTAGTGGCGGCAGAAGCTGCTGGCATTAAGGTACTGATCGTATTGAATAAATGTGATCTGGCCAATGGTGATGCCAAAGAAAAGTTAGCACAATACGCCAACTTAGGTTATCAAACACTCTCACTGACAGCCACTAATAATATCGCCCCTTTATTACCCTATTTGCATGGCGAACAAAGTGTGATGGTGGGTCAATCTGGGATGGGTAAATCTACGATTATCAATGCATTACTACCTGACCAATCAGCTAGAACACAAGAAATTAGTGCTGCCTTAGACAGTGGCAAACATACAACAACAGCTACCCGTTTGTATCATTTGGATGCTGACTCGAGTTTGATTGACTCACCTGGATTGCAAGAATTTGGATTACACCACATTTCTCAATTAGCACTTGAGCAAGCATTTATTGAATTTAAACCTTATTTGGGACATTGTCGTTTTAATAACTGCAGGCATTTGCACGAACCAGATTGCGCCATTTTAAGCCAATTGAATGTAGCAATTTCTCCAAATCGGTTAGCACAATACCAACAACTGTCAGAGGAACTGCATCGCAACGCAACATGAAAACAGCATTTATCTCTCATCCAGATACCATGCTCCATGTCATGGATGGTCAACATCCAGAATCCCCTGCTCGCATTTCAAGCATCAAAAATGCGCTCTTGCACGCCACATTTAAAAATAAATTACAGTTTTTTGATGCCCCTCTTGCCACGAAACAACAGTTAATCAAAGCACACCTTCCAGCTTATGTAGATGAAATATTCACTAAATCCCCCAAAGTTGGCATGATCAAATTAGATGCAGATACAGCCATGGGGCCACATAGCCTAGAGGCAACACTTCGTGCAAGTGGGGCAGCTATACTCGCTGCAGATTTAGTGATGCAACATAAAGTTAAACATGCGTTTTGTTGCATACGTCCGCCAGGTCACCATGCAGGTCCAGGTAACAGTGCAGGCTTTTGTATATTCAATCATGTTGCAGTGGTGGCCATGCATTTACTTACGCAATATGCTATTAAAAGAATCGCCATCATTGATTTTGATGTGCATCATGGTGATGGCACAGAAGCTATTTTTAAAAATAATCCCTCTGTCATGCTTTGCTCCACCTTTCAGCACCCTTTTTATCCTCACAAAGGGGCTGACTCGAGAACAGACCGCATGATAAATGTGCCGTTAGCCGCTAAAAGCGATAGTCAAAGTTTTAGAAAAGCCGTGACCAATGAATTCACACCTGCCCTTGATCGTTTTAAACCTGAAGTACTATTGATTTCGGCTGGTTTTGATGCACATAGCCAGGACCTACTTGCGAATTTAGCCTTAGAGGTTGACGACTTTGCTTGGATGACACAATATATCGTTGACCAATCAAGTAAACATAGTGAAGGTAGAATAATTTCATGTTTAGAAGGTGGCTATCATTTACAATATCTGGCGGAATGCGCTCATGCGCATATCAAGATACTTACTGAATCAGAATAAAAATGGATATCAGCAAAGAAAAGACTTTTTCCAGTCAGTTGCAATTCGGCATGTTCATCGCTGAATTAGATAGGCCTTGGCTCGACTCCCCTTTTCTGCTGCAAGGCTTTGTGCTCGAGGACGATGAGCAAATGCAGACCCTCAAACAATTGTGTGAATTTGTGTATGTAGACCGTACAAAGTCCATAGGTGAACAGTTCAGTGCAAAAGCCAGAGTAAACGTAGCCATTAAACGTGAAGCGTCACCCATAACCATCAAACAAACGAGTAGCCAACCCAAAAAAAGCCCCTACTTTAGTTCCACACCTAAAGTAATGGTCAAAACAGCCAACAATCAGAAAAAAACCATTCAGCAATCCAGTTTTTTTGAAATACTTAGTGCCATTAAAAAAGGTGCGATTACGCAAACCAAAGATGGTATTGTATTTAATGTAAGTAGCGTCAGCGCGCCAGCAACCTCCAATGGTGCTACGGCCAAAAACAAGCATGAGGAACACACTTCTAATGGAAAAAACGGGGATACATTTGGGTTTTTAAAAGGCTTGTTTGGCAATAAAAAAGAAAAGCTCAAATCGCCTAAAAATGGCACAGCTGTTGATGACGATCCTTTTGGCATCACTGAATCTGAAATGTACCGAATACAGGTTTATCAAAATGAAGTGCCGCGTGTAGAACAAGAAATGGCTGTGATTTATCCAACTTACGAGAAGTCACAATTAGCCACAAAAGAAATGTTTGAAGCCATTGCAAATAAACAAAATCTAGATATCAGTACAGTGTCTGAGGTGCTAGACAATATGGTGGATAGTATTAGCCGTACCCCTGATGCCCTGATGTGGCTTGCAAAGTTGAAAGATGCGGACAATGTCGCTTATGGTCAAGCGCTTAATGTGTCAATCAATATGATGGCTTTTTCCAGTTTTTTAGCGTTGCCTAAAGTGGAAATAAAAGAAATGGGTTTAGCTGGATTGTTACAAGATGTAGGCAAAATCAAAATTCCTAAAAGTATTTTGCTCAAAAATGCAAAATTGACATCGACGGAATTTGAAATTGCTAAATTACATATTGAAGAAGGTTTGCGTATTCTTTCGCAAACTGCTGACATCCCTGCATCAGTTATGGAAGTGATAGCACAACACCATGAGCGTTTCGATGGTACAGGCTACCCAGATGGGTTAGATAGCGAAAATATAAAAATCCGTGCGCAAATTGCTGGTTTAATTGATACGTATTGCGCACTCACCACGGATAGAAGCTATGCCAAAAGCATCCATAACTTACAGGCCTTAGATGAAATTCATCAAATGCGTGATAAATTATTTTCCAGCAATTTAGTGGATCAACTGATTCAATTTTTTGGTATTTACCCAGTGAGTTCATTGGTAGAGCTGAACACAGGTGAAATTGCGGTGGTCATTCAACAAAATCAAGTTCGGCGATTGCAACCTAGGGTCATGGTAGTGCTTGCTCCCGACAAATCTAGAAATGAATTTCCAGCAACGCTCGATTTACTGAACGCCCCTACCACCCCTGAGGGTGATGTGTATAAAATCGTTAAAGCTGTTTCCGCAGATAGCCTAGGCTTGAATGCAGATGATTTTTATATTTAATAGCTTATGGCGTTAGCAAACATCATCGAAGATGACATACATACCCCTAACTTACGTGCCTTTGATATTGAGTATCCCAGCGAAAACTTAGGTGTTAAAGCGCAACAATATCAGTTAGAGACCGCATTAATCTCAGGCCGATATGAGGTCGATTTAACGCGTATTGAAAGCTTGTTTCACCAAATTCCACTGGAAGAAAAAAACGAAGCACTAGAACAGCTATTCGTTCTCATTGCCACGTGGCCACTTCAAATGACTTTTGAAGACTTTTGTGTAAGAGTCAATCAGTGTGTTGAGCAATGGGTTACCGCCACGCAATCCAACACGCATATCACCACCATCACTAACTTGCTGCGTTGCTTAGGTGTAAGCAACGATCATTTAGAAAACAGCGCACTGTTTCATTTATATTTGTTTGAAATATTATCTGAAAGCATTCACCTCTTTGAGCACCATCAAATTCATTACTTGTTGAATCATGATGCCGTGACCAATCTACCGAATACCCATCTGCTCATAGAGGAGATTGAAAGCCAAGTAAGCTTGGAGGAAAATACTGAACTCAGTTTACTCTCCATACGTTTTTTGATAGAACGCGGTACCAATAGTGTATCACCCATTTTGCAACCTGCACTAAGCATCAAAATCGCTGATCTCCTTTCTACATGCTTTCCAGGTGCTTTTACTATTTACCAATCAGGCGCATTGTTTTTTAATGTACTGATTGAAAAATCCATTAATATCAGTCAATTAAATCTACTGGTCGCTAAAATTCAGCGTTGTTATGAGCAAATCATCAATGTAGAGGAGCAAGTGTTTATTGTCATGCCTGTCATTGGCGCAGCCATTGAAACTCCACCTGAATATCATGCTCACATTTATGATTATGCGCGCGTTGCATTGAATCATGCGCTTGCCAACCATTTAGACTTAGTGAGATATACACCTGAAATTTCATTGGAAGTGGAGCGACAAAAACAATTAGAACTCGATATTACCGAAGCGTTTAACAATGAAGATTTAGAACTCTACCTGCAGCCAATCGTGGGGCTACCAGATGGTCACTGCGTCGGTGCAGAAGTCTTATTACGTTGGCCAAATGCTAAGACCAAAGGGATTTATCCAAATGTTGTGGTGGAGATCATTAATAAAGTTGGTTTAGGGAAGATGTTTACCCGTTGGCTCATTCATTCGGTCTGCCGCCTTGCGCATGAGCTCATCCATCAAAATAAGTTATCGGTATATCTCACGCTTAATTTACGCGCAGAAGACTTATATGATAAAGACTTACCTTTACTCATTTTACAAAGTAGCCAGTTTTGGAAAATCCAACCCAAGGATTTAATTTTAGAAATTACCGAAAACGGAATTTTAGAAGAGAACGAAACCACCATCAGTACAATTCAACAAATCACTGAGAATGGCTTTAAATTAGCCTTAGATGACTTTGGTACTGGGTACTCCTCGATGGCACGTTTGCGTAACATGCCAATCTCTTTAATCAAGATAGATCAGTCCTTCGTCAGAGATATTCATCTTTCTGATAGAGATTTTAGTATTGTTCAGTCTATGGCATTGCTTGCAGAGAGCATAGGCAAAGAAGTATTGGTGGAGGGTATCGAGAACGAAGCTGCACTTAGACGCATCAATGAGATTGGCATTACTAAAGCGCAAGGCTACTACTTTTCAAAACCGATGCCGTTTAATGAATTTGTGCGATGGGCCAAAAAAAATTCTTTGAGCTGATATAATTTCATCATGCAAATTACTACACGCCTTGAATTTGATGCGGGCCACCGCATTCCCGACCATAAAAGTCAATGTCGCAACCTTCATGGTCACCGATACGCCATTGAAATCACTCTATCAGGTGAGATTATTCAGCAAGAACATGCATCAGAAAACGGGATGGTGATGGATTTTTCTGACGTCAAAAAGATTGCTAGAGAGACGATTGTCGATGTGTGGGACCATGCGTTTATTGTGTATCAACACGATCACACCGTATTAGATTTTTTAAACACGCTGCCTAACCATAAAACCGTGATCTTTCCGACCATTCCTACCGCGGAAAACATGGCATCTGAAGCATTTAAGTTATTAAAAGCGCAATATAAAGATAGCTACGGTAATCATTTAACGTTGGAACGTGTGCGTTTATATGAGACGCCCAATAGTTGGACCGACGCCACCTATTAAGCAATTAATCAAAATGTTGGATGCGTTGCATCACTTCTTGCAAGCCCTGCTCCCATGGCGGCAATGCTATACCAAACGTGGTTTGCAATTTAGTATTATCCATTCTTGAGTTGGCTGGACGCGCAGCTGGAGTAGGATAATCGACGGTTTTAATGGCAGAAATACTTTGTGACTTAATTTTTAAAGCAGGCAATCCAAGCGCTCTGGCTTGTGATTCATAAGTAGCTAATATCGCTTTAGCAAATCCAAACCAAGAAGTGCTTCCAGCATTAGTAAAATGGTAAACACCTGATTGCTGTTGATCTGGTTGGTGCCAGACATTGATTAACTCTTGCACCGCATTTGCGATGGAATGACTACTGGTAGGCGCGCCCCACTGATCATCCACAATGCTTAATTGTTCACGCTCTGCACTTAATCTTAAAATGGTTTTAAGAAAGTTTTTGCCATGCGCGCCATACACCCAGCTGGTACGTAAAATCAAATGGGGTAAGCCAACTGCTTGTATCGCCAACTCCCCTGCCAACTTAGTTTGACCATACATACTAAGTGGATTAACAGCATCGGTTTCTGTATATGGCGTGATTTGATTCCCTTCATATACATAGTCTGTAGAAAAATGAATTAATCCAGCACCAATTTTTGCGGCCTCCTCCGCAATTACCCTAGGAGCAGTCACATTAATGTCATAGGCTAACCCTGATTCAGACTCAGCTTGATCAACGGCGGTATAAGCCGCTGGATTAATGATTAGACTTGGGCGAATAGAAGAAATGGCATCTCGAATAGCTTGAACGTCGCACAGATCCATTTGCTCGCGGTCGACTGCAACAATTTCATGTGCGTTGGACAATGTATTGTGCAATGCATGGCCAACTTGTCCTAACACGCCAGTGACTAAGATTTTCATGATAAATACTTTATGGGCTTATAGAAACAATGTGGCATCGCGCAATAAAGCGGCATCGCGGTCTTTGGATGACAATACAGGTATGGCATCACATGGCCAGGTAATTCCAATGTCTGGATCATCCCAGCGAATACTACATTCAAACTGAGGTGCGTAAAAATCTGTGGTTTTATATAAAAACTCTGCAAAGTCTGACAATACTAAAAAGCCATGTGCAAAGCCTGGGGGTACCCACATCTGACGTTTATTTTCAGCTGACAAATGTACGCCCACCCACTGTCCAAATGTATTGGAGCTTTGGCGAATATCTACCGCCACATCAAAGACTTCGCCTTGTGTCACGCGTACTAATTTACCCTGAGCTTGCTCAATCTGATAATGCAATCCACGCAGCACATTTCTTGCGGAGCGTGAATGGTTGTCTTGCACAAAGTCATACGATTTTCCTACAGACTCTTCAAACTGTTTGGCGTTAAAACTTTCAAAAAAGAAACCGCGATCATCACCAAATACTTTGGGTTCAAACACCAGTACGTCTGGAATGCTGGTTTGGGTGACATTCATTAAAACACTTTCTCCGTTAAAACTTGTTTGAGATATTGGCCGTAACCATTTTTAGCATATTTACTTGCAAGCTTTTCAAGCTTAGCCGCATCAATAAAGCCTTTGCGATAAGCGATTTCTTCAAGACATGCAATTTTTAACCCTTGTCGCTTTTCAATGGTTTGAATAAAAGAACCTGCTTCAAGTAACGATTCATGTGTGCCTGTATCTAACCAAGCCATGCCTCTACCCATCACCTCTACATGCAAATCTGACCATTCTAGGTATTGACGATTCACATCTGTAATCTCCAGTTCACCACGCGGTGATGGCTTTAAGTGTTTGGCAATATCTACAACACGATTATCATAAAAATAGAGGCCAGTCACCGCATAACGAGATTTAGGATGCGTTGGCTTTTCTTCTAAACTAATCGCCTGACCTTCTGCATTAAACTCTACAACGCCGTAACGCTCTGGATCGTGAACAGGATAAGCAAACACTGTGGCGCCATGGCTTCGCTCAGCCGCTTTTTGTGCCATCAATGCAAGTTCATGACCGTAAAAAATGTTATCACCCAACACCAAGGCACAAGGGTCATTGCCAATAAAGCTTTCACCTAGGATAAACGCTTGTGCTAAGCCATCAGGAGAGGGTTGCACTTGATATTCAATGTGCATGCCCCACTGGCTACCATCGCCTAATAACTCAGTAAAACGTGGTGTATCTTGCGGTGTGGAAATGACCAAAACATCTCGAATGCCAGCAAGCATCAATGCAGACAATGGATAATAAATCATTGGCTTGTCATAGACTGGCAACAATTGCTTAGACACTACTTGTGTCACTGGATAAAGACGCGTGCCTGAGCCACCCGCCAGTACGATTCCTTTCATTGCCATTACGCTAACTCCTCGCCACGTTCTCTATAGTTTTGATTGACCCATTTTTTATATTCACCGCTGGTAATATTGTTTACCCAGTGCTGGTGCGTTAAGTACCATTTCACCGTTTTTTGTATGCCAGTCTCAAATGTTTCTGCCGGTTTCCAACCTAAATCACGTTCAATTTTAGTCGCATCAATAGCATAGCGCTGGTCATGACCAGGCCTATCTGTGACAAAGGTAATCTGATCACGATAACTGCCGTGTGCTTTTGGTTTTTCTTCATCCAAAATATCACAAAGTGTGTGCACTACCTCAAGATTGGTTTTTTCGTTCCAACCGCCAATATTATAGGTTTCACCCACTTTCCCTGCTTCAAGTACACGTCTGATTGCACTGCAATGATCGGTGACATATAACCAATCACGCACATTGCTACCATTGCCATAAATGGGCAGTGGCTTACCATTTAACGCATTGTGTATCACAAGTGGAATTAGCTTCTCAGGGAAATGATAGGGTCCGTAATTGTTAGAGCAATTAGTGGTCAGCGTAGGCAAACCATAAGTATGATGGTATGCCCGCACCAAATGGTCTGAGGCCGCTTTAGAGGCAGAATAGGGGCTGTTAGGCTCATAAGCATTGGTCTCTCTAAATGCAGGGTCTGTTGCACTCAAAGAGCCATATACCTCATCTGTGGATACATGCAAGAAACGAAAGTGTGACTGATCTGTGGCGACCATCTGACCCCAATAGGCTCTGACCTCTTCCAACATATGGAAAGTACCCACGACGTTGGTTTGAATAAACTCTTCTGGCCCATGAATAGATCGATCTACATGACTCTCTGCAGCAAAATTGACCACGGCACGGGGTTGATGTATGGCCAGCAGTTTACGAAACTCTTCACGATCGCCAATATCGGCATGCACAAACACATGCTCAGGATTGTGTTGTATCTCCGCAAGGTTTTCTAAATTACCCGCATAGGTTAACTTATCAATATTGACAACTTTACCCAAGCCTAACTTGACCCATTCATTGACAAAATTGCTGCCAATAAATCCTGCACCACCAGTCACTACGATACAATTTTTCATGTGTTTTCCATTATTCTAATATCAAATCTGTTTTACGTAGCCCCTGTAAGGCCGATACTACCAAGGCAAAGCGCCTGTTTTTTTCAAACCATCTATATAACTCTGATGCGCTTCTAATTCTGTGTTGTCCGCATGCAATACCCTCAATGTGACTGCATGTGGTTGCAAACTTACCAAATGTTCTTCTTTTGTTTGTTGCAAATCCATGAGCAAACTATCTTGACCACGCGTCATCGCCATGTACACGTCTGCCAACAACTCCGCATCTAGCAAAGCACCATGTAATGTTCGCTTTGAATTATCAATACCAAAATGCCTACACAATGCGTCTAAATTATTGCGCTGACCTGGCCTTGCTTCTTTGGCCATTTTTAAAGTATCAGTAATTTTATCGCAAATAGTTTGAATTGGCGTTAGCCCAATACGGCCAAACTCAGCATTTAAAAAACCCACATCAAATGGCGCATTGTGAATAATAAGCTCTGCATCATGAATAAACGCAATTAACTCTTCTGCAATCGCTGAAAATAAAGGCTTATCTTGTAAAAATTCCAAGGTAATGCCATGTACTTCTTGAGCTGCAGGATCAATTTCGCGCTCAGGATTTAAATATACATGAAAATGATTGTTGGTCGGACGCCGATTGATCATCTCCACAGCTGCAATTTCAATCACGCGGTGCCCTTGATCAGGATAAAGCCCAGTCGTTTCAGTATCTAAAAATATTTGTCTCATGATTTAAGTGTGCTCAACAAAGTTTATTGTCCTATCACTTCCAATACACCAAGATTGGCAAGGGCATCCGCACGTTCATTACCTACATTCCCCGCATGCCCCTTCACCCATATCCACTCAATTTGATGCGTTTGCACGAGCGCATCTAACTGCTTCCATAGATCTTCATTCTTCACTGGCTTTTTGTCTGCGGTGCGCCAATGACGAAGCTTCCAACCGATAATCCACTCTGTAATCCCTTTTTGTACGTAAGAGGAGTCGGTATAAATTTTAATCTGACATGAGCGTTTAATGGCCTCTAATGCGCGAATGACGGCTGTAAGTTCCATGCGGTTATTGGTGGTCAATGCTTCACCTCCCGACAGTGACTTTTCATGATCACCAAACAGGAGTAATGCACCCCACCCTCCGGGCCCAGGGTTACCTTTACATGCGCCGTCCGCATAAATTTCGACTACGTTCATGGGTAAGCTCATGCTATTTGATAACTATTATTCATTGATTTTTTGAGAAGGTTTTGTTTTTTGTTGAGTCGCCACAAGTGCGGATTTTACTAGAGAGTTTTTCCAGTTTGGTTTAATTAAATGCATATTGACCACACGTTTTTTTGCCACAATAAAGTAAATTCCACCAATGGGCGGGTTCCATCTAGTTGCAACATGTTCTATGCATTGTTGGCGCGCAATCCATTTATCGTCGTTTATCGGCAAAACAAATGCTTGTGTACCGCCAGTAACATATTCCAACCCTAGCAAAGCTAACCAATCTTTAATGCGCCGCAATGAAAGCGTGGCGCCACACCATGGGTAGTGGTGCTTCTTAGAAAACCAACGCCTAACGCCCCATGCACTCATTGGATTGTAGCCCGTTAAAATCAAATGGCCTTCAGGCACTAATACGCGTTCAACTTCTCGTAACGTTTGATGTTGATGTTGACTAAACTCCAACACATGCGGCAAACACAACAAATCAATAGAAGAAGATGCAAACGGAAGGTATTCACTTTCACACCTGACTTCTCCCGCTGCAATATCCACATGCAATCGTTTGGCAATACGCGATTGCTGCAGTAAATCCATTTCTAACAAGCCGATTTGAAGCGCATTGTAGCCAAAGATATCAGCAACGTGCTCATCATATATAGCTTGTTCTCGCGCTAATAAATAGCGACCAAGTGGGCTATTGAGCCAGTTATGCTGTGTTGTTACCTGCATTTATCAGTTGACAATATCAGATAGAAACACAAACATTGTTTGATTATTAGTGACATCATATGCTAGCGTATACTTAGAGCATTCATTCATGATCAACATCATTCCGATTCCTGCGTTCGAAGACAATTATATATGGCTTTTACAACATGAGCGCAATGTCGTCGTAATTGACCCAGGCGATGCCGAGCCTGTAATGGCTCATTTACGAAAAAACAATTGGGCGCTTAAAGCCATTCTCATTACCCATCACCATCACGACCATATTGGCGGAGTACAAGCATTATTAGCACATTATCCCGTCAAGGTTTATGCTCCTGGTTACCAACATTACCCCTTCGACCATATCCCAGTCAGAGAAAATGACGAGATTCATTTAAATGATATTTCAGAAACTTTTAAGGTACTTTGGCTACCTGGACATACGCTCGATCATATTGCATATGTAAACGAACAATACTTATTTAGTGGCGATGTATTGTTTGGCGCTGGGTGTGGCAGACTATTTGAAGGTACACCAACCCAAATGCTACACTCGCTTAATAAAATCAAACAGTTACCATTGTCGACTAAGGTGTATTGCACGCATGAATACACGCTAAAAAACATCCAATTTGCCCTTACATTGGAACCTGACAATATAAGACTACAAGCGCGAGAAGCTAAAGCTATTGCGCTACGCAAACAACACTTACCTACGATCCCCAGCACCTTAGAGGAAGAAATGGAAACAAACCCTTTTTTACGTTGCCTTGAACCAGACATCAAGCAAAATTCTGGCGTAAAATTAAGTACAGAAATCGATGTTTTTACTGCGATTCGGCAACTTAGAAATCATTATTAATCAACAAGATAAATTAGCAACTCTAAGTAATACTTTTACTTGACTCATGAATTAATCATCGTTAGTATTCATGCGTGCTTTAAATAGTTTATAAGGTTTAAATTCTTTTGCATGTGATGACTTTCCTCCAGCTACTCCATAAAAGGCGCAACCCATTGTCACGATTCACTACATTATCAATTGCTTTGTTTGCGATTGCTTTGCCTGTTGCAATATTGACACCTACTCTGTCGTTCGCAGCTACCACGCAAAGCAACGTGGCTGGCGATCAAATGTTGATCCTGGATGATCATATTGACAGCAGTTTAACTGCTGACCCGATAGAAGAATTTATCAGTGTGCATGACGACACAAGTTATGTTGGCCAAGAAGATTTGTGGGCGCGTATCCGCAATGGTTTCAGCATGCCAGATATCGATTCCGAATACACCGCTAAACATGAAAACTGGTATGCATCCCGTCCAGACTACGTGAAACGTATGCTCGAGCGTAGTCAAAAATACTTATTTCACATTGTGGAAGAGGTAGAAAAACGCGGAATGCCAACTGAAATCGCCTTACTACCCATGATTGAAAGTGCTTATAACCCGCAAGCCTATTCACGTAGTCATGCCTCTGGCATTTGGCAATTTGTCCCCGCAACAGGCAAAGATTATGGTTTAAAACAAAATTATTGGACAGACAAACGCCGTGATGTTACAGCTGCAACTAACGCTGCTCTCAACTACTTGCAAAAATTGCATGGCATGTTTGGCTCATGGGATTTAGCATTAGCAGCTTACAATGCTGGTGAAGGTACGATTGCACGTGCGATTGAAAGAAACCGTAAGCAAGGCCTACCCACCGACTACCAACATTTACAGTTACCGGCTGAAACAAAAAACTATGTTCCAAAACTGCAGGCCATTAAAAACATCGTGTTTAAACCTGATGATTTCGGACTCAGCCTAGTTGATATTCCTAATCGTCCGTATTTCACTCGTGTTCTAGCCCCTAAACAAATCGATGCCAAATTAGCAGCAGAGTTAGCTGAAGTATCATTTGAGGAATTCAGCGCATTAAATCCAAGCTATAACCGTCCTGTAATCGTTTCTAACAGCGAGGTGCACCAAATTTTGTTACCCATTTGGGCGGCAGAAAAATTCAAAGAAAACTTAGCGAATTATGACAAACCGCTCACCAGTTGGAAAACCTATTCAGCAAAACGCGGCGAGCGTATTGATTACATCGCGAAAAAATTCAATATCGAGGTAAGCCAACTTAGAGAAGTGAACAATCTATCTTCCAGAAAAAACATTGCCTCATCACGCCCGCTTTTAGTCCCGGCCAATATTGATGACAATAGTCCACTGGTGCAAACCTCTATTGATTATGACGCAAGCCTTGCGGAAACTCACGCAAACGTAGAGAATGAACCTAACAAGACGAAAACAATCAGATACAAAGTTAAACGTGGGGATACTATTTCAAGCCTCGCAAATAAATTTGATGTTGAAAAAAGTCATCTGCTAAATTTTAATGGTATTCGTGCTGGCAATCTTAAAGCTGGGCAAATCATTAAAGTAGTCACTAGCAATACTAAGTTTTATCCAACATCAAAAAGCAACAAACGTATTAGTACTCATCAACAAAGAAAAAAATATTCGACTAAATCTTCGCGATATGAAAAAAACAAATCGAAAAAGTCTTCTAGCAGCTCACATCGTAGAAGCCGGATATCTTCTAAAATTCGGTAATCTAATTTGGACGTGTCTCAAGTTTTCTTTTCACTTTCCACTGCGCCACATCGCTAAATGGTCATTACCTCATCAAAATATACTTAGCGCTTTATTACTGTGCTTAACCATCACAGGCTGTAATGAACCTAAAACAAATGCCCCTACAATAGATTATTCAACGCCATACCCAAGCGTGGATGGTGGCACCATGATAGGTGCAATGACTGCTGAACCCAGCGGATTGATTTATATGGTCGCTGGCGAATCAGCCTCCGCTGCTATTGCTTCGAATATATTCAACGCCTTATTAAAATACAACGCAACGCTAGATTTAGAGGGTGACTTAGCTGAAAGTTGGGTAATTTCACCAGACCAAAAAACCATTACCTTTAAATTAAAGCCCAATTTATCATGGGCGGATGGTCAACCACTGACCAGCGCTGACGTATTATTTACTTGGAAGTTGGTAACAGATGAAAATACACGTAGCCCATATGCTTCTGATTACCAGTTAGTAAAAAAAGTAGACACCCCAGACCCACTCACATTTAGTGTAACTTACGACCAAGCTTATGCCCCGGCACTAGATAGTTGGTCAGGTTTACAAATATTGCCTGAACATTTATTAAAAGGTCAGGACGTCCACACCACCACATTTGCGCGCAAACCAGTGGGCAGTAACTTTTATCAACTAGATGTGTGGAAAAATGGCGAAAATATTCAGCTCTCTCGCAATCCTAAAAGCGTGTTAGGACCGGCACAAATTGATAAACTCATCACGCGCATTATTCCCGATAACTCTGCTCAGTTTTTAGAACTGATGGCCGATAATATCGATAACATGGGGCTAGACCCAATCAAATATTCCCGAATTATTCCATCTCGTCCTGATTTGAAGCAAAAGTTAAACTTATATAAAGAGTTAGGTAATAGTTATACCTACATGGGGTTTAATCTAAAACACAAACCATTTGACGACCAGCGCGTAAGAAAAGCCATCAACTATGCCATTGATAAGCAAGAGATTATTGATGGCGTGTATCTTGGATTAGGTATTAATATCGCGTCACCATATAAGCCTGGCACGCGGTGGAGCAATCCAGACCTAAACCCCTACCCTTACGACCCAAGCAAAGCAAAAGCGCTATTGAAAGAAGCAGGCTTTATGGATACAGATGGTGATGGCATTTTAGAACGTGATGGCAAGCCATTTGCCTTTGAAATTATCACCAACCAAAATAAAGAGCGTGAGAAATCAGCAGTGTTAATACAGCGTAGACTGAAAGAGGTCGGTATTGATGTCAATATTCGTGCGATTGAATGGGCAAGTTTTATCAGTCGTTTCATTAAAACTGGCGACTTCGATGTCGTGGTATTGGGTTGGGGTTTAGGTTTAGACCCTGATCAATTTAACATTTGGCATTCAAGCCAGCAGGCTCCTGGCCAATTCAACTTTATTGGATACAACAACACAACCATTGACAAACTGTTGGAGCAAGGCAGAACTGAACTAGACCCTGACAAACGTATGAAAATTTATCATGAATTTTCAAAAGTATTATTAGAAGATTGTCCCATTGTTTATCTGTCTGCAGGTTATGGCCTCACTGCTATCCATAAGCGTGTGCAAGGCATTGCCAATCCAGTACCACCTGCGGGTGTTGGATATGACTCACATAAATGGTATATCCCTGAACCCCTCAGAAGAAACGAATTTAGCGCACAATAATTATGCTTATTTACCTAATAAAACGCATTTTATGGATGATTCCAATGCTGATTGGTATCAGCCTCATCTCATTTTTTATTATGCATTTAGCGCCGGGGGATATTACCAATAATGAGGCATCGTTTAACCCTAAGGCTTCAGAAGAATCACGCCAAAAGTTACGCGAGCTCTATCACCTAGACAAACCCGTCATCGTGCAATATGGCCTATGGCTAAAACGGATGGTGCAGCTGGATTTTGGCAACTCTTTTGCCAGTCATCAAAAACCAGTGTTTTGGCAGACCAAAGACAAAGATGGCAACGTCACCAAAGGCATGATTCAAGAGGCATTACCCATAACTTTGATGATTAATATCCTCGGTCTCATCATTACATTAGCACTCGCCATTCCGCTTGGTGTGATTGCCGCAAGACATTACCAAAGTTGGAAAGACCGATCGATCACCTTATTTAATTTTGTTGGTTTTTCAATCCCTGGATTCTGGCTATCCTTGTTATTGATGTATTGGTTAGGGGTGATGAACAACTGGCTACCTATATCTGGGCTACATAGTTTAAATTACGACACACTCGACACTTGGGGAAAAATTAAAGACAGTTTAAGTCACTTAATCATGCCTGTGATTATTCCATCTGTCACAGGCTTAGCCGGCATCACCTTGTTTGTCAAAAATGGGATGCTAGATGTTCTCAACCAGGATTACATTACTACCGCACGTGCCAAAGGCCTCAACGAACATCAAGTCGTATACACCCATGCCTTAAGAAACGCGTTATTACCGTTAATCACCATCATTGGTTTGTCGATCCCAGGATTGATTGGGGGGTCAGTGATTGCAGAAACGATTTTCGCAATACCTGGCATGGGTAAATTGTTTTACGACGCAGTGCTTATGCGAGACTTTCCGGTAGTAATGGGAATACTCACCATTGGTTCTGCACTCACTTTAATGGGCAATTTAATTGCGGATGTTTCTTACGCATGGGCCGACCCGCGTGTAAGACGCGGTGTGGTAAGAGGTTAATATGCGCTTAGACATGATTAAAAAAGCACTATCCAACCCCTTGGCCTTAGCCGGCTTTATCATCATCCTCACAATATTCTTGCTTGCCATGCTCGCGCCTATTATTTCGCCATATGATCCAGATGAGATTAATGTAAAAGCAATCTTACTTGGGCCTTCATGGAGTCATTGGATGGGTACCGATGGTCTTGGGCGTGATGTGCTCAGTCGTATGCTGCACGGTGGCCGCATCTCGCTTCTAGTTGGTTTAGTTGCTGTGGGCATTTCCACGGCAATTGGTATCGTGCTAGGTGCTCTAGCAGGCTATTACAGAGGCTGGGTAGACACGTTGATTATGCGCATTGTAGATGTGATGTTGTCCATCCCCAGTTTCTTCTTAATATTGGCTGTAATTGCATTTTTAACGCCTTCTATCATCAACATTATGATTGTCATTGGCCTCACCTCTTGGATGGGCGTCACGCGTCTTGTTAGAGCGGAATTCCTTAGCCTCTCTGAGCGTGAATTCGTCCAAGCATCTCGTACATTAGGCGCAAAAGATGCACGCCTCATTTTTACCCATCTGTTGCCAAATAGTTTAACCCCCATTATTGTGAGTGCGGTACTTGGTGTAGCCAGCGCAGTATTAATGGAGTCAGGGTTAAGTTTTCTTGGCCTTGGCGTACAAGCTCCACAATCGTCATGGGGCAATATCCTAACCGACGGCAAAGAATATATTCAATTTGCTTGGTGGCTATCGCTATACCCTGGTATGGCCATTTTAATCACTGTGTTGGGGTATAATCTACTCGGTGAAGGGTTACGTGATGCACTTGACCCAAGGAGCGGTGCAAACCGATAACACTATCCACATGTGATAGTGCTTTTTGCACCGATCACAGGATAATTTAATTAGGATAGATTATGGGCTTTCTCTCAGGAAAAAAAATTCTCATTGCTGGTTTACTCAGCAACCGTTCAATTGCATATGGTATTGCCTCTGCCATGAAACGCGAAGGCGCTGAGCTTGCTTTTACCTATCAAATGGAAAAACATGAAAAGCGCGTGGCTGACTTAGCTGCTGACTTTGGTTCAACCATTGTGCTTCCTTGTGATGTAGCAGAAGATGCGCAAATTGATGCATTGTTTCCCGCATTAGCCAAACATTGGGATGGACTTGATGGTCTTGTGCATTCACTTGCATTTGTACCAAAAGTTGCACTGGATGGTGATTACTTAGACGCAGTCAATCGTGAGTACTTTAGAATCGCGCACGACATTAGCTCTTACAGCTTTTCTGCTTTAGCCAAAGCGGCTTACCCGATGATGGAAGGCCGTGGTGGCAGTTTACTGACGTTAAGCTATTTAGGTGCAGAACGCACTATGCCAAACTACAACGTGATGGGGGTTGCCAAAGCGAGCTTAGAAGCCAATGTGCGTTATCTAGCGCAAAGTTTGGGGCCACGTGGTATACGTGTCAATGCAGTTTCAGCGGGCCCGATCAAAACACTGGCAGCGTCTGGTATTGCTGATTTTGACAAAATGATAGGTTTTAACGAACGCCACGCTGCTTTACGTCGTAACGTGACTATCGAAGAAGTTGGTAATGCAGCAGCATTCTTATGTAGTGATTTAGCCTCTGGCATTACTGGTGAAATCACCTATGTTGATGGTGGAATGAACATTACTGCTGCAGGTCAAATCGACTAAATCACTTATCCAAGCAACTCACATAAAAAAAGCTGATGATTTCATCAGCTTTTTTTAACATCAACTCTTACTCAGATTTACTAAACAGCACACCAGTATTTACTTGAATATCCTCTTTGGCCTTGAGCGAGGCAGCATATCCACTCACATATTCTGCTGCCAGTGCCGATTCAAAATCAGTTTTAGCAGATTTCTTAGACTCCTCATCATCACCCAATTGATTTGTCACACTAATAAGCTTCACTATCACAAAAGATTTATTTTCGTTAGCAAAACCAACATAAGCCGGTAATTTGTCTGCGGGTATTTTAAATACTTGATTCATCACAGCGTTAGACAAGCCTTGTGCGTTCTTACGATCCACAACCACTGGCGTTATCCAATCTAGCGTTTCTTTACCTTCTCCATCTTTGAGCTTGCCCAATACAGACTCGCCCTTCTCTGTCGCTAGTTTTAACGCTTGCTCCAATTTCAATACAGACTCAATACCAGACTTAACTTCATCAAAGGTGCGAGGTGCTTCAGGTTTATACTCAACTACACGGACTGCAACCAAATTGTTAGGTGATACTTCAACCGCCTCAGAGTTACGTTTTTCTTTAAGCACTTCATCCGAAAACGCCATGGTCATCAACTTATCACTTTTAAAGAACTTAGCGCCATCGGCACGACTTAATAATCCAGTCGTTTGTAGTTGTAAGTTGAATTTCTTAGCAACGGGATCTAAGCTCGCTGATTGCTCATACACCAAATTGCTAAAATCTTCGGATAATTCTGCATACTTAGCTTGTGCTTTTTGAAAAATCAATTCCGCTTTAATTTGTGGTTTCATCTGTTCAAATGAAGTTGATTGTCCAGTAACTCCACTTAATTTAATGATGTGATAGCCATACTCTGATTCTACCAACTCACTGATTTGATTCACCTTCATACTAAATACAGCGTCTTCAAATGGTTTAACCATTGCACCTCGTCCAAAGCTACCGAGATCGCCTCCTTTGGTGGCTGAGCCTGTATCTTGGGAGAATTTAATTGCTAGCTCTTCAAAGCTTTTAGGGTTCTTTTTTACCTGCTCTAAAATATCCAGAGCTTTAGCTTTTGCTGATGCTTTGTCTTGCCCTGAAAAACCAATCAAAATGTGACTCGCTTGACGTTGCTCATCTCCTTGCAGTTTTGCAGCATTGGCATCATAGAATTCTTTGACCTCATCATCTATGACGCTCACTTGCCCCATTAAACTGGCTGCTGACAATAGGGCAAACTCCAATTTCACCTGTTCAGGGACTTTAAATTTATCTTTATGCTTTTCGTAATACGCTTTAACTTGTTCTGGTGAGATTTTAATCTGTGAAATAAAATCAACCGCCTTCACATCAACGGTAGTGACTTCGCGTTGCTGAAATGCAAATTGTAAGGCTTTGTCGGCGATGGCATTAGGTGCAAATGCAAGAAGTGCAACACCATCCCTTGCTTGCTGCGTCAGCATATCATTGCGGATACTACTTTCAAATTTAGCAGCTGTTAACTTGTTTTGCTGTAATGTCTTTTGATATAAATCTTCAGAAAACTTACCCGCTTCTTGAAATTCTGGCATAGTTAATATGTGTTGATTGAGTTGCTCATCACTGATTTTAAAATGCACACGTTGCACTTCTTTATTGACGAGTCTACGCGTGATTAATCCATCCAATACAGATTGTTTTAATTCTGGACTCTCTAATAACGCAGTATCTACTTTTTGACCTTCTGATTGTAATCGGTTGCGTACATTTTCAATGGCATTACTAAATTCTTGAACAGAAATTTTATCCCCATCTACCGTAGCTATGGCAACATTACCTCCAGCTTGATTCAAATAGGAATCTATGCCAAATAATGCGAAGGGGATAGTAATGAGCGCTAATATTACTTTTGCCAACCAACCTTGGGTATGCTTTCTGATTGCGTCTAACATAAAACTACGTCTCTCAATTCCACAAAATAGTTAAATAATTCAATATATAAAGCGAGGATGCTTGCCTTACCGCCCAACAATATAGCACAAGCTAAGATTGATTTCAGCTCATAAATCGACCTACATTGATGTGACTATGAATATTTTAATTTGTTGAGTATTTTAGAAAATAAAAAAGCGAATCATCAAGATTCGCTTTTTTATTAATTGGCGGAGTGGACGGGGCTCGAACCCGCGACCCCCGGCGTGACAGGCCGGTATTCTAACCAACTGAACTACCACTCCAGTTGCTTATTTTATGTCAATATCTCTAAAAACAAAGAGTGCTAAATAATCTAGCACTCTCAATTATTTTAGGCGATATGTCTGTTTGGTTTTGGTGGGTGCTAACGGGGTCGAACCGCTGACATTCGCCTTGTAAGGGCGACGCTCTACCAACTGAGCTAAGCACCCTGCATAACTTTACAAACTAAACTCTATAAACTTTGCAGTACTTATCTGATTAATTGCTTAATCAGTAAAAACGCTAGTTTACAGCATCTTTGAGCGCTTTACCAGCCCTAAATTTAGGAGAATTTGCAGCGCTGATATTAATTGTTGCACCTGTACGGGGATTGCGACCAGAACGCGCAGCACGCTTCCCAACATAAAATGAGCCAAAGCCGATTAAAGTGACCAAATCGCCTTTTTTAAGTGCTTTTGTAATTGCTTCAGTTGTTGCATCTAGAGAGCGGCCAGCGGCAGCTTTTGAGATTCCTGCTGCTTTAGCAATTTGATCAATCAATTCTGATTTATTCACGTGTATCCCCTCGAAGGTTATTTTAAAAAGTGTTACAGGGCTTCCTGTAATAGCTTTATATCAAGTGATAAAAGCCCATGTCAAGAACTTAACGAGTAAATTGGAGATTTTTACCTATTTTAATGAGTAGTCAGCTGATTTGCGTCGTCTGATCCTTCATTTGCTACACTTGTTATTGGTTCCGCATTGCTCTGCAAAGGCTTTGGCGCCGTCTCTAAAGCCAAATCCAACACCTGATCAATCCATTTTACAGGGTGAATAGACAAGTTCGCTTTGATATTATCAGGAATCTCTGCCAAATCCTTTTCGTTTGCTTCTGGGATCAATACCGTTTTAATACCGCCGCGGTGTGCAGCCAACAACTTTTCTTTTAATCCACCAATAGGCAGGACTTCACCACGCAATGTAATTTCGCCAGTCATTGCGACATCAGAACGTGCTGGAATGCCAGTCAGCACTGATACCAAAGCTGTTGTAATGGCAATACCAGCGCTTGGACCATCTTTAGGTGTAGCCCCCTCAGGTAAGTGAATATGAATGTCCTTTTTCTCGTAAAAATCTTCATGAATGCCTAAACCACTGGCACGACTTCTTACAACACTCATGGCTGCTTGCACAGATTCCTGCATGACATCACCTAATTTACCAGTAGTAATGGTTTTACCTTTGCCAGGTAGCACAACAGCTTCAATGGTTAACAACTCACCACCTACCGATGTCCATGCAAGTCCTGTCACCTGCCCCACTTGGTTCTCTTTAGATGCCACGCCAAAATCGTATCTTCGCACTCCTAAATATTGATCTAAATTTTTAGTGGTGACATTTATTTTTTTAGCTACCGTTTTAGATTTTTCCTTTTGCAATAAAAGCTCTTTAACAACTTTTCTGCATATCTTCGCAGCTTCTTGCTCTAGACGTCTTACCCCTGCTTCCCTCGTGTAATAACGCACAATATCGCGTATTACTGTTTCCGATACACTGATTTCAGTGGATTTTAAGCCATGTGCTTTGAGCTGTTTTGGAAACAGGTAGCGTTGCGCAATATTAATTTTTTCATCTTCGGTATAGCCCGCCAGGCGAATAATTTCCATGCGGTCCAATAAAGGCGCTGGAATGTTCATGCTATTTGCCGTGGCTACAAACATGACATCTGATAAATCGTATTCCACTTCAACATAGTGGTCTGCAAAGGTATGGTTTTGTTCTGGATCCAACACTTCAAGCAATGCAGACGAGGGGTCGCCACGCATATCTTGCCCCATCTTATCAACTTCATCGAGTAAAAATAGCGGGTTTTTAACCCCTACTTTGGTCATGCTTTGTAGCACTTTTCCAGGCATAGAGCCAATATAGGTGCGACGATGACCGCGAATCTCAGCTTCATCACGCACGCCACCTAATGCCATTCGTATGAATTTACGATTGACAGCTTTTGCAATACTTTGACCAAGCGATGTTTTTCCAACGCCAGGCGGGCCTACCAGGCATAAAATAGGAGCTTTGAGTTTTCCAACGCGTTGTTGCACCGCAAGATATTCAACTATACGTTCTTTCACTTTATCTAAGCCATAATGATCCGCATCTAAAATCGCTTCCGCTGCTTTAAGATTCTTACTGATCTTGGTTTTTTTCTTCCATGGCAGATTGACTAAGGTATCAATGTAATTACGTACCACAGAAGCTTCTGCGGACATCGGTGACATTAATTTTAATTTTTTCAACTCAGCACTGACTTTAGCTAAGGCTTCTTTTGGCATCGCGGAATCTTTGATGCGTTGTTCAAGCTCTTCCATATCAGCATTTTCATCATGCTCGCCGAGCTCTTTTTGAATAGCTTTGACTTGTTCGTTCAAATAGTATTCGCGTTGGCTTTTCTCCATTTGGCGTTTCACACGTCCACGAATACGTTTCTCCACTTGAAGAATGTCAATTTCCGACTCCATCAGATACAGCAAATGTTCTAAACGCTCAATCACACTCAACATTTCAAGTGTTTTTTGCTTTTCTTCAAGCTTCAGTGTCAGATGAGCTGAAATAGTGTCAGCCAAACGGCCAGGATCATTAATGGTTGCTAATGAGGTGAGAATTTCAGGGGGGATTTTTTTGTTCAATTTGACATATTGATCAAATTGCGTGAATACAGTGCGCATCAACGCTTCAGCTTCGCTGTCTTTATCATCGGTTTGTTCTACCTTATCAGCATAGGCCATGAAACACTCTTCAGTTTCAACAAAACCAGATACACGCACTCTGTGCAGACCCTCTACCAACACTTTGACAGTGCCATCAGGCAATTTAAGCATTTGCAACACGGTCGCCATGGTGCCAATCTCATATAAATCTTCGGCATCTGGGTCATCTTTGTTGGCGGACTTTTGTGCGACCAACAGAATTTGTTTATTGGTGTCTGAGGCTATTTCTAATGCTTTGACAGATTTTGCGCGACCAACAAATAAAGGAATCACAAGATGGGGATAGACGACAACGTCGCGCAACGGTAGAAGCGGTATCAGCTCACGTTGGTCTTCGGATTGTTCAAGCAAAGTTTGTTCGGTCATAAATTCTTTCAAGTGAAAACAGAGGGCGCAACGTTTGCAATCCACCTCTGTGTTTAAATGGGGAACATTCTTTGTTAGTTCAAGTAGTACGACTTAAATATATACTAGTTACTGGGTATATCAACAGATAATTTAAAGAATGACTGAATTAACCTGCATTTTCAACGCGTTTTTGAGGCTCTGCAAAAATCAAAATGGGTGCCGACTCTTCTTTGATGACACCCTCATCAATCACTACTTTACTGAGGTTCTCAATCGAAGGCAATTCATACATGATATCAAGCAAAGAATGTTCGAGGATTGAACGCAAGCCCCTTGCACCAGTTTTACGATCTAGCGCCTTTTTAGCAATCACATGTAAAGCAGCTTCTTCGAACTCAAGCTCTACACCTTCCATTTTAAACAACTTCATATATTGTTTGGTCAATGCATTTTTTGGCTCAACCAAAATAGTCATTAATGCTTTTTCATCTAGAGATTCTAATGTTGCAACCACTGGAAGACGGCCAATAAACTCAGGAATTAATCCGAATTTAATTAAATCTTCTGGCTCAACATCTCTCAACACTTCACCGACTTGACGCACATCATCTTTACTTTTGACTTCAGCACCAAAGCCGATACCGCCTTTTTCTGATCGGTGACGAATCACCTTTTCTAGACCATCAAACGCGCCACCACAAATAAATAAAATATTAGTGGTATCAAGTTGTACAAACTCCTGATTAGGATGCTTACGACCACCTTGCGGGGGCACTGAAGCAACTGTACCTTCAATCAGTTTTAACAACGCTTGCTGTACACCTTCGCCTGAAACATCGCGAGTAATCGAAGGGTTATCTGATTTACGTGAAATCTTATCCACTTCATCAATGTAAACGATGCCGCGTTGCGCTTTTTCAACGTCATAATCACACTTTTGCAAAAGCTTTTGCATGATGTTTTCTACGTCTTCACCCACATAGCCTGCTTCGGTCAGCGTAGTCGCATCTGCCATCACAAATGGGACATCTAATAACCGTGCAAGTGTTTGTGCTAATAACGTTTTACCAGAGCCAGTTGGGCCAATCAGTAAGATATTACTTTTTTGAATTTCGACATCGTCTTTTGCCGTATTTTCAGAAATATGGTTATGACCAAGACGTTTGTAGTGGTTATACACAGCGACAGAGAGGTTTTTCTTAGCTTGCACTTGGCCAATCACGTATTGGTCTAAAATGGCACAAATTTCTTGCGGTGTAGGTAAAGACTTGTCGGTGACTTTAATGTCATTCAGGTTTTGAATTTCTTCCCGAATAATATCGTTGCAGAGATCAACACATTCATCACAAATAAATACTGACGGACCCGCGATCAGTTTTTTTACTTCATGCTGACTTTTGCCACAGAATGAGCAATATAATAATTTTTCGCCTTCAGCTTTGGTTGCCATTCGGGTTTCCTAATCTCAACTACTTAAAATGTAAAATGATTACGCAGCGTCAGTACGTGCTGAAATCATCTTGTCGACCAATCCATATTTCACAGCATCATCTGCACTCATGAAATTATCACGATCGGTATCATTGGCAATGGCATCAACCGTTTTACCCGTATGATGCGCCATAATTTTATTAAGCTTATCTTTTAAATACAAAATCTCTTTAGCATGAATCTCGATATCTGAAGCTTGACCTTGGAAGCCACCCAATGGCTGGTGAATCATGACACGTGAATTAGGCAAACAGAAACGCTTGCCTTTGGCACCCGCGGTAAGTAACAGTGCACCCATACTGGCAGCTTGCCCGATGCATAAAGTGCTGACATCTGGCTTAATAAATTGCATGGTGTCATAAATCGCCATGCCAGCTGTGACAGAACCACCTGGTGAGTTGATATACAAAGAAATATCCTTATCTGGATTTTCAGCCTCCAAGAACAATAATTGCGCGACAATTAAATTAGCAGTCATGTCATTGACAGGGCCCACCATAAATATCACACGTTCTTTGAGCAATCTTGAATAGATATCATATGAGCGTTCACCACGTCCACTTTGCTCAATGACCATAGGGATGTATCCCAAGCCTTGTGGTTCATAGATTTCTCTTGTGTTAGTCATAAAACCGCTCATACCTTTCGCCATTATGCGCTCGCCATTAATTCATCAAATTTGATTTTTTTGCTCGTTACTTTAGCTTGATTAAGCACCCAGTTCACTACATTTTCTTCGGTTGCAAGTGCTGCTGGCTCATCCAAACGTTTCACATCATCATAGTACCAACGCACTAAATCGTCTGGCTTTTCAAAACTTTGTGCAAAGGTATCCACCATGGCACGAATTTGATCCGGCGTTGCTTGTAAATTATTGGCATTCACTACCTCAGCCAACACCATTCTTAGTGCAGCATTACGTTTTGCTTGCTCTTCAAACATGGTCGGTTCTAATTGAATCGCTTTTGGATCCATCCCACGTTGTTGCAAGTTTTGCGCTGTCATTTGCATCAATCGATTAATTTCCGAACCAATCACCGCTTTTGGTGCATCTAGCTCAGCTTGTTCCACTAAAGCATTAAACACGGCCTCTTTCACGCGTGCTTTCACACGCTTATCTACCTCTTGCTCTAAACTTGCTTTAATTTCAGCTTTCATGGTGTCTACATTACCGTCATCTACACCCAAGTTTTTCGCAAATTCCGCATCCACTGGGGGTAACATTGGCTGTGAAACCGTATTAAACGTTACTTGATAGCTGACTGTTTGTCCTGCTAATTGCGCAGGATTATGATCAGCAGGATATTGAATTTCAAACGTTTTTGTAGCGCCCGCCTTACCACCTAACAATGCATCATCAAACTCTGACATGCGACCCGGCTCACCAAGTACCAAATCAATACCATTATCGGCAGTTTTTTCCACTTCTTTACCATCAATAGAAGCAGTCAGTGCGATATTGATACGATCACCCTTTTTGGCTGCACGCTTGACTGGTTCATAAGTCACACGTTGTTTTACTAACACTTCCAGTGTTTTCTCAACATCCGCCTCTGCAACTTCTAAGCTAGGCTTTTCGATTTTCACTTTTGATAAGTCTTTGAACTTGATCTCAGGAAACACTTCAAAAGTAGCAATATATTCAAAATCTTGCGCCGCTTCAGCAAACGGTTTGTGCTCGATATTAGGATAACCTGCAACGCGCAGTTTGTTTTCTTCTACAGCTTCACCAAAACTCGTTTCTACCGCTTTTGAGTAAACTTCATCACGTACTTGATCGCCATAATGTTGATTCACAAGACCGATAGGTGCTTTACCAGGCCGAAAACCAGCAAATTTTGCCGTACGTGAAATTTGGCTAAGACGTTGTCTAATTTGTCCTTCTAGCGGTGCCAAAGGGACTTTAATCGTCATACGACGCTCTAAATTGCTTATTTTTTCAACAGATACTGCCATGTTGCATTTCCTGTAAAAGTCGTTCAAACGAACGGTTGGTTATGATGGCACGACTATGTAATCGCACGCGTTAATAAATCGCTTATCACCTTAAGACATGCCTAATTGAGTTTCGTTAACCTCAAGCAAGTACAAAAAAGCAAAAAAATAGCACTAAAATATATCACAAGTAGCCTATGAAATAAACTCAAGCTTAAAACTTCTTTCGGGCAGGATGCAATTCAACCTGCACCTCATCAACGTCACTATGCAAGATCAACGATAGCTTCGATTTCGACCAGTACATCTCTTGGTAACTTTGCTACCTGCACCGTAGATCGTGCAGGGGTATGATTACCAAAGGCTTCACCATACACAGTATTCATCGCAGCAAAATCATCTAAATTTTTTAGAAAAACCGTTGTTTTTACCACTTTGTTTAAATCCGCACCCGCTTGCTGAATGATAGCGGTTAAGTTAGCGAGCACCTGTTTGGTTTGTGCCGTAATGTCGCCCTCTTCAATTGAGCCATCTGGACGCAATGCAATCTGCCCAGAGGTATATAACATATGTCCAACAACTACTCCTTGCGCATAGGGTCCAATGGCTGCTGGAGCTTGTGAAGTTTGTATCATTTGCATAGTTTTCCTTTATCTCTGTGTTGTACAGCCCTTATAAGTTCATTCATGAGTCAAGTATTCACTCGCTACTTAACCTATAAATAATAAAGGCTTCTCCTAAGAGAAGCCCTATATTATGTGTGGTGCGAAAGGAGAGACTCGAACTCTCACGCCTCGCGGCGCTGGAACCTAAATCCAGTGCGTCTACCAATTTCGCCACTTTCGCATGCGTTTGTTGTTACACAATCGCTAAAACATAATTGTATCTCAACTTTATATATTCCGAAAACAAATCATCAGGAAAAAAGGAATCATTCAACTGCGCATTGACAAACTAAGCGTTTAAAATGCACTATGCTATCTTAATTAATAAACGTTAACGCGTTAAGAAATCAGAAATACCATTATGCCAAACACCCAACAAATCGCTGAAAGCAATATGCTGAGAGCTGAGTTAGAGCTTTTGATGAAAGAGCGTGAGACACTTTTAATTATTGCAGGCGCTGCCGCAGGTTTGATTGCTGAATTGAATACAGCAGACTTACCAATTCGCACGGTCGAAGCTGCTGACTTGCTTGCTACCACCATTAATAAATTACCTGAAGAGTCTCTTCAAGATGCACTGAATGCGGTGCATGCCACTATTGACGATTAATTATCTTGCGTTTGCTTTAACCCATGCAATCGGTTTTTCGCACTGCTTTATTGGTATGCTTAGTTCCAAATTTATTGTGGGGTTGCGCAAACATTATGTATGTTGCAAAACCGATTGATGCAGAACAATCCGCTGTCAAACTATCGCAAAAAAGCTTAGATCATCCAGATTTTAAAGGCTATCTGATTAAAAACGGTTTCAGCGATCGCTCACCCCCGTTTGATGCATGGGATGTTGAATCGATGTACCGTACAGCACTTTTCTATCATTCAGATTTGGCTGTAGCCAAAGAAAAGTTGGCGCTTGCAGAATATTCCATCCAAGTTGCAGGTATTAAACCAGCGCTTGGCATAGGTGGAAATATTGGTCGAAGTGATCGCGCCAATGGTGACATCAATCCAATGTCCTACAGCTTACAAATCGATATTCCTTTTGAAACAACATCAAAGCGCGCGATTAAAGTTGAACAAGCGCAACATCTGGCAGAAGTGTCTCGCTTGGATGCTGCAGAAATTGCCTGGCATCTACGTCATCAAATTCAGTTAGATTTAATCAATTATCATGAGCAACAGCGAAGCTTGCAGTTATTGCAGCGTGAACTCGATACCTATCAACAGTTAATCAGCATGCTAGAAAAACGGGTTGCTCAAGGTATGGGATCGAATACTGAACTTTCGCAATACCAATTGATGCGTCAAAAAAGCCAAATTCAATTACGCAATGCCTCCGCTAAAACAGATTATCTAATAGTGAAGTTATCAGGAGACGTGGGTTTATCTTTTGCAGAATTTAAACGTATCCCTATCGCCCAAACTTACGCTACCCCTCTAACTGCCAGCGCCACATCACAATCAGATACTTTGCAATCTGAAGCGTTAATTCATCGTGTAGATATTCGCCGTTCGTTAGCACGCTATGCGGCGGCGGAATCTAAACTCAAACTTGAAGTGGCTAAGCAAATTCCCGATATATCGCTTTCACCAGGCTATGCTTTTGAATTTGGTGACCGTGTGTGGTCTTTAGGGCTAGGTACCTTACTCAACTTGTTGCAACAACAACCTACATTCATTCAAGAAGCCGAACAACTAAGAGCGATTGAAGGTGCGCAATTTGAGGCGCTGCAAGCATCTGTGATTGCGCAAACCAATGCCATATTCGCGCAATACAGTGTTGCCCAATCTACGCACCAAAATGCCAAAGAAATGCTGGCCGCACAGTCTACCCATATTCAAAAAATACAAAAACAATTTGATGCAGGGTTGGCAGACCGTGTCGCGCTTACGCAAGCACAATTGACTTTACATTTTGCAGAACAAGATGTGAGTGCTACCGAGTTCGAAATGTTGAGACAATATGCTCAGCTGGAAAATGTGATACAACGTCCACTCACAGAAGCAGTATCGATGACGCAACTTAACGCACGGTAACAGTCTATGAATAAAAGAATCACACTGATTATTGGCCTACAAGCTCTGATTATTATCACTTTGTTTTGGGTGCTCGTTTTTTACGGAAAAGATGAATACGAAGCCTACCAAAGTGAGCAAGAAGAAGAAATCGAGAGTCCAAATCGGGTCAGTGAGAAAGATGGTATCAGCATCGTAATGCTTAGCGCTGAAACACAGCGAAACAGTGGCATTACCTCTAGTAAAGTGCAAAAATTCTCTTATCAAGGCTCCGTCAAAACGTTTGGAAGCGTGGTGTCTATTGATAAGTTAATCGAAGCCAAAACCCAATATGTTGCGCTTGCTACCGAAATGAATATTGCAAAGAGCAGTTCACAACAACTGCAGTTACAGCTTCAGCGAATGAAAACATTGAATGACGATGATAAAAATGTCTCGGATAGTGCGGTTCAAGAGGCGCAAGCGCTAGTCAATGCAAATCAAGCGAAAATTCAGGCAATTCAGCAACAACAGTTCAATTTAGCATCTGCCATCGAATTACAATGGGGCGAGGCACTGAGCCCTTTGATTACTGGTGGCCAACTTGCACCGCATTTAAGTCGGCTGTTTACCCGGCAAAATGTATTGGTGCAAGTCAGCTTGCCGGCAACAGCTAACGCACCAGTCATTGGCAACAGTATTCAAATTTCTTCATTAAATGAACGAGCTTCTTCCGTCAAAGCCATTTACATCTCCCCCGCTACCAATGCCGACATGAGTGGTATAGGTAAAACTTATTATTACAGTGCACCTGCAGAATCATTGCGAGTGGGCATGCGGGTGAATGTCGTTCAAACGAATTCTAGTCAACATGATGTGCATGGCGTGTTGATTCCCAGTAGCGCAGTGGTGTGGCATGGTGGCAAACCTTGGGTTTATGTCAAAAAGCAAAATAATCAGTTTGTAAGACAACCAATCTCTACTGATACTGAAATTGAAGAAGGATGGTTTAATCAAGAGATTTCAGCTGGCAGTGAAGTCGTCACCAATGGCGCGCAGCTTTTACTGTCTGAAGAGTTTAAATATTTAATTAAAAATGAAAACGAGGATTAATTAATGTATTTAATCTTCGATTCGGCCAAGACAAACTATCTTCGTTTGCATGCTAAAGCTTGTGGCTTTTACCCGCTTGTATTAAGCCCGTTCGATCCTCAACCACATGAACATCCATCGTCATTGCGTTTGATTGAAAGCATCGCAACATGATGTCATCCATTGTTCGCTTTTCAATCCGCTTTTATGGCGTGATTATTGGTATTGCTGCGCTGATCGTGTTTTATGGCATGTATAGCCTTACCCGCAGTAATTTAGACGTATTTCCCGAGTTCTCCCCTACACAAATTATTATTCAAACAGAATCTCCCGGTCTTTCTGCAGAGCTAGTAGAGTCGCTGGTGACGCAGCCGATCGAAACCAGTATTGCAGGTACTGTCGGGGTCATCAACTTACGTTCACAATCTATCCCAGGATTATCGATTGTCACCGTTATTTTTGATGAAAAAACTGACATTTATCGCAATCGGCAAGTGGTCGCCGAACGCCTAAGCACTTTGTCCAACCAGATTCCCAAAGGCATCACGCCCAACATCACCCCGCTCACCTCTTCTGCCAGTACAGTTTTAGGCTTTGGCGTCACCTCTAAGTCATTGAATTTAATGCAGTTACGTACTTTAGTCGATTGGACCATCACGCCACATCTACTGTCGATTCCTGGAGTGGCAGATGTCAATGTGTTTGGCGGACAAGTACGGCAGTTTCAAATTCAGATAGACCCAGATAAGTTGGTCCGTTACCAATTAAATATCAATGATGTGGTTTTCGCCGCCCAAAAAGCGACTGGTGTCAGTGGTGCAGGCTATATACAAAATAGCAACCAACGCATCATTATTAACACCCAAGGGCAAGCCACCGATGTGAACACATTATCAAAAGCGACGCTATTGCATAAAAATGGTGTCACGATTCAACTGGGGGATATTGGTCGGGTGGTAGAGGGTGCAGCCCCCTCCATTAGTGCCGCCGCGATTAATGAAGAAATCGGCATTTATCTCTCAGTTCAAGGCCAATTAGGCGCCAATACCCATGCCGTGACTTTGGCAATAGAGTCTGCACTTCAAGAATTAAAACCCAACTTAATTGCACAACATGTGACGTTACATGAAGGCTTATTTAGACCCGCTAACTTTATTGAAACGGCCATTGAGGGTGTGCGTACCGACATTCTCATTGGATCGATTTTAGTCATTTCAATCTTATTTTTATTTTTGTTTAACGCACGTACAGCATTTATTTCTGCTACAGCAATCCCGTTATCGTTATTGACCGCAATTGTCGTCATGAGCTATTACAACATCGGGTTAAATATCATGGTATTGGGTGGGCTCGCCATTGCGCTGGGCGAAGTCGTTGATGACGCTATTATCGATACTGAAAATATTTTTAGACGGCTTCGAGAAAACCGCAGTTTGGCTCAACCCCTTCCTATCCACCAAGTCGTGTTTCAAGCCTCGATGGAAGTGAGAAGCTCTGTGGTATATGCCACCATCATTGTCGCATTGGTGTTCATGCCGTTACTCACGCTATCTGGCGTGGCGGGCAAGCTATTTGCGCCGTTAGGGTTTGCTTACATTGCCGCCATTCTCGCCTCGCTGGTAGTGGCTTTAACGCTCACTCCAGCACTTTGCTACATGATGCTGGGCCATGCTAAACTAGAAACCGAAGACTCTCCAATCATCAAATATATTAAACGTCATTATGTGCAGTACTTGTACAAAATAGAAAAGAACTATAAGGCAGTCATTTCTATCAGTTTTATCATGATTGCCATGGGGTTAGGCGTACTCCCTTTATTTAAAAACCAATTCATCCCAGCCCTGCATGAGGGACATTTCATCATGCACATGACGGCAGTACCAGGCACATCTGAAGATGAATCCTTAAGGTTAGGTCAAAAGGTATCCAAGACGATTCGTGAGATCGAAGGCGTAAAGTCAGTGACCCAATGGGTGGGTCGCGCCCAAAACGGCGCTGATACATTTGGCACGCATTACAGCGAATTCGAAATTGAAATCGGCACGCTATCAGGTGAAGAACAAACACGCATCTTGGATGAGATCCGCGAAGCCCTTGCAGGTGATGCTGAGGATGAAGACAAGGATGGTGTGGCCGAAGTTGGTTTTGTGGGTGCTAACTTTGCCATCAATACGTTTCTAACTGAACGTATTGAAGAAACCATCTCAGGCTATGCCGCAAGCACCGTCATTAATATTTTCGGCAATGATTTAGATGCCTTAGACCGTGATGCACAAACCATTGCGAGTATCGTCAATAGCACTAAAGGAGCCACCGATGTTTTGGTGCAATCGCCACCTGGTACACCACAGGTCGTTATTCGGTTAAGACCAGATCAATTAGCAATATGGGGTCTGCATCCTACTGATGTGCTGGACACCATACGCGCATCCTATGAAAGCGTTCCCATCTCACAAATCTATATGGGTAGCCGAGTGGTCGGCTTAAGCGTGTTACTTGATTTAGACGCCCGCGATGATATTGGCGATATTAGTCGCATTCCCATATTTAACCCTGATGGTAAGTTATTGCATTTAAAAGATATTGCTTACATCACGCAGGAAAATGGTCGCTCAAAAATATTGCACGCTGGCGCAAAACGTATACAAACAGTCACAGCCAATGTAGAAGATAGAGATCAAGAAAGCTTTGTGCGTGAGCTAAAAAAACGCATCAAGGAAGAAGTCACGCTGAATAAAGGAAATTACCTTGAATTTACGGGTGAAGCAGAAGCCAATGCACAGTCTAGAGAAGACCTCATTGTGCACTCTTTATTGGCAGGCGTTGCCATATTCTTAATGCTTTACATTGCCTTTGGCAAACTTCGAAACCTGTTACTAACCTTTGCTAACTTACCATTTGCCTTGATTGGTGGCGTGATGGCGGCATTATTTACTGGCGGTTGGATATCATTGGGTTCATTAGTAGGCTTTGTCACATTATTTGGTATTACGCTACGCAATTCCATCATGATGGTCTCGCATTTTCAGCATTTGGTGGATGAAGAAAACTGCATATGGAATTTAGAAACGTGTATTCGTGGCGCCACAGAACGCCTACCTTCTGTGTTGATGACGGCCTTGGTCACCGCATTAGGCTTACTACCATTAGCAGCAGGGAGCGGTCAACCTGGTCGCGAAATTGAAGGGCCCATGGCAACCATTATTGTCGGTGGTCTGATCACTTCCACCATCTTGAATTTGCTGATACTACCAACGATTATGTTGCACTTTGGTCGATTTGAAAAAGACTTACAGCGCTAATCATATATTCGCGTAGTTCAGTAGTCTCGATTATCTTCATTCAAGAAAATGACCTACTTGCGTTAATGCTGCCTCGTTAAAGCCGTTCGAAAAGACATGGGAATCGCCTTTATAGACTACCCAAGACTTCACTGCACTGCTTATGTGGAACGAGGAAAAGGCAGGGTCTATTAACTGTTGCGTCATCAAATCACTCAGCGTTGCATCGTTAGCTGGCCGCTGAGACTTCACTAACAACACATGTTTGGCAGAGATTTTATTGGCTAACCATAACGCCAAACTGTCTGATGTGACATCCCAACTAAACGGAATGTCATCACCATCTGTCATCACCATTTGGCTGGGCATCCACACAATACCGCGGTGCTGCCAACTACGTTCAGAAATCTCTAATTCACTATGTGCTGGAACTAGTTGTGGCATCTGGTCGATCAATAATGTGCCGAACTGATTCATGGCATTGACTGCCAATGTATGCGCGCAACGTTCACTCATGGGTATTTGAGCGTATAGCGTTCTCACCGTATCAGCAAACACACCTCCGCCAGGTACGATGACGACACGGCCATCACCATATTCAGCTATGCAAGACAACCACTGTTGCAATTCATCAGTACCGAGAAGACTCCCCCCCAACTTAATTACCCACAAATAGGTCCCTTTCGCTCACATGCATCATTTTTCTTATAGACATCATCGCCACCATCAACAATTTTATGCTTCCACATATGCAGAGACAGTCATGGAGGCAAAATATAAAGACTTTTTTAGGCGGTTATGATTTGGTTTTTCTCAACATTTCCATGGCAGTGAAAAAATTAGAAGCTTTGTCTAACGTTTCTTTATACTCTTTTTCAGAGGTTGAGTCTGCGACCACCCCACCCCCTGCATAGAAATAAATCATCTTATCGATGACGACCGCAGTACGAATTGTAATATTCATGTCCATGTCCCCATCGAATCCAATATATCCAATGGCACCACAATAAATACCACGACGGTGAGGCTCCAACTCCTCAATGATTTCCATTGCTCGTAATTTTGGGGCGCCAGTAATAGATCCACCTGGAAAACAGCTCTTCAGCAAATCAACTGCCGTATATTGATGATCTAATTTACCTGTGACAAAACTCACCAAATGGTGAACATTGGCAAAACTTTGCAGATGAAATAACTTTTCAGCTTTGACACTTCCACGCTCGCAAACTTTACCAATATCATTGCGCAATAGGTCCACTATCATGACATTTTCTGCACGATCTTTAAGGCTGGTGACCAATTCAATTGCACTCTGCAAATCTTGTTGTGGATCATCGTAACGTGGTCGCGTCCCTTTAATAGGCCTAGTTTCCACTTGCTGGCCCATCAGTTGCAAAAAACGCTCAGGAGATACCGACATCACCTGCAAGGTTTTATGCTCATCAACACTCAAATCCATGTAGGCCATAAAAGGAGCAGGACTAACCGTTCTGAGTGTTTGGTAACACTGCCAGCTATCTCCCGACACTTGGGCGGAAAAGCGTTGCGCCAAATTAATTTGATAGCAATCTCCTGCATGAATGTAACGCTGCACTTTGGTAAATGCTTTTTGGTAACTTGTCTCATCAAAGTTAGATACCAATGCAGTCTCCACTTCAAATTTACTTTGCTTAGACGGTGGCTCTTCTACACATAAAGCACACACCATGTCCCAAGTGTCTGCGCTGGTGTAAAACTGATGCGAAACAAGCTGTGCTGTTTTCTCTCGATGGTCCACCACGATAGCCCAATCATAAATGCCCACCATCATCTCTGGCATTTGCGTGTCGTTTAAGGCAATGGTAGGTAGCTTTTCAATGCGTCGGCCTAAATCATACGAAAAATAGCCCAATGCACCACCAGTAAAAGGATATTCGCTGTGTGCACTTGGGGTGTTGAGTAAAGCCTGTTTAATCAGTAAAAAAGGGTCATCTTCCGATACTGTTTTGACATTTGCATGTTCAATCACTGTGTGTGGCCCAGTGGTGACGAAAGTGATTGCGGGATCCGCCACTAAAATGTCGTAGCGTCCAAATTGGCTTGATGGTTTTTGTGTGTTGACATTCAACATTTGCGCGCTGTCCAAAAACATGGGCCAACGCAAATGCTTAATCCGCGCAAATAACATCGCAGAATCATGATGATACGGTAAGGAGTGTTGAATCAAAGCCATACTAGTCTGCCAACCTTGCTACAGCATAGGCTGGAAAGCAGTTGACTGCTTGTAAATGTGTCGTGCTATCGTTGGCTTGTACAAATTTAGACACATTCACCACCGGTAAATGCAAATCCTGTGCGAGTTCTTGACATAAAAATGCGCCAATGCCTGCCGCAACAATGGGCATGTTGTCATGATGGGTGTGGGCTCTAATTGCTTGCATCAGTAAATTCTTTTGTAATTGTTTAAACGATTGCGCTAATGTCACCCAATCCGACATTGGGTAATCTTCCAGATCATGACCAACCATGCGTGCTAGTCGTCTGGCTGTTTCAGGCAAAGTCTTGCCTTTACCATCTGCAGTATCCGCTAAATCTGCTGTTTCGGGCAATTGTTGAAGCATGCGATACACGTCTGCGCTAGTGGAAAAGTATTCAGCGGCTAAATAGTAAATTTGATCTTTAAAACCAATCGTTTGACCGAATGCCATCAGGGGTGTTCGCACAACGCCGGTATAAATTAAGGCATGGTTTGACATTCTTTGCGCATCCGTTTGTCCCACCGCATCGAATAAATGTTGCTGCAATGGAATCATATCAGTGGTTGTACTACCTATATCGATAAACAGTGCGCGATCAATACACTTTGCCAGAAATCGTGCACTGGCATGCCAATTCATGGATGCGATACTGGGCGTGTTTGCGCTTACTTCTGAAAAAGAAATCCACCTGCACTCACTGCTATAAAACAGCGCTTGTGGCCCTAATTGCTGATTAACCACTGATGCTATTTCACATACACCAGTATGGCGGTTTGGAAAAAGATCAACTAACTCACCAGTCATGGTTACCAAAGAGAGTGCATCTGGGGTATCGAGCAATTGACGCATCTGCATCATCGCATTTTCTAACGCGTTAAGTCCGCGCCAAAGCGGACACGCCAGCTGATGCACTTGCAACGCAACACCCTCCGTATCAAGCAAGGCCGCTTTTAAGTGCGCACCCCCAATATCCCAGCCAATCCTATATTTAGTTTTCAACATTAAACTCTACTAGATTTCTTTTGATTGCTGTTACATCCACACACTCTTTAAACATAGCATCCAACACCAATTTTGCGGGGTTACAGCCTATCGCTTCGTTTAAATACACATAGCTTGTGGTTAATCTTGGGTTAATTTCAATAATAGATATCCCATACTCCACGTCAGTATGTAACAACACATCTATCCCAAAATAGCCCATCAACCCAGGTATCGCCTCTTTGACCTGTTGCGCCAATTCGCTCAATTGCACCCAGTATTCTACTGCCCCATTGATCACTCCGCCGGTATAACTTAATTGTTCATGATGTAACCGCATCGATTGTAAATTACAACTAAGCACGATAATTGAATGTTTTGAGCCGATCACAGAAATACTTGCCGGAATGCCCAATAGATAGGGTTGAATAATATGGGTATGACTGCGTCGCGCATCTGCATCAAACCATTGATTAACATCTTTTGCATTGCTAAATACAAATGTAACTGCACAGCCCGCGCCATCATTGGGTTTCACAACCCACGAGCCATCATTATTTGGCATCCATTCTTCATAGATATAGCTGGGAATTACAGGTAGCTTTGCCTTAGCTAGCACTTGTGCCATGCGATACTTATCACTGGAAATCGCAATTGCCTCTTGTGTTGCACCGATCCACAATGCTTGGTTGGCATTTGCTAATTCAGCAATCCTGAGCAATACACCCTCTGATTCAGGCGCAATTACCCAAACAGCATCAGCTAATGCCATGCAATCACGCCAAACTGCCCAGATATCTTGTTCTGGCGTAATGGCGTGACTGTTTACTTTGTCATCAGGTGGTGGCACGCGTGCATCATGGGTAGTGATGATTTGCCACTCATTGAGGAGGATTAAGTCACGTAACAACGCGTCACGCATCAATGCCCCTTCTCTTGCCAGACTTTCTGGTAAGTCAGCACCCACCAGACCACCACCAGTGATAAACTCACATACCAATAGTGTTCGTTGTGATTGCATTGTGCGTATTATTCCCGTGATTGATTTGCTTGAAGGTATTGTAGTGCATGCCAAACAAGGCCAGCGCCAACGGTATCAACCTATTGTTTCCGCACTGACCGATTCCAGCAAACCTCTAGATATTGTAAAGGCTTTTATGGAAGTTTATCCATTTGAGACGCTCTATATCGCCGATTTAAACGCCATACAAAGATTGCATTCACCGATTCAAAACCATGAAGCATGGGTTGCAGAAATTCAAAATACATTTCCAGAACTCCATATTTGGTTAGATGTAGGAATACGCAACGCTCATGATGCAATGCAATGGCAATCGTGCAACACGTCTCTGGTGATAGGCACAGAAAGTCTTAAGAGCTTTGTAGAATACGAAAAAATAATGCAAGTAATGCCTAACAACATTGTGCTGTCTTTAGACTTCATGCCTAACGGCTATCAAGGTCTTGAGATTTTTATACAGAACTGCCTGCATTGGCCTAAAGATGTGATTGTCATGACACTTCACCATGTGGGTGCGCAGCTAGGTATTGATATCTTAACGCTAAAGAACATTTCTCGCTTGGCACAGCAACACCATATTTATGCAGCAGGTGGTGTACGTGATCAAGCAGATATTGCACAGTTATACGCATTACATCTACACGGCGCGCTCGTTGCCACTGGACTCCATACCAAACAGCTAGACGCTTCAATACTCCAACAATTACATAAGGCGTAAAAAAAACCCGAGTAAACTCGGGTTTTGTCGCAACTATTCAAAGCAATTAAACAGCCTTGAATTACTCTAAGTTTGCGTGAATCGCACGCATACCTTCTTCGGTTAAATCTTTAGCAAAAATCAAATCAGCAATCGCCGCTTCAAGGAATATCAAGGTTGAAAGCTCAAATTGTGAGCCCATCGGCATGCCTTTAGTCAGCGGGAAGCTGTTGTCGTTACCAATTTGAATTACTAAATCAGCCACATCCGCCATCGCAGATGATTTTTTCATTGAAATCACTACCAGTTTTGCGCCTACTGATTTTGCTTTTTTCACAAATGGCAATAATGTTTCTGTGCCGCCAGAGCCAGACACTAACACCAGTAAATCGCCTGCTTTAATGGCTGGCGTTACCACTTCACCAATCATGCTCACGTTATAACCCGCATGTACTAAACGCATGGCAAAAAAGCGTGATACCAGTAATGAACGACCTGCCCCACCAATGAATGTGCGGCCTGCTGCTTCAACCAACTTTAAAAGCTCTGCAGCTTTAGAATTGTCTGTTTCAGCCAAAATGCTGGTTAATTTGTTTAAAATCAATGACTGACTATTGCTCATATTATTTCCTTATTTAGTCTAAGCTTGCGCTCTAAAATGGGTTAAAAAAATAGGATAAAAAAACCCGACACATTACTGGGTCGGGTTTTTTATTTACGCATATCAATAATTGCTTATTGATGTAGGTTAAATTAACCGTGAGCGATTTTTGTGATTTCTGCAGCAGAAGCAGCAGGATCAGCAGCACCGTAGATAGCAGCGCCAGCAACGATGATCGTTGCGCCAGCGTCACGTACTTGAGCAGCTGTTGCAGCTTTAACACCACCAGCAACTGAGATCTCAACGCCTAAATTCAAACCAGAAACCAATGCTAAGTCAGCAAATGGCGTTTGGCCAGCAGCTTGTTGGTCTAAACCAGTGTGCACGCCAATGATGTGTGCGCCTAATTTAGCAACTTCTTGTGTACGTGCTTTTTTGTCAGCAACGTTGATCAAGTCAACTTGTGCTTTTTTGCCGTATTTGTTAGCAACATCGATTACACCTTTGATTGTACCGATATCAGCAACGCCTAATACAGTCACGATGTCTGCACCAGCTTTGAAGAATGGCTCAGCTTCGTAGAAGCCAGCATCCATTGTTTTCAAATCAACTAAAATTTTGTTGTTTGGGAATTTAGCACGTAAAGTTTCAACTAGTTTGATACCGTTGTGCTTAATGCATGGTGTACCGATTTCTAAGATGTCTACGTGTGGTGCAACTGAAGCTGCTAATGCAACTGTTGCGTCAAAGTCTAATGAATCTAATGCCATTTGGGTTTGAGCCATGGTGTTTCTCCAAAGTTAATAAATATTTTTCTTAAATGCTAATTTCTAGCGTACTACAGAATTTAAGCAGGACGCTTATGTTAAGTGTCCTGCTCAATTATGTCAATGTTAAAGCAGTTTAATTACAGTCATATGACCATTGATTAATGATCAAACCGATTGCAAAACGTTTATAGTTTTGCGCTTAATGCTGCTTCTAATTTGTTTTGGTCTACAACGAAACCACGAATACCTTCTGCTAATTTCTCAGTGGCCATTGCATCTTCATTCAACGCAAAGCGGAACTCAGCTTCAGTCATTTTGGCAGGTGGTGTTTTTGTAGCGCCTGTGTCTTTAAGTACTTGTACTAATGTGCCTTCTGTTGCTGCCAAATCTTGCAATAAGTTGGGTGAAACAGTTAAACGATCACAGCCAGCTAAAGCAATCAACTCACCAGTGTTGCGGAATGAAGCACCCATCACCACTGTTTTGTAACCATGCTCTTTGTAATATGCATAAATTGCGCGTACTGACACTACACCTGGATCTGTTTCTTGAGTGTATGTTTCACCAGTTTTTGCTTTGTACCAATCCAAGATACGACCTACGAAAGGAGAAATCAAAAATACGCCAGCTTCTGCACATGCACGTGCTTGACCGAAACCAAATAACAATGTGAGGTTACATTGGATGCCTTCTTTTTCAAGAATCTCACCAGCTTTGATACCTTCCCATGTGGATGCTAATTTAATCAATACGCGGTCTTTGCTAATGCCAGACTCTTCATAAAGTTTGATCAATTTACGACCTTTTGCCACCATTGCATCTAGGTTGAAAGACAAACGTGCGTCTACTTCAGTTGAAATACGGCCTGGTACTACTTTAGTGATTTCAGCACCAATCAACACTGCCAATTTATCAGCAGCGCTGTCAATTTGTTCTGCTTTGGTACCACCTTGTGCTTTTGCGTAAGCGATTGCAGCATCAATTAAAGGAGCATATTGTGGTAATTGACTTGCTTTTAATACCAATGACGGGTTAGTTGTTGCATCTACTGGTTTTACTGTTTTAATTGCTTCTACGTCGCCTGTATCAGCCACGATTGTAGTCATTGCTTTAAGTTGGTCTAATAAATTTTCCATTGCATCCTCCTAAAAAATTGCCTATCTTGTTTTGCCAAAAATTTAACCTCAGCATTATAGCTTAATTTGCATAAGATGCATGGACAACTTATGCAAGAAATAAAATTGAATACTAGCAAAGCGATCAGGGAATGATGGAAATCAACAAACTGTGTTGGAAATGCGCTGTGTGAACCGATTCGAATGATTGATTTAATTTGACCTGAGTGCATGAGACCAACACATGCACGCATTTTATACTTTATTTATTAGGTCTTGTATTGACTGCCAACACACTGTGGCCACGGCGAGGTCCGCACTAGTGCCAGGGTTCAGCCCCTGCTCTTTCAGCTCCCGATCAAAAGCCCTGAGTGCAGGTAGATACATTTTAGGATTGTCTTGCTTTAAAAACGCAACATAATGTTCACGTGCGTCTTTCTGCAATGCATCGGCCACTGGTAGACCGTATTTTCGCACCACGTGGCTGTCAGAATAATGTGCTAACCAATACAGATAAACCGCAGTTGTTGCCCATGCTGGGCGCTCCCACCTAGCCAGTGCCTGTTGATAGTGCGCCAAACCCTCAGTAGCGATTTGATAAAATCCATTGCTATATTGCAAAGCGATATTGTCTTTTAAGGCTGATGTCTGCATGGCTTCCAGCAAAGTACAATCGGCTTGATGGTGAATATCATGCTCGTCACTTTGCCCCAACCCAGCTGGCTTCGCCAGTTGAATGGCATCAAAAGTATATTGCGCATCTTCCAAAGTGGTATTGGCTAACACTTTTGTCAGTTTTTCTTGTAATGGGATTGAAGATTGCGAAAAAGCTGCTTGCAGTAGTGGTGCGCACAACAACACAATACCTAAATTAGTGTTACAACCCACTGCATCATATGTTGCCTCCACCGATTTAAAAATGCGCTCACCCAAACCAAGTACAGGATCACCCATAAAGAGGGCGGAGGCTTCTGCACTACTGATAAATTGTTCTACCACCATGCCATGACCATCTGCAAATATATGCACATTGCCGGGCTTAAGTGCTTCTAGTTCTGCAAGACATGCATTTTGATAGGCTTTTGTTAACTGCTGCGCCCAAGTATTATTTAAGTCAGCTACCATTTGTTGGTCTAATTGTGTACTTTCTGTGCTTTTTGGATAAGATCATCCACCACTAATTGGGCGATATTGACGGTACAAACGCTTTGCAAACCACGCCACGCAGGAATGCTGTTCACTTCAAGCACCCATAATTCGCTCTCTGCATCACGGATAATATCTACCCCGCAATAATCAATATTCAACGCTTTTGCAGCGCTTTCTGCAAGCGTTGCAATCGAAACATCTTGTACCCAAGTACATTGCGCACCGCGCGCCACATTATGCAACCAACCTTCTCCACTTCTTTGCATGGTGGCCACGGCTTGATTATTGACTACAAACACCCGGTAATCGAAATTATGCGCACCCGTCTCAATTTTTTGTTGCAGATAATACACACCATCCACAAATAGATCGCGTGGCAATGGGTAGCTATCTTGTGGCTGAATCAATCGAACACCCTGCCCTTGTGAGCCAAATAATGGCTTGATAACAAGTGCAGCATGCTGTTGTAATTGCGTCTGGATAATGGCGTGTGCTTGCTGTCTGGATTCACACACCCATGTGGCAGGCGTTGGAATGCCATGTTGTTTCAGTAAAAAACTGGTCATGCCTTTATCCACTGTGCGTTCAATGGCTTTGGCGTCGTTATAAATATAGGTGCCTTGCATTTTCAGCATATGCAGAATATTCAAACGTGTAATCACCTGCTGGAGCGTGCCAGCGGCAATACCTCGAATAAACGCAAAAGGAGGCAAACTTTCAAACTGTGGGATGCTAATACTCGGAAGATCACTGGATAAATCGATGAGGCAATCTTGCAATTCAACGAATACAGCCTCATACCCGCGATGAGCAAATGCTTGACTAAGAGCAATACCGTGCCAGCCACCCTGCTGGGCAGCCTCATCGGTGATGATAGGCACTCTCATTATTAACTTAACACTTTAATTATATTTAATAACTTATTGATTAATAATATACTTAATTAAATGATTGCTCTAAAAGTGCCTCGTTAAATTGTCCAGCAAAGTAGCTGTGTCCAGTGTCTAAATTAGTGACAGCAACCTTTGCGGGTGAAAATAATAATGGGTCGATTTGGTAAAAATCCATATTGACTGCTTTAAACACTTCTGCAAATGGACGTCCATAATCTTTAGATGCACTGCTGGGCAATGCCTTCGCCAACGCTTCCGCTTCTGCATCTTTACATTTCACGTATAAATGTACAAATCCACCGAACAATATCGCATCGTTGGTTCTACCCATGCCGGTTAAAAAATCTGGAGATGGCGCTGGTATTGGCGCTACACCATACCCGTCCACTAATTGGTGTAATGGAAAGTGCACAGTATGCAATTTATGCAATGCGACTTCTAACACACGTGCTGTAATTTGCACCGTACCCGCTAAACTTCTAGTGGGTGTCAGAATAAATGTGAGCTGATCAGCCGCTAATTTAGTATCGCGCGCCACTTTTTCCACTACTTCTTTTGGCGGTATTTTGTCAGTTTCCAACACCAATACTGTTTGTTTTGCAGTGTCTTGATAGCTTAATTCTGTAAAGATATCTTCACGTTGCGCCATGGCGCGCGCAGGACCGCTACCAAGCGAAAAAAACTTTTCATGTGACAGTGCCCAACCCGCATATTGACTGCCTAAACAGGCAATAACTGGGCTCATGGCATGCACCTTAACACTCAGCGGCCAATTGGCGAATGTAGTATTGTTTTGCAGCGAAACTTGTCCCAACCCACCCATGCACACTTCTGCGATTAAGCGACCAGCTTCTAAACCGCCATGCGCATCAATCCCAGCATCAATCAATGTCGCCCCAGTTTCATGTTGGGTCACTTTGACTTGCAAGGCATCCGCATGGGCAACGATGAATTCCACAATCGGCATAGTGAGGGCATGAATACTCATAGATGATGGAAGCTTATTGGTTTGTTTTTGCATGGTTCGACCCCGTAAAAATTATTGTGTTAGGCAAACTGCTCTGGCTTGCACTAATTGTTTTGCTGCTTGCACACTATCTGCCACAGAGACCACTGTACAAATGGGCATACCAATGTCAAAGGTTTGTGACGTGCTCGGAATATCACTCACCCATTCCGGCCAGACTTGTTGCGCTTGAATATGTGTGATTTGTTTGGCATACACGACATGATGCGCTTTAGGCTGGTGTGTAATCTTCAGCACTGACGCACATTGCGATTGAAATGCATCGACATGTGACGCAAACAAGCCAACTTTTTCAGTGGCATATAAATCGATTGTTGCACTTAATCTTGGATTGATTTCCAAGAAGTAAAGCTCGGTATTATCCAGCAATGCGTCCACGCTATTTAAGCCTTTTAAATGAAAATGGGTTGTAGCTAACGTGATAAAACGTGTGAGCGCTTCTAATGTATTGGCTTCAAGCTCCAGATGACTGACAGCACCACCATATTGAAAAGGCAATGGCGTATCTGTTGCAAGCCATTGTTCATTGACGCCTACCATGTGGACATCCCCACCCGAAGCCAAAAACAAACATGAAATTGAGATGCCCGATTGAAAACGCTGAAAATATTGATTGGGCGCCAAGGGTAATGCGTAACCATCGGCATAATGAATATGCGCACCACCACTTCCACCTGCAGATTTAATGAGCCATCCTGTTAATTCAGCTGGTGCCTCATGCGCAATCATCGGCATTGCAAAATGGTGTTGCTGACAAAACTGTGCAAATGCGTTGGGATCTTTACAATGTGCAACTGTACTCGCTGAGTTGCCAAAGAGCGGTATGCGTTGTTGGACTTGCTTTAGCAGTTCAGGCTGTGCTTCAAAACCTGCCCCGAAACAAAATCCAAGAACGGATGCATGAGGAATAGTATCTATTGCATCTAGCATTGCTTGTGCATCAAATTGCTGTTGCAGGCAGGATACTTGAATCGTTTGCTTTGCCATGGCCTGCGTATCTTGGTCTACAAAAGCGTCAATGGCAATCACATCAAAGCCAGCTTCCACTGCCGCCTTTGCATAAGGGCGACTTGAGAGCGCAGCGATGACAATAGTGGGTTTATTTTGCATTGGCACAAGCAAAGTCATATGCATCATGGTAATCAATGTGCATCGGCACATCGCTACTTAACATACGCTGCAATAATTTGTGCTGTGTAACATATTTCAATTGACCTATTGCCAACGCGCCAAACCCAGCGATTTGCGTATTGCCTACCAACGTACCATTCGCCATGACATCCACGCCTTCTATTGCAGATGGTGGCACCGCATTTACATCGGCCACTACTTTCAATGTGGAAGATTGTGCAAACTGGTCGATATCTAATACACGCACACCCGCTGGGGTTGCGCATAATGCAACGGTTGCTTGTGCAAGTGCAGCTTGTTTCGCTGCCGAATTACTACCGTCCACAACGGTTAACTTGACGTCGTATCTTTCCTGCATATTGTCTACATATGCTTGCATGCTTTGTGTATCGCTGTGCGCCATCATATAAATCGTAGCGCCTTGTCGTGCTGCTATTAACGCAGCGGTAGAGCCTACCGTACCACTTGCGCCAAATATGGCGATAGTTTGTTGACTTAATGATTGTTGAGTCAGTTGCAAATGCTTATCCACTTTTGCCAACATCGCAGCTGCTGTAGTAAATGCACCTGAGGGATCTGAAAAAGTAGACATTTCAAAGGGTTTAAACATGGCGCTTCTTGCCATTTTTTGCATATCAAGGGCTAAATGTATGTCACGACCGCCGAAAAAGAATGCTTCTTGTTTGATACCACTTGGACTTCTAGAGAAAATAGCATCTTGCGTTAACGCAATGACCTCATTCAGCAAGACATTGGTATATGGCATGATTTTTTCATAGCCTGCATCAAAAGCCATATTCACATCAAACGGGCTGGCATTTTTTGCAGCGGTCACTAGGTGTAATATACTGATTTTATTCATCATTTATCTTCTTATATCCATTATCTCAAGCATGCTATCGATTGTTGTATTGCTACAATCATCACTCTACCCTCAGCCAATACTAATCAAACCATTGATTAACCTAACAATTCACCTTTATTTCTAATGTTCACAATGGCACCGTGGTTATTCGCTGTGCAAATCTGCCAACCCAATTGCGGATATTGAAATTGGGATTGTAACCGTTGCATATGCAACTCAGCAGAAGTTTGATCAGCGAAAATTGCAAATCCTGTGGGACCCCAAGAGCTCTGCCCCGCACACTTAATACCATGACTATACAAATCAGCAAGCACTTCTGATACACGTCGACTAGCGAAACGACCACCCTGCACAGGTGAGAAATAATCGCCGTTGTAAGCTTGCAAGCTAGACACAGCTTTGCCAAATGTCACCAAATCCTGTTCGACTAATGCTGGTAGCGCCTCCATTAACACTTGATGACTTAGCTGTTGTGTACTGGCTAAACTGCTGTCGGTAAGTACTTTAAATGCTTGTTGCTCAGCAGAGCCATGCACCCCTACAAAACCATGGTCGTATATCAATAAGATACGCCATTGCGCTGGAAATGGGTGCTGGGCAATGATGGGAGGTACTTGTTTTTCAACATCGACACCGCCATCCAGCACCACGCCACCCGTTGCAAATGTGCCGATACCGATGCCAGAACGTGCGCCACGACCAATATATTGGGCAATTTCACGCAATGATAACTTTAAATCGAATAGATGGCTGATGGCAATACCAATAGCCAGCGCCATCTGTGTACCTGAACCTAAACCGGCATGACGTGGTATTTCTTCTAAGACTTTTATGGCAATAGGGGACTCAACACCCAAATGTTGCATTAATACGCGTTTACTTCGTTCTATATAATCTGGTGCAACAAAAGCATTGCCTTCTGAAACGACTATGCGTGTTTGCGGGGCATTTAGGCTAACGCCCATGCTGCCATAGCGACGACCAATGGATCCATTCAAATCAAAAAAACCCATGTGTAATCTTGCGGAGGTGACCACTTCTACTTGCTTACTTTTCGACGGTGTATTCATAGTGCTCTAATCAAAATGGAATTGACTGTTCATTGAATCGCACTATACCAAGGTTTTAGTCATTATTGACTAATCAAGCAACGTGACATCACTAGGCTAATTTGGCATAATATAAGAACAAGATTTTAAACCACAATCAATATAAACCAGTCATCGATCGCAATGTTTGAGCGGTTTGTTAGAACAATTTTAAGGGATTCGTATGTCTAGCCATGTCATTCCATTTGAACAACTACGTAATAGCGATGTGCCTTCTGTTGGGGGTAAAAACGCTTCACTTGGTGAAATGATTTCTCAACTCAGTGCTAAAGGCGTGCGTGTGCCAACCGGATTTGCAACCACTGCAGATGCCTATCGTGAGTTCCTCTCACAAAATGGTTTAGATAAAAAAATCAATGATTTATTGGATAAACTTAATGCAGATGATACGCAAGCATTAGCGATTTGTGGTGCGCAGATTCGTGGCTGGATCATGGAAGCAGATTTCCCTCCAGCATTGAATTCAGCGATTAGTGAGCATTACACCAAACTTATTGAAAGATCGGCACAAGGTACTACCTTTGCAGTACGCTCTTCTGCTACCGCAGAAGATTTACCGGATGCCTCATTTGCCGGTCAACAAGAAAGCTTTTTGAATATTCACGGATTAGACAATATTTGTCACGCTATTAAAGAAGTATTTGCCTCGCTTTACAACGACCGTGCGATCTCTTATCGCGTACACAAAGGTTTTGTGCATGCAGACGTAGCGCTGTCCGCAGGTGTGCAACAAATGGTGCGAAGCGACATTGGCTGTGCAGGTGTGATGTTTACCATTGATACTGAATCTGGATTTAAAGATGTCGCATTTATTACTTCATCCTATGGCCTAGGCGAGACAGTTGTGCAAGGTGCGGTCAACCCTGATGAATTTTACGTGCATAAACCATTATTAGCACAAGGCAAACCAGCGATTGTGCGTCGCACCATGGGTTCTAAACTAATCAAAATGATCTTCTCTGATGCGACACAGGCTGGCAAATCAACAAGTACTGTTGATGTAGATCCTGTGGATGCTGAACGCTATTCATTAACCGATGCTGACATTTTGGAATTGGCGGGTTATGCCATGACGATTGAATCGCATTATGGATGCCCGATGGACATTGAATGGGGAAAAAACGGTTTAGACAACAAACTCTATATATTGCAAGCACGTCCAGAAACAGTGAAGTCACAAGAAGCCAATAACAATGTGACCGAAACTTACAAATTGCAAAAACACTCTGCAATACCTATCGTGGCTGGTCGCGCTGTCACGCAAAAGGTGGGCGTTGGTCCAGTACGTATTGTGTTAGATCCAGCGCAAATGCATGAAGTACAACCTGGTGACGTGCTTGTCGCTGATATGACTGATCCTAATTGGGAACCTGTGATGAAACGCGCAAGTGCCTTAGTCACCAATCGCGGTGGTCGCACTTGTCACGCTGCAATTATTGCGCGTGAGTTGGGCATTCCAGCGATTGTGGGTTCTGTCAATGCGACAGATTTACTGCGTGAGGGTGAGATTGTCACCGTTTCATGTGCAGAAGGTGAAACCGGATTTGTATACCACGGTGCGTTTGACTTTGAAGTAAGTACGCAAACCAATAGTGCTCTGTCAAAACCTCCATGCAAAATCATGATGAACGTTGGTAATCCAGACATGGCGTTTAGCTTTGCGCAAATTCCAAATGATGGAGTTGGCCTAGCCCGTTTAGAGTTTGTGATTAACAATATGGTGGGTATCCACCCTAAAGCCATCTTAAATTTTGATGCGATGCCAAAATCTATTCAGGCGACAATTAAAAGTCGCGCGCGCGGTTACGCTTCGCCAAAACAGTTTTACATAGACAAAGTAGCTGAAGGCGTGGCTACCATTGGTGCAGCGTTTTATCCTAAACCAGTGATCGTACGGACTTCCGATTTCAAATCTAACGAGTACAAAAAGTTAGTGGGCGGTGATATTTACGAGCCTGATGAGGAAAACCCAATGATTGGCTTCCGCGGTGCGGCGCGTTATATGGCAGAAGACTTTAAAGAGTGTTTTGCGATGGAATGCCAAGCCATGAAGCGTGTACGCGATGAAATGGGCCTCACCAATATTGAATTGATGATTCCATTTGTACGTACATTAGATGAAGCCAAAGCGGTCACTGAAATCATGGAAGCCAATGGTTTAAAACGTGGTGTGAATGGTTTACGTTTGATCATGATGTGTGAAATCCCATCAAATGCCTTATTAGCAGAACAGTTCTTGGAATATTTTGATGGTTTCTCTATTGGTTCTAATGACTTAACACAACTGACGTTAGGTATGGATAGAGACTCTGGCATCTTGGCAGATGGGTTTGACGAGCGTAACGACGCAGTGAAAGTGTTGCTGAAAATGGCTATCAGCACCTGCAACCGCCTAGGCAAATATGTAGGTATTTGTGGTCAAGGTCCTTCAGACCATCCTGATTTTGCTGAGTGGTTAGTAGCAGAAGGTATCCAGTCCATTTCTTTAAATCCAGACACTGTGGTGTCGACATGGCAACGTTTGACTAAAAAATAACAAGGTGGATATTTTGAAACGTACCGTATTTTTTATCTCTGATGGCACTGGCATTACCGCGGGCGCACTGGGTAAATTGCTTGAGCATTTTCCAAGAACCCATTTTACGCAAGTGCGTATGCCATTTACGGATACGATTGAGAAAGTCAAACTAGCCCAACACGCCATTGCAGAAGCAACGCAAGAAGATCAAATTCGTCCAGTGGTCATTATGTCTGTTGGGAATTTAGAACTGCGAAATGCTTTAAAAGAAGCAGATGCTTATTTTATTGATTTGTTTAATGTATTTATTGACCCTCTGGGTGAAGAATTACAACAAAAACCACTGACGGGCGCGGGGATTGCTCACAGTGTGATGGGCACCAATTATCATGAACGGATGGAAGCTGTTAATTTTACACTTAACCATGATGACGGCATGACCAACTCTGGTCTAGAGGAAGCCCAAGTCATTCTAATTGGCGTGTCACGTTGTGGCAAAACACCCACCAGTGTATATTTAGCAATGCAATTTGGCATTAAAGCTGCCAATTACCCACTGATTCCAGAAGATTTTGAGCGTGGTACGTTACCTGCAGTATTACATAAACATCTTGATAAAATATTTGGGCTGACGATTAAGCCTGAGCGCTTACATTCCGTACGAAATGAACGGCGTGCAGGCAGTTTTTACGCTTCATTAGATAACTGTAAAAAAGAAGTAGCCACGGCGGAAGGCTTGATGCGAAACGCCGGCATCACTTGGGCAGATTCGACAAGTCGTTCAGTAGAAGAACTCTCCGCGATTATCATGGAAAAAATCAGGCAACGTAATAAAATCGCCGCCTAAAACAAAATATTTTTACTCATAAAAAAAGCCACTGATTTACATCTAGTGGCTTTTTTATTGCATGTAATCGCTTATATTTGAAATTGGTTTACATTTGTATAAATGCGATTATTGGCTAGCTTTTAAATATGGCTTCATTTTACCCATGATTTCCTTTGAATCAGGCTGCACAGTACTTTCGTATGCAAACACCTCTTTACCCCCTGGCAATATAAGATATTTGTAAAAATTCCATTGTGGAGATTGCCCAGTTTTTGCAATTAATTGCTGGTACAAAGGGTTTGCACTAGGGCCTGTCACACTGCTTTTGGCCATCATGGGGAATTTGACAGCGTAGGTGAGTTTACAAAAATCACCAATTTGCTTATTGTCACCCGGCTCTTGCTTAAAATCATTGGAGGGGAAGCCTATGACTAACAACCCTTGGTCTTTATATTGGCTATACATCCCTTCTAACGCTTCAAACTGAGGTGTAAAGCCACATTTGCTGGCAGTGTTGACCACTAAAATTGGCTTGGTTTGATAATCGCACAAATTGACTTTGGTACCTTGTAAAGTAGTGAGTTGCTGGTTGTAGATTCCATCACAGCTGGCTGCGGCATTCACTTGGGTGACTCCTAATAAGGCTACTGAAACAGTGGCGAACGTACAATATATGGTATTTAAAAATCGTTTCATGTTGTGCTCTTTAATAATTAACCATTCAATTGACTATTGTAGTTTGATTTCGTTCTCTAAATGACATGTAGCAATTGTAGTAACAAACCAATGATGGCATAACCACCTATTAATTGAATCACGCTGTATTTAAACCTCCATAGCGCAACAAAACCAACACCGGCAAACAGCATCGCAATATAGTCTGGATTTTCTAAAGTAGCAGGAAAAAACAAATGCCAAGCAAAAAACAAGGCAAGCGCAAGGATCACACCCACCACAGAGGCCGTTATTGCTGTCAACGGTGCCGCTAATCGCAACGTATGCTTGGTCGACTCGATAAAAGGTGCACCTAAGAAAATAAAGACAAAAGAGGGCAAAAATGTAAAAAAAGTCACCACGAGAGCTGCCGTCATGGCCGAATACAGAGTATCTACAGTGGCACTGTGCGCCCATCCTCCTAGAAACCCGACAAAAGTAACCACCATGATTAAAGGCCCGGGTGTAGTTTCACCCAACGCTAAGCCGTCCATCATTTGCGCGGGCGTTAACCAATGGTATTGTTCTACGGCACCTTGAAACACATAGGGCAACACTGCATACGCACCACCAAAAGTCAGCAATGCCGCTTTGGTAAAAAACCAAGCCATTTGGCTATACACTGATTGCCAACCAAAGATCGCTACTAATATGGACATGGACGACAACCAACACGCCAAGCCAATCAATAAGACCCACACAAATGTGGACCATTTAAATTTAGCATGGGGAGGTAAAGGCGTATCGTCATCCAAGAACGCCACTCCCTTCTGATGTACTTTTGCACCATGCGGCATGTTGAATGTAAACCAACTTGGCGCATATCGATATCCCACCGCCCCCACCAACCCAGCCATAACAATAATGATGGGAAAGGGGATAGAAAATAAAGTAATCGCAATGAATGAAGCCAAAGCGACTAGCCATAACGCACTGTTTTTAAGCGCTCTTGTCCCAATTCTGTGCGCAGCAAACAACACAATTGCCACGACAGCTGATTTGATTAAATACAATACCCCTGCCATCGTCGGTAAATGTCCGAATCGTATATATAGATAGCTTAGTAGCATCAATAAAAACAATGACGGCAATATAAACAAGACTCCAGCCATTAAGCCACCCCAAGTACGGTGCATCAACCATCCAATGTAAGTGGCAAGTTGTTGGGCCTCTGGACCCGGCAATATCATGCAATAATTCAACGCATTTAAAAATCGATTCTCAGAGATCCACTTTTTTTGATCGACCAAATCATGATGCATAATCGCAATTTGACCAGCGGGACCACCAAAGCTAATACAACCCAATTTCAACCAATACCAAAAGGCTTCTCGTAAAGTTGGGTAATTTGGTAATGTCACTGGTTGTAACTGATTGACTGGCATACTAATTGCTTTCAATAATTCGGGAGTTTTGCATGGCACCTTTGCCATGGCAAGATCCAATGTCACTTTACTATAAGTTAGCAAACGCTTGTAGTCAGTAGGTTTAATTCATATATAAATAACGGAGACAAGATTGAAATTAAGCATTTTATTTACCGCAGTTGCATTATTTACCTCACATCAAGCATTGGCACAATGCAATACCGTCATGGGTGGTTGCACCACGGAACAGACAGTGAATGTGGCGCCCCATATGCGTGATAGCGCAAAACATGAAAGTAATACCAAAGCGACATCTGCATCTACCGCTACCAATAAAAACATCAACAATGCGAATGTAAAAAATGCAAATGCAAGCAATAGCCCAGCATCCAAAACCACAACGAAGAAAATGTAATTTTTTCATTTTTAGTTCTGAACAATAAAAAAACAGGCAATCTAAGGTTGCCTGTTTTTTATTTTGCACTGCGCAAAAGTGTTGGTATGTAAGCGCATGTGTCTAAAATTTGTCAGCTTGTTCCGCCTATTTGTTGTGCACATATCACATGCCGTAGCGCATACCATCTCAAATGAAGCCACACTTTTATAGCGTAGTTTTCAAAATTGCGCCTTTAAATAGCAGATTTAGCCCTATTTATTCATATTGTAATGTTTGGCATGCAATATGCTTTTATGTAATCAAGCAATCCGTAAATACACTTAACGTAAGTTGAAAGGATGTCAACAATGCCTGCCGAGAATGTAAAAAAAGTAGAGAAAATTAAAGTGATCGATCAAATGCTGGAAGATTTTGCTGGGGATGAATTTGATGATTATCAAGAAAGTTATAGCGGCATGAGCAGTAGCAATAAGCATTTTTCAGCAGATGAAGACACTGTGTCTCTTGATGATATTTATTAATATCGAAAACTTGCTTCACTGCACTTCTCAAATACGCTAACTGCACAATAATATTTAATTTTCGCCTCTCACTGCCGTTAATAATACAAGAGAGCATTAGCCGTAGGCATCTCTACTGATTTGTTATGACGAATTGAGGCAAAGATGAAATTACTACACGCGTTACTGACACACGCATGGCTCGCCATCACCTTTAGACACAATGGTGAAGGGATGCCAACTAAACTTCTTGGTGCAAGCACATTGGTGAGCCTATATATCTCACTATTACTTGCCAACATACATATTCAACAAACATTCAGTATTGAAAGCCTGATTGCATTACTATTTATTGCCCAACTCTATGTGTTCAGCTTAAGAAACCGCATTATTGGTCTGATTATTTTAATAGGCGTCATTGCAAATGCATGCATGCTTCTCGTGCATTTACTTACAGGGATTCCTCAACAGCAACTTTATGCAATCACGCTGATGGAATACGCCATGGTGTTCTCAGCCGTGCTGAATGTCATTAAGTATCACTTGAGTACCACTGAGTTCTAAAAACGCAACATTAGCATTGCCACTTTTGTCTTAAACCTAGTTAAAATCAAGTTTTTACTAGGTTAACTGAAATGGAACACTCAGCGCCACCCAACCTACTTAAGCTTGCATTATTGCTCACATGTTTAGCTGTTATCGTTTCGGGCATTCGTCCATATGATTTTGGTACATGGCTATTAGAAGCTTTACCCGTCATCCTCGTGATTCCCATTCTGATCATGACATACAGAAAATTTCCACTGACACCTTTGTTATATCTAGGTATTTTTTTGCATGCCTTGGTGCTACTGTTAGGTGCCAAATACAGTTATGCAAGAGTGCCGTTAGGTTTTGAAATTGCAGATTGGTTATCTTTAGAGAGAAACCCCTACGATAAAATCGGGCATTTTTTCCAAGGCCTAGTGCCTGCCATCGCAGCCAGAGAAATTTTAATTCGTCACCACTCGGTTGTGGGAAATGTCATGCGATCATTTATCATCATATGCATTGTGCTAGCTATTAGCGCAACCTATGAGCTGATTGAGTGGGGAGCAGCGCTTGCGCTTGGGCAAGGCGCTGTTGAATTTCTGGGGACGCAGGGTGATCCATGGGATACACAATCCGATATGTTCTGCGCCTTATTAGGCGTCATCACAGCGTTATTACTCTTTTCAAACATGCATCAACGCCAGATTAATGCCATTACCATTCAGAAGAACAATCAACATTAAATCGACAGGCAAAAAAAACCCCACACAAACGTATGGGGCCACCCCTTGAGGAGGGAAAACCTGTATGTATGACACATTCATACATTGAACTAAACTATGATTTATAATACCACACTAACCAATAGCGTATAAATAATTTATTGAAATATTATTTGACGGCTAACCTTTGGGTTAAAGTACCCATCAATTATTGAACTCGAATCAACCTCAACCAAGGCTAAATGCATTTTTATGTAATATATTGCAACCCGCACCCTTTTAATACACAGCAATGATGATAAATAAACTCACAAAACTACTTCCGCCATTAATGGTAACTGTTCTTACGTTTGCTTCTACGGCATGCTCGCCAGTAAAAGTATTAAATAGTTTGATTCCAACTAATGGGCACGAAATAAAACGTGATTTGCAGTATGGCACGCATGCTCGTCAACAATTAGATATCTATATTCCCTCCCATTCGACGCAAAACGCACTCCCTGTTGTTGTGTTTTTTTATGGTGGTAGTTGGGACTCTGGCAATAAAGAGGATTATTTGTTTGCTGCCGAAGCATTTGCTTCACGTGGTTATGTAACAGTGATTCCGAATTACCGCGTTTACCCTGAAGTCAAGTTTCCGGCAGTAATGCAAGACCCTGCCAGCGCAGCAAAATGGATAAAAATGCATATTGCAGAATACGGTGGAGACCCCAATAATATTTTCATGGTTGGGCACTCGGCTGGCGCACATTTAATAACAATGTTGGCCCTTAACAAGAATTACTTCAGCCAAGTAGCACTCACACCAAATGATTTTTCAGGCTATGTGGGTTTAGCCGGTCCTTATGACTTCTTGCCATTAAAATCAGCTAGATTAAAAGAGATTTTTGGCCCTGAGGAGTCGCAGTGGGAATCACAACCAATCAGATTTGTCGATGGCAGCAATCCAAATTTGCAGCTATTAGTAGGGTTAAAAGATAGTGTGGTCTGGCCACGCAATACGTTCAACTTGGCGGAGGTAATTCGTCAACATCATGGCAAAGTGGAGGTGGTTGAATTTGCTCATTATGGTCATATCGACATGATTGCTAAGTTAGCTAAACCGCTAAGAGGCAATAGTCGTCTTTTAGATGCAGTAGATGCTTTTTTAAAACTAAATGTAGTACACGACGATAGCCCAGACTAGCGCAAACACCTGCCCTTGACTTAGACGAGCACCACATACAGGTGACATTGGCAAAATTGCTAGTCACATTGGATGTTGCAAAAATATGGCACCATACTTCAGAGCACTTTGATGTTGCCATTAAACGTGCAGACCAATTAATGTACCAAGCGAAATCGAACGGTAAGAACCGATATGCGCAAGAGCCTGTCAATTGCACTATTATTTAAGTTAAGGACACTTAATGCCGTTAGACTATATATGTATTGTTATCACCTTTAATCTTGACCTTATTCGTTGACAAGCTAATCCACCGTAATCAATTACTTCTCATTAATTTTATACGTTGCATGATGTAATGATTGTTCTTAATCATTGTATGTGTTTCAAACCAAAGAAATAGGCTAATGGCTTTATCCATCATATCAACCGTCACAAAGTTAGATAATTCACCCCTTGTGATGAATATCTTGTTTGTACTATTACTTTTTCCAACCTTTCAACTGTTGGCAGATGAGCTAATTGAGTTTCAGCACAACGCTGGGTTGCAGCCGGCGATACCACTTACGCCAAATGAAAAGGCATGGTTAAAAGCGCATAAAGAAATTAAAGTAGCTGTAAAAAGTGGCTGGATGCCCATCGAGTTTAAACTCGAAAATGAGCGGCACAGAGGTATTGCAGTTGATTATTTAACAAAAGTTGCCAATCTGCTTCGAATTAACGTTAGAGTCATTGACTATAACAATACAACCAATCTAGCTGAAGTCGATTTAATATCAGGGGTCACAAGTAGCGCTCTAATTACACCTAATTTCCAATTGCTGAACCAGCCATATTTAATCATTCCCAACGCTATCTATATCAATCATTACACATCGGAAAAATCAGAAGCGAATAATTTAGAGGAACTCCGAAACAATAAAATTGCGGTTTTCAAGACAGGTTCTCTTCCAGCAAAACTTCGTGAGACTTACCAAGATATTGAGTTGGTCGACACCAACACAGCAGACGAAGCATTTGAGCACCTTAAGCGTGACAAAGTGAAAGCCTATGTAGGAAACGAGCTTGTGGTGGATTACCATGTGGAATATCACCGACTTAACTATGTGCAAAAATCCGGATTAAGTCCTTTTACCTCCGATGTGTTCATGGCAGTGAACGCTAATCACCCTGAACTTGCCAGCCTGATGGAGATTGCCTTAAGAAAAATTGGCCAGAATAATAAAGAGATTCTGGACAATTGGAAGATTTCTAAAAATGAAATGGAGCGCTTGCTCAAGTTGGCTCTTGTCGGTGTTTTAACTGTATTGATCATGCTTATTGCAAGGTTTTATTTATTAAAACGCAGCATCAGAATTCAAGATGCAGAGAATCAACAAAAAATATGGCATCAGGCAAATTTTGATTTCTTAACTCAATTACCAAATCGGCATTTGTTACAAAATCGATTACAGCAAGCCATTGCCAGAGCCGACAGGCAAAGCCTGAAAGTTGGATTGCTGTTTATTGACCTTGACAACTTTAAGCATGTCAATGACTCTGCAGGTCATTCAGTAGGGGATCAATTGCTTAAAGAAGCCGCTGAACGCATCACACGCCATATCCGAGAAGAAGACACTACCGCGCGCTTTGGAGGTGACGAGTTTATGGTGGTGCTGCCTGATTTAGAAGACTTACAAGGCTTAGAAAAAATCTGTGAAAAAATTCTTAACGAACTAGTAAGGCCGTTTTTGATTAGTAAAGAGCGATTTTTTGTGTCTGCCAGTATGGGAGTGACGGTTTACCCTGACGATGGTCGCAATACTGAAGAATTGATGAGTTTTGCAGACCAAGCGATGTACGAAGCCAAAAAACAAGGTAAGAACCGTTACCAATTTTTTACTGAGTCTATGCAAAAGGAGTCGAATAATCGACTTGCCATCATCAAAGACTTGAGACATGCCATTCATAAAAATGAACTGGTACTTTATTACCAACCGATTGTTTGCCTAAAGACACTAAAAGTATTGAAGGCTGAAGCGCTTATACGTTGGAACCACCCAGAAAAAGGCTTGATCGGTCCGAACGATTTTATTTATCTAGCAGAAGAGTCAGGGTTGATTCATGAACTTGGCCGTTGGATATTTATGCAAGCCATCACCGATTTAAACGCCATCCATGCGCAATTGGGAGATGCATTCCAAGTAAGTATCAATGTGTCACCTTATCAGTTCTCTAATACACAACATTTGCTTGAGATGATTGAGGTTCTAAAAGCGCACAACATTGCAGGTAAACACATTTGTATCGAAATTACAGAACGGCTACTGTTGGAACCGACTGATGAAGTGATAGAAATTATACAAACCTTTAGAGAAACAGGTATTGAATTCTCTATCGATGATTTTGGAACAGGGTACTCTGCCCTACCCTACCTGAAAAAATTTAATATCGATTACGTCAAAATTGATAAATCATTTATTCAAAATCTGGAGTTTGATAACTACGATGCCATTCTGTGTGAGGCCATCATTCAGATGGCGCACAAACTTGGTATTAGCTTGATTGCTGAAGGGGTGGAAGACAATAATCAAAGAAAAATGCTAGAAGAGTTTGAGTGTGATTTCGTACAAGGTTTTCTTTTTGCGCGTCCAAAACCGCTCCAAGCGCTTATTGAGTATGTCAAAGAACACGCGACTTAACGCACATTTATCCTTAATGTACTTTTAGCTATATGTAAACTTTCGGGCACCAGCACCCAAATCAACATGGTTATTGCACAATGAAGGATGGCAACGCTCATGGCTGATGAATGACTTTAAATTTCCGCCCCCGCTAGAGAAGTAGTTACAAAAGCGTTACTTTTTAACCCTTGCACTTCTATCCTATAACTGCCACTCTGAACTTACTAAGTGATAGCGCCTCATACTTATACACCTATTCATTCAGGACACTACATGCACGGTCATTCGAGTATCAAACAACTGTTACTATTATCAAGTACGGCACTTATCTCAAGTACGGCAATAGCACAAGTAGCCGAGATTGCGATCAAACCAGGCTTATGGGAAGTCACTACCACTTCGAATCTACTTAGTTTGGCTTCGCAAGTACCGCCAGATCAAATGAAACAATTAAATGATTTAGCCAAAGAATATGGATTTGATGTGCCAGAAATACAAAATGGTGCAGCTAAGTCCATGACCTGTGTAACGCCAGATATGGCAAAACAAAAAATCGTGCCTGGCACGTTTGAAAACCAGGCAGGTTGCACAGTCAATCATGTGACACGCAACGGTAATGCTTACCGTATGGAGTATGTATGTAAGAACCCACAATTGGATGGCAGTGGCGTGGCGCAAGGTACCCTAACCAATGCAGAACAATTTACAGGTCAAACCACTTTTAATGGCACCGTGCAAGGTAACCCTATTAGCGAGCAAGCCAATATCAATGGCAAATGGGTCAATGCAAACTGTGAAAGTATCAACACGCTACCTAAATAGACGATTCCAACATAGGTAATGAAAGCTTCGCTCTTGTCGTGGTGCTTCAAATCAAGCAATGTGTGATTGTTCGTTGCTCCAATAAGGCTCATTCCCAAAAAGCTTAATCAAGAAATCATCCTTTATGCGCAATGTGCCTGAGACGGAGAATGAAACCCCGCTACCCGGTCCAGTAAATCGCCACAATTGATTGTGCCTTGAATGCTTTTAATCTAAACAATGATGATTAACCAAACGCCAAATCCCATACAACTAAGCGCCTAACACACTTGGGGGGTGCCTTAGACACGCCTTCTTGCGGATATCACGCTTGGGACTCGCGCAATCAAACTTAATAATCGGGTCAATTGTTCCCGATCTGATATCTGCACCGTAAACTGCATGAGGGCAAGATTATGCCGAGTCATGGTATTGGCTTGGGTAGCATTCACTTTCTCGCGAAAGAACAAATCACTGATATCGCGCAACAGCCCTTGCCTGTCTTGAGCCTCTACCTCGATGCCTACCTCGGTATTTAAACTATGTTGATGTCCCCATTGCGCAGTAAGCAATCGATTCCGGCGATTCTCGGGCAAACGCGTGATAAAACTGCACCCCCCACGGTGGATGGTAACGCCATGATCACGGGTGAGATAACCGACAATGGCATCAGGCGGCATCGGCTTACAGCACTTAGCAGTGGTAGTGTGCAGATTACCCACGCCCTCTAGCACTACCCCAGTTTGCGATGTGGGAGAAGTTGGACGTTTAGGTGCAATCAGTTTCGGCACCTCTCCAGTTTTAGGCGCAACTTCTTCCTGAATCGCCAGCGCTATTTGATGCTCACTGACATCGCCTCTGCCGATGGCTGCCAAAAAGTCTTCGAGCTTATGAAAGTGTAGTTTTTGTGCAATTTTTTCATGATTAATGGCGCCCACGCCTGCACGATGTAGTTCGCGGTCAAGCTTAGTGCGACCTTGCGTAATGTTCTCTTCAAAATGTTGATATTTAAACCAATGTCTAACTCTGGCGCGCGCACTTGCACTTTGGAGGTAACCCAAAGCCGGGTTTATCCAATCGCGGCTTGGAGAACCCAGCTTAGAAGTCAGAATTTCTACGCGTTGTCCGTTTTGCAACTTGGTATTCAGCGGCACAATACTGCCATTGACCTTTGCGCCTCGGGTGCGATGCCCTAAATCGGTGTGCAAGGAATACGCAAAATCGATAGGAGTTGCCCCCTTTGGCAAATCGATCACTTTGCCTTGCGGGGTCAACACATAGACTTTGTCTTGAAACAACTCGCTATTAAACTGCTCTAGCAAATCACCACTGTCTGCTACTTCGTCTTTCCACGCTAATATTTGACGTAGCCAAGCAATTTTCTCATCAAATTTTGCGTCCGATTTGCCACCTTCTTTATAGCGCCAATGCGCAGCAACACCAAGTTCTGAATGTTGATGCATCTCAAAGGTACGGATTTGCACTTCTAACGCAAGGCCCCTAGGCCCTGAGACTGCCGTATGCAGTGAGCGATAATGGTTACTCTTGGGGCGTGCTATATAGTCGTCAAACTCGCCAGGGATTGGCTGCCATAGATGATGGATAAGGCCAAGCACGGTATAGCAATCTTTCACATCATCCACCAATATGCGCACAGCCCGCACATCGTAGACTTCATTAAAGTCCAGGTGCTTGCTTCTCATTTTTTTGATGATGCTGTAAATGTGTTTAGGTCGTCCAGTCACCTCACCCTTAATATTGGCTTGGCTTAACTCCTGTTTTAATTGCGCCACCACATCAATGATGTATTGCTCGCGATCCACACGACGCTCGTCTAACATGCTTGCCACATCTTTATAACGCTGTGGTTCTAAGTAGCGCAATGAGAGATCTTCTAACTCCCATTTAATTTGCCAAACCCCCAAACGATTTGCCAATGGTGCAAACACCCCTTGGCATTCTTGGGCAATGCGGGTTTGCAATTCTGGACTGGCCCCAGACAATCGTCGCAGGGTCTGCGTGCGTTCGGCTAATTTAATCAACACCACGCGGATATCTTCTACCATGGCTAGCAACATCTTACGCAGACTTTCTATCTGCTGTGCATAGTCACCCTCTTTTCGTTCAGGATGATGCAAACCTTCGATGGTGCTAAAGGCTTGAATTTGCTCCATGCGGCTCACTCCCTCAACCAAACCCGCTACATGATGACCAAAACGTGACTCCACAGCCAAGCGCCATTCGGGCAAGTATTCTGGGGCAGCATACAAGATGGTTGCGGCAATGGTTTCCACATCCATATTCATGTCGATAAGGATGGTCGCTGCACCTAATACATGCTCCATCACGCTGGCCCCTGTGGCTTCTTGATGATCTGCATAAACTGGGCTTACTAATGTGCAGACTTGCTTTAGTAATGTTTGATCCGTGGCGGAATAGCGCGCACCAGCGTGCGCAACCCAAGCGTCAATGTCTTGGTTGTTAGAAAGGAGTTGAGCTTTAGAGGGGTGATGTACAGAAACCATGGCCTATTATCGCATCAAATTTCAGGCGAATGTGTCGGAAAAAACACCAATGATATGCTTGATAAAAGTACTTGTTGAAGATAATAGTCAGGCTGAACGTGATGAACGACTTTTTATGATAGCAAAGTGCCCCCTTCTAAATGAATCAACAATTTGTTTGGGTCAAAGCTTAACTGTCGTGACCCACATAATCTTACTCATTCAGTTAGATGGAGGCAAAGCGGCGCAAAAACTTACCTGCCTAATGAACGAATCAATTTTTCCCGTTCCCAGTAGCGTGTGCTGGCAGCAGCGATAAAACCCTCTGCATCCGAGGCATCCACTACGCCTGCGTCTTCTGCAATGTTTGCCATATTCATCAACTCAGCAGCACCTTTATCAGCAGCAATTGCTTTTAAGTGACCAAATGCATCACGTATAAAATCAATCGCAACTGCTTCGTCCGCTAGCATTTGAGCGCCATCAGTAGAAAGGATAATTGCCACTGCATCAAATATAACGGAAGGAGTACCCGCCAATTGACCATCCACTTTTTGCATAGTCCCATCACTGAGTGTTGCCCCGCCAATTTTAGGCGCGACGATTTTCACAGTTGCACCTGCTTCAGTACCAGCCTTTTGAATAGCAAGAATAGACTTAGCATCTGATCCATCTGCAATCAAAATGCCGATACAACGCCCCAACAAAATAGATTTCATTTTGCCAATGATTTGCAAAGCTGGTGAAGGTGGCAATTCTTTAACAATCGAGGCGGATCTTGTCGCATCAGGCAAGTCTTGAAAACCTAAGCCATCTGCAACTCGACTTGCAAGGGTTTCTGAAATATTACGCAAATGGCTGACCATGGCCTCTCTGATATGCACATGCTCAACTTTGGATAATTCAAAGATGAGGGCTGATGCAATGTGCGTTTGCTCATAACTGGTTTGACTGTTAAAAAATTGTTTTGCCTGACTATAGTGATCTGCAAAGCTTTCAGCACGAATGCGCCCTTTTACACCATGTTCTTCTACAGCCGCAGAACGGAATCCTTTTGGCGTTTCACGTGGCGAGCTGTCTGATAAGGAATTGGGTTCGTAGGCGACTCTGCCAGTGGGTTGTTCCATTTGCATATGTCCATCACGCTGATGATTTGCAAAAGGGCACTTAGGTGCATTAATTGGAATTTGATGAAAGTTGGGTGAACCTAAGCGTGAGAGCTGTGTATCTTGATAAGAGAACAATCGACCTTGTAGTAATGGGTCATTAGAGAAATCAATTCCTGGTACTACATGCGTAGGGCAAAAAGCCACTTGCTCTGTTTCTGCAAAGAAGTTATTGGGCCAACGATCTAGTATCATGCGACCGATCACTTGCAACGGTACCAATTCTTCTGGTATCAGTTTTGTCGCATCTAAATGGTCAAAAGGAAATTGCTCTGCTTCTTCAGCAGTAAATAATTGCACTGCCAAATCCCACTCTGGGAAACTCCCCGATTCAATTGCTTCAAACAGTTCACGACGCATAAAATCTGGATCTGCACCTGCAGTCTTCACTGCTTCGTCCCACACCATCGACTGCAAACCCAGTCTTGGTCGCCAATGGAATTTTACAAAGGTTGATTCGCCTTGTGCGTTGATCAATCGAAAGCTATGTACGCCAAATCCTTCAATCATGCGGAATGA
>NCGC01000056.1 GCA_002281475.1 Methylophilales bacterium 28-44-11
GGTATTGATGCGGCGCACAAACTGACCATGATGGCGTCTATTGCCTTTGGCATGCCGATGCAGTTTGACCAGGCTTATACAGAAGGCATCACCCAACTGACGACCAAAGATATTAAGTACGCTGAAGAGCTTGGTTATCGCGTGAAGTTGTTAGGCATTACAAAAAATACCGAGGCTGGGGTGGAATTGCGTGTTCATCCAACTTTAATTCCAGAAAAGCGTTTGATTGCCAATGTAAATGGCGCGATGAACGCAGTGGTGGTGAAGGGAGATGCAGTAGGGCCCACACTCTACTATGGCGCTGGCGCTGGTGCGGAACCTACAGCAAGCGCTGTGGTAGCAGACTTAGTAGATATTGCTCGGTTGAGTAGTGCGTCAAAAGAGCAACGTGTGCCTTACCTTGGATTCCAATTGAGTCAACAAGTAGCTTTGAAAGTGTTGCCCATTTCTGAAGTCAGCAGTGCTTACTACTTGCGCATGCGTGTGTTAGATAAGCCTGGTGTACTTGCTGATGTGACAAAGATTCTAGGCGATCGTCAAATTTCAATTGATGCCATGATGCAAAAAGAACCGCAAGAAAATGAATCAGAAGCTGATATCGTGATATTGACCCATGTGACCGTGGAGAAAAATATGGATGCTGCTATTGCCGCAATCGAAGCATTGTCCGCGATTGATGGCAAGGTGACGAAAATCCGTATGGAAGAACTCTCTAGATAAATAATTGAGCAAAAAAGCATGAAATATATCAGTACCCGTGGGCAATCACCTGCATTAACTTTCAGTGAAATCCTTTTAGGCGGCTTGGCACCAGATGGTGGTTTGTATATGCCAGAAACCTATCCACAATTTAGCGATGATGACCTTAATGCAATGCGCGGAATGCATTATCGCGATTTAGCTTTCACCATTTTGAGCCGTCTTGTCGATGAGTCAGACATTCCATCTGCTGATTTACGTACCATTATTGATAAAACCTACCGAGCCGAGGTGTATGGTTTTACGCACGCTGGGCAAAATGCTGATGACATCACGCCAACCCTTAAATTAGAAGATAATTTATATCTGCTCTCACTTTCCAATGGCCCCACGTTAGCGTTTAAAGACATGGCCATGCAGTTGCTTGGTAACTTATTTGAGTACGTGCTCGCCAAAAAAGGCGAAACCACCAATATTCTTGGCGCTACTTCTGGCGATACTGGCTCAGCCGCTGAATATGCGATGCGTGGTAAAAAGGGCGTGCGTGTATTTATGCTGTCCCCACATGGCAAGATGAGTCGTTTTCAAACTGCGCAGATGTTTAGCCTGCAGGATGACAATATCTTTAATATCGCCATTAAAGGGGTATTTGATGACGCGCAAGACATCGTAAAAGCGGTGTCGAATGACATTGCGTTTAAAGCCCAATATAAAATTGGTGCGGTTAACTCGATTAACTGGGGGCGTATTGCTGCGCAAGTGGTGTACTACTTTAAAGGCTATTTGGCTGTGACCAAGGAGAACACCCAAAAAGTCAGTTTTGCCGTGCCCTCTGGCAATTTTGGTAATGTCTGCGCAGGCCATATTGCGCGTATGATTGGATTACCTATCGATCAATTGGTGGTCGCCACCAATGAGAACGATGTGTTGGACGAATTTTTTAAAACGGGTGTGTATCGTCCACGCGGCTCGGCCAATACTTATCAAACCTCCAGTCCATCCATGGATATCAGCAAAGCCTCCAACTTTGAGCGCTTTGTGTTCGATTTAGTGGGGCGTGATAGCGCCAAAATGCGCGAGTTATGGCATAAGGTAGACACAGGTGGCGCATTTGATTTGAAAGCTGAAGGTTACTTTAGCCAAGTGCCAGATTATGGTTTTGCCTCTGGTAGCAGTAATCACCAAAATCGTATGCAAACGATTCGTCATACCCATCATACTTATGGTGTCACGATTGATACGCATACCGCCGATGGTTTAAAAGTAGCCATTGAGCTTAGAAAACCAGATGTGCCGATGTTGGTGTTAGAGACTGCACTCCCAGCAAAGTTTGAGGATGCAATCGTCGAGGCCTTGGGGACGGTGCCGGAGCGTCCTGCTATCTTAAAAGGTTTAGAAGGTTTGCCGCAGCGTTCTGTGGTAATGGATGGTGATGTGGACGCTGTAAAAGCATTTATCGTCTCCAACACCTAATTTGCTTGCTTAGACTTTTGTTAGGCAAGGTACTCATGCCATTTTGCAATGATGATGTATGGTCAATGAGTTTCATTTTTATCCGAGTACACTTATGAACCAATATCTTGCGTTATGCCAAAGAATTATTGACGAAGGCGTTTGGGTTGAAAATAAACGCACGGGTAAAAAGTGCTTAACAGTCATCAATGCCGATCTCACTTATGATGTGGCCAATGATGTTTTTCCGCTAGTGACTACCCGTAAAAGTTTTTATAAATCAGCAATCGCCGAGATGTTGGGCTATCTGCGTGGTTATGATAACGCAGCTGATTTTAGGCGCGCTGGTACCACCACTTGGGATGCTAATGCCAACGAGAATCTGGATTGGTTAGCTAGCCCGTATCGAAAAGGGCAGGATGACTGCGGTTTTATTTATGGTAAGGTTGCTAGAAACTTCCCCAAGCCAGATGGCGGCAGTATCGATTTACTGAAAAGTATTGTCGATGATCTTAAAAAAGGCATCGATAACAGAGGTGAAATTCTGACGTTTTACCATCCTGGCGTATTTCATATGGGCTGTTTAAGACCATGTATGTATAGCCATCATTTTTCTTTGCTTGGCGATACGCTATATTTGAACAGCACCCAAAGAAGTTGCGATGTGCCACTTGGTCTCAATTTCAATATGGTGCAGGTGTATTTCTTACTGGCACTGATTGCGCAAATTACGGGTAAAAAAGCTGGTCAGGCGTTTCACAAAATTGTAAATGCGCATATATATGAAGACCAGTTGGAATTGATGCGCGACGTTCAATTAAAGCGCACACCTTATCCTTCACCCAGACTCATTATCAATCCAGATATTCAGACACTCCACGATGTAGAAACTTGGGTGACTGTGGATGATTTTAATGTGGAGGGCTATGTGTCCCATCCACCCATCAAATATCCATTTTCGGTCTAAGTTTATTCGTACCAGTTTCAAGCAAAAACAATTTCTAGTTACAACAATTTCAAGCAATAACAAAAGATTTCACAAATTTTGGGCAAAAAAAAGTTGCCCAGTTTGTTTTTTATTGGGCAACTTCTAAGGTATGTGACTACAAGGGAGGAAGCCACTAATAATACATTAGCGAATAGTGTGCCAACTTATTTATTCGTTTAAAATCAGTATCTTATGTAAAACCATAAAAATTCGTGCTGTCTGTTTTGTCGCTGATAAGTGACAATAAATGCGCAATGTGACGTAAGTGTTTGAATCGTATAGCAATCAACTGTCGCTAATTAGCGACACCTAACCCATGGATTGTTACAGTATTGATTGTTTATAGAGATTCGGTTCAATGGCATGGCGATCAAGTAGTCGATAAAACTCGGTTCGATTGCGTTGCGCTAGCTTGGCTGCTTGTGTCACATTGCCGTGCGTGCTTTTGAGCAGGTTCACAAGGTATTGATGTTCAAACTGAAGTCTAGCCACTTCAAACGGCAGAATGGCATGGTTATCTACTTGTAGGGCTTTCTGTACTAAATTAATCGGAATAATCGGTGTGGTAGATAACACCACGGTATGTTCGATGACATTTTGTAGCTGCCTTATATTACCTGGCCATGGTGCTTGGGTAAGGTAAGTCAATGCTTCGGGAGAGTAACCTTGCGTTTTTTTCTGATGTCTTTCGCTAAACACTTTTAAAAAGTGGAGCGCGAGCAACGGAATATCTTCGCGCCGTTCTTGTAAAGCTGGCAGCACCAGATTGACCACATTAATGCGGTAAAATAAATCTTCACGAAACTGCTGTAATTTCATTTCCGCGGCTAAATCACGATGGGTTGCAGAGATCAGTCTGACATCAATGAGAACAGCTTGAGTGCTGCCGACTGGTCGAATCACACGTTCTTGTAATGCGCGTAATACTTTGACTTGAAGTGATAAAGGCATGTCGCCAATTTCATCCAAAAACAAAGTACCGCCATCGGCTGCTTGAAATAGTCCAATATGCTGGTTGACCGCTCCGGTAAATGCCCCTTTGGCATGACCAAACAATTCTGATTCCAATAGATTTTCTGGAATTGCACCACAGTTAATGGCGATAAATGGTTGATGTTTGCGACTACTGGCTTGATGCAGTGCATGCGCTAATAATTCTTTCCCTGTGCCGCTTTCGCCTTGAATCAAGACGCTGACATCACTGGTAGCAATTAATTTAGCCTGACCCAATAAGTTTTCCATTCTTGGGCTTTTGGTCAGAATCATTTTGCGCCAAATGTCTTCTTCGTCAAATGTTTGCGTGTGTAAACCACTGAGACGAAGCGCATTGGCGACTTGTTGTAGCAGTACTTGGCTTTCAAATGGCTTTGCTAAAAAGCTAAAAGCGCCTTGATGTGTTGCAGCAACTGCATCTGTAATAGTGCCATGCGCAGTAAGAATAATGACTGGCAGCGTAGGGTGTTGCTGGTGTAATTGCTCCATCAGCGCCATGCCATCTAACTCTGGCATTAACAGATCAGTGATGACTAAATCAGGGCGTTGCATGGCTAATGTGGCTAAGGCAGCGATCCCATTATGCGCTTTGATGGTGTTATAACCTGCAGATTGCAGGCGCATATCGATGAGACGCAAAATATCAGGGTCATCGTCAACAATCAGAATAGTTGCAGATTTCATTAAGCGATTTTAATTTCTGGCTGTATATCACCGAACATTGAGTTTTTTTTCTATATTTTTTAATTGCATGAGTTTTTGTTCGCTTGCATCATATTTTTTCTCTAGTGTTTCGTATTTCTGATTAAGAATATCTATCGTTCTCACATCATCTCGCATTCTTTGCATCTGTTTAATATTTTCGTTATTAAACATATAAAGATGATTGATAAATGCTTTTTCAGGACTAGCAAGTGTGTCATCTTCTCGTAAAGATTGTAATAATACGTGCGCTTTTAAAGCGTCTTTCATATAGCTTGATGGCAGGGCATACATACATGCATGCTTAATGCGATGTAATAAATCTTGTTTATTTTTAGCTAATATTTGTTGCGTTTCAACCCATTGCTTTTTTTGACCATCCGTATCCAACTTGCTATAGCTTTCACAAGCAATGATTGGTTGTATCATTACCTCGATGGGTACTGGCAAAAGAGTAATACCACTATTGCTTTCAATGGTTGAACTGACGTTACTCTCTACAACGGTAGTATTCACCTCAATAGCTTTAGGTGCTGGGCGAGTTGCACAAGCTGAAAGCACACTGGAGATGAAAAATAATAAAAATAACAGTTTCACTTTAATTAAGATTCCAATTTAGGTAATTTGATAATGACATGAGCACCACGTGTTTTAGGCACAAACTCAATGATGCCTTGGTGTGCTTCCACTAAATTATTCACGATGGTTAATCCTAAACCACTGCTGCTGACTAGACCTTGATGCAATGTTTTACCATGATAAAAAGGATCAAATATGCGCGCCATATCATCTTTACTTAGACCAGGGCCATTGTCTTGAATTTCGATGACCTGCCAAGGTTTTTCATTTCTGGATGAAATGATAATTTGGCCATGTTCTGGTGTGAATTTTACGGCATTTGATATCAAGTTATCTAATATAACACGCAAAGTTTCAGCATCTGCGAGCATCGTATCAATGAAAAAAAACGTTTCCACATCAATATGTTTGGCTCGAATGCTGAGAGCATGGGCATCAAGCGCAGCGTTGACAAATTTTTCGACATGGAGCACTTCAATGTTTAAAACATGTCTGTCCGATTCCATTTTAGTAAATGTGAGCAAATTCTCAATCATTTTTTGCAACCGTACACTATTATGCTTAAGAATTTGTGTGATTTCGGATTGTTGCGGCGTGAGTGCGCCACCAACACCATCTGTAAGTAATTCTGTGGCTTCACGAATTGCAGTGAGGGGGGTTTTGAGTTCATGAGAAATATGCTGCAAGAAGCGTTGTTTTTGCTCTTTAAGATTTAACAACTCTTCCCGCAACCAATTTAATCGTTTACCTAACAAACGTAAATTACCGGGCCCATCAATTTTAATTTCATGTTGATACTCGCCTTTTCCAAGGTCTTCAATCACTCTGTCCATACGTTGAATTGGTCGGCCAAACATAAAGGCGAGAATACCTGCCACTAAAAGTGCAAAGGGAATAAGGATAAGACTTTGTAAGAAAAAGCGCTGTTGGGCTTTGCTCGCATTGTTTGCAAGTTGCAAAGAGGCATTATCGATACGCTGATTATTGAGGCCAATAATTTCATCTACTTTTTCTGCGAGCAACTGAAAGTCACTCAAAAATGGCATGTCCTCTAGATTGCTGATATTGGTATGCATGATATACACATGCAAATTAAATTCAATTTCTTCCACATTTTGCAGTTTAGCAACTTGCGCTGGGTCAGCATTTAATTTGATGAGATCGTGTAGCGCGCCAATAAAAGCCTCTCTGCTATTTTGATAATTTCCTAATAATTCAAAGTCACTTAATACAAAATACTGGCGTGCACTGCGCTCCATTAAATGCAATTGTTCTTGTAGCACTTGATTGGCGCGTGTTGTCTTAACCGCCATCGTAATAGTATTTTGACTGTTTTCAGATAACTGACTAAAGGCAATATTGGCTTGAATAAAAGCAAATATGAGGGGCAAAATTGCAAAGGCAAAGCCAATCAGCAGAAGTTTCAAAAATGAATTTGGATACTGAATGCGCATAGGATATGACAAGTGAATCTCTCTAAACATCCAGTATAATAGAAAAATGTCTTGTTTATCGATGATTGTGGCGGTTGCCAATAACGGTGTCATAGGTGTGAATAACACCTTGCCATGGCACTTACCTGAAGATTTAAAGCGCTTTCGTGCACTCACCATGGGCCATCATATCATCATGGGCCGTAAAACATATGAGTCACTGGGTCGTTTATTGCCGGGCAGAACTACGGTGATTGTGACAAGAAATCCTAGCTATCAGGTTGACGGAGCACAAGTTGTACATTCTTTAGAGCAAGCATTACGTTTTTGTACGTACGATGGGGAGTTGTTTTTGATTGGTGGCGCCCAGTTGTACCAAGAGGGGTTGCAACATGTACAAAAACTTTACATCACACGGGTAGATATAGAAGTAGTTGGCGATGCATTTTTACCAGACATTGACTTCAATGCTTGGACGTTGAAAGAAAAAAAAGACCACCAGTCTACCAGTGGCCTTTTTTACAGTGATTTAACTTACCTGCGCAAGTAAACGTTGCTTAGGTAATACGCTTTTCAATCTATTGCGCTACGCAGTCAACATAGTAGATCGCTTTACCATCCACTATTTGTTTCACCAGACCATGCACATCTGTCTCGAATCCTGAGAAAAGCTCATTGAAGTTACGCGCAAATTTTAGGTAATTAATAATTACTTTGTTAAAGCGTTCACCTGGTATCAATAATGGAATACCTGGTGGGTAGGGCGTCAATAACACCGCAGTAATGCGACCTTCTAAATCATCAATTGGCACTCTATCAATTTCACGGTGCGCCATTTTGGCAAACGCATCTGTCGGCTTCATGGCAGGTACCATATTCGATAGATACATTTCTGTGGTCAAACGTGCCACGTCATTGGCTTTGTATACTTCATGTATCTGCGTGCATAAATCACGCAAGCCTAAGCGTTCATAGCGTGGGTGCTTTTGTGAAAACTCTGGCAACACTTTCCATAATGGTTGGTTCTTGTCGTAATCATCTTTAAATTGCTGCAACGCTGCAACCATCGTATTCCAACGGCCTTTAGTGATGCCGATTGTGAACATAATAAAAAATGAATATAAGCCAGTTTTTTCAACAATCACGCCATGTTCAGCCAAATAGCGCGTCACAATTGCAGCAGGAATACCAAATTTATCTGAGAAATCACCATGAATATCAAGGCCTGGTGTAATGATGGTGGCCTTGATCGGGTCCAACATATTAAAGCCTTCAGCTAAATCGCCAAAGCCATGCCAAGCTTCACCAGCTTTAAGCATCCATGAATCACGCTCTTCAATGCCTTCTTCTGTAAGGTCATCTGGACCCCACACTTTGAACCACCAATCGGCGCCCCATTCTTCGTCCACTTTACGCATGGCACGACGGAAATCTAACGCTTCCATGATCGACTCTTCTACCAATACTGTACCGCCCGGTGCTTCCATCATGGCGGCAGCCACATCACAACTCGCGATAATCGAATATTGCGGACTGGTCGAGGTGTGCATTAAGTAGGCTTCATTGAAGACATCGCGGTCAAGTTGGTTACCAATCGCATCTTGCACTAAAATTTGTGAAGCCTGACTTAAACCCGCGAGTAGTTTGTGTGTGGACTGCGTTGAAAATATCATACTTTCTTTACAACGTGGGCGATCAGCACCAATCGCATGATAATCCCCATAAAAATCATGGAACGTAGCATGTGGCAGCCAAGCTTCGTCAAAGTGTAAAGTATCAATTTTGCCGTCCAACATGTCTTTGATTTCTTCAACGTTATATAACACGCCATCATAGGTGGATTGTGTAATGGTCAACACACGTGGTTTCGCATTTTTATCAGTGGCAAATGGGTTAAGTTGTATTTTCTTTTGAATGTTTTCCCATGCAAATTCGCTTTTTGGAATGGGACCAATAATGCCAAAGTGGTTGCGTGTTGGCATTAAAAACACTGGAATCGCGCCCGTCATGATAATGGAATGCAATACTGACTTGTGGCAGTTACGATCCACCACCACGATATCACCTGGTGCTACGGTCGAGTTCCAAACAATCTTGTTAGAAGTAGAAGTGCCGTTGGTGACAAAATATAGGTGATCACAATTGTAAATACGGGCCGCATTTCGTTCAGACGCTGCCACTGGACCCGTATGGTCAAGTAGTTGCCCCAACTCATCTACCGCATTACACACGTCTGCACGCAGCATGTTTTCACCAAAAAATTGATGGAACATCTGACCCACAGGTGATTTTAAAAACGCTACACCGCCGGAGTGGCCGGGGCAATGCCAAGAGTAAGAGCCGTCGGCAGCATAGTGGGTAAGCGCTTTAAAGAACGGTGGAGCTAAGCTATCTAAATATGCTTTGGCCTCACGGATGATTAGACGCGCCACAAATTCTGGTGTGTCTTCATTCATGTGAATAAAGCCATGCAATTCACGCAATACATCATTAGGGATATGGCGGGAAGTACGTGTTTCGCCATGCAAGAAAATAGGAATTTCCTCATTGCGGTAACGAACTTCACCCACGAACTTGCGTAATTGCTCGATGGCTTCTGGTTTTTCTTCCACAATTTCTTCATCGTCGATGGATAAGATAAACGCAGAGGCACGACTCTGTTGCTGAGCAAACGAGGTAAGATCGCCATAACTAGTGACGCCTAACACTTCTAGGCCTTCTTCTTCAATGGCTTTAGCCAACACGCGAATGCCTAAGCCTGATGAGTTCTCTGAACGAAAGTCTTCGTCAATGATGACAACTGGAAATCGGAATTTCATAATATTAATCCTTTACCACAGAAACACAGAGGCACAGAGAACCTAGACGGTTAAAACTCTGTGCCTCTGTGATGAAATACATTAAATAAATTGAATCGTAATGACTAATTAAATCTTGGGGAGCGTAACGCCAACTTGCCCTTGATATTTGCCACCACGGTCTTTATAAGAAGTCTCACATACATCATCAGCATCGGCTTCAAAGAACAATACTTGTGCACAACCTTCATTCGCATAGATTTTGGCGGGTAGTGGGGTAGTATTGCTAAATTCTAAAGTGACGAAGCCTTCCCATTCAGGTTCGAAAGGGGTGACGTTAACAATAATGCCACAACGCGCGTATGTAGATTTACCTAGACAGACAGTCAATACATTACGTGGGATTCGGAAATACTCTACTGTGCGGGCTAATGCAAACGAATTAGGCGGAATGATGCAATAGTCTGCGTTTACTTCAACAAATGAATTCGGGTCGAAATTTTTTGGGTCTACAATCGTGCTATTAAGATTGGTAAAGAGTTTAAATTCTCTAGAACAACGGATATCGTAGCCATAGCTTGAAGTGCCATAAGAAACCAAACGTTGTCCCTCGGCGTTCACCTTGACTTGCTGCGGTTCAAATGGCTCAATCATGCCATGTTCTACAGCCATTTTACGGATCCAGCGATCAGATTTAATGCTCATATGCGTTCGGATTTAGAGGTGAAAAGTGAATCGCATTATAAAGCCTAAATACGAACAGATGATGAAAAAATGTGAGTTTCAGACGAAAAAAATCCCCATTCGACTTTCATCAAAAGGGGAGTTTTTTTCTAGGCGGGCTTAGTGCTGGTCGCCACCTAGTTCAATTGAATAACGCCAAAACTGATCTTCTGATTCAAAAATCACTTTGGATTCTTCTGGGTCACGATTTCCCGCACGGTACTGATGCACTGGGCCTTTGTCCTGTGCCCAAGCTTTGACGATTGGATCAACCAAACGCCATTGCGCCTGTACTTCATTGATATGCAAATATTGTGAAGGATCTCCCTCCATCAAATTAAGCATCAACGTTTCATAAGAATCAATGGTTTC
>NCGC01000208.1 GCA_002281475.1 Methylophilales bacterium 28-44-11
GTGTTCTGGTAGATGACCATCTTCAAAATAGAGCCCAATCGCATCCAAATCTGCAAATAAATCTTCAAATGTTTGTGCATCGGGGCTGCTTTTAAGCGCGCGCGTAATCCGCTCTTCCATATTATGGACGATATTGCCCAAATTATGCTTACCCGCCATACGCGCACTACCCTTGAGCGTGTGCAACGCACGCAATAACGCGTCCGCGTGTTCAACTGCGCCATAATTAGCGTGCCAAGCTCTCAGTTCATTACCAATGGCAGGGAGCAACTCATCGGCTTCTTCTTGGAAAAGATTGAGAATTTCAGCATCAACGAGATCTGGGTGCTCCTCTGCAGAGGGTGGTGCATAGGTTTCCGGAATATCTTCCAGCATCAAGGTAGGCTGCTCTTCACTTGCCTCTTGTGAAACATCTTCAACTTCGTTTAAGGCAACGTCGAGAATAGCATTCACTTCATCAGGTATTTGATTTGATGCGTCTTCCTCATGAATAGGCTCAGACTCTGTGGCGGTCAATTCTTCATGCACCATGGGTGCATCGACTTCAACATGCTCTGTCACCATCTCTGACGGTTCCAAAGGAGTTGACTCTATTCGATTCACTAGCGATTCTGCTTGTTTTGCACCACGCTTGATACTTGGTGTGGCCTCTCGCACAGCTTTGATTAAAGCTTTTTCCTCTTTAGGCTCATTTAAATCTGAAATACGCTGCCACATTCTTGCGACCGATTTGATGACGCGCGAATAGAGTTTATGCTGTGCTGGCGACCAATCGTCTCCCACCTCATCCAACCATTGCTCAACAGCACGACCTAATGCACCCATATGGGTAAAGCCCGCAGCTAATGCATTACTGGCTAAAGTGTGAATCGCACGTCTGGCAACACTTGAGGGAGCAATGGCTGGAGTTTCCGCATTCATTCTGGCCATATCCTGCTCAAGGGTCGTGATATTGACCATACTCTCGTTAAGAAAGATATTGTAGAGTTGGCGACTTAGTTTACGCGTGCCACCTATCATGACCACATCATCAATAGCTTTTTTCTTGCGTGCTTTTGTGACAGCTGGTTTACCCCATTGCTCAATGCGCGCAATCCAAACATCCGGACTAAAACTGACAGATTGTTGTTCACGTAAGGTATTCGACCAAGTGGCAAATTCCGCTGTCACTTGCTCCACTTCTTGCAACTGCTCATTTGAGAGCACCGTGTTATTGTCCAACACACCATTTAAGAAGCTCTCCACTTTGCCAGCAACTTCGCCTAAGCCCGATAACCCAACGGTACGTCCACTGCCTTTTAAGGTATGAAACCCTCTTCTCACCTCAACCAAAGACTCATGACTGGCGCTTACTTTGAGCAACTGCAAATGATTGGCAATATGGGCCAGCACTTCTTCCGCCTCTGTCAGATAGATGTCTAACAATTCTTCGTCCAGCGCCTTATCCCAATACGACATTCATGCGTGCGCAAGCGGCCTCCATGGCTGCTTCATATTCCGGCCTAATTTTTGGCATGCCCTCAGCATACAAACTCAGCATACTGATACTTTCGGCCAACAACTCAAATTCTCCTTGATTTGACACGAAGAAGTCAGACTGAAAGAACTCAACATAATCCAAACTTTGTTTGGCAATAGTTGAAGGAACCTCTGCATTTAACATTTGGAAGATGGACGCGACTTCTCTTAACGGCTTGATGGTCAAACCTAGTGGCGATTTGTCTTCCGGGTGTCTAAAAAAGCCATCAAGCACCTGTTCCACAATTTGTAAGGATTCTTGAATTTGTGAAATCACCACTTTCATGGTGTCTGCATCTAGATCATTGGTTCTGTCGTGTGCAAGTTGGGTGTATGCAGCGCCAGAGGCAATGAGTTCTAAACGCTGAATTTCAGAAAGTAATTTCTGAATTTTAGTCGCATCTAAATCTGTGTATTCTTGTAGCGCGGTTTCTAACAAATGGATGCCCGCAGCCACTTCGATCAAAATAGGATGCGTGGTTTGACCAGCACCGTCTTTTAAGAAGTCAATCACTTGTGCCAAGGCTTGATACAAGTCGATCACGACCACTTGGCTG
>NCGC01000209.1 GCA_002281475.1 Methylophilales bacterium 28-44-11
GCTTGGCTTATTAGAAGGCTTAGGTAAGTTCATGGTTAAGCCCTGCACACCAGCAGTCGTCATCAGAATAAAAATCACCAATAGCACATAAGCCAAATCCAACATCGGTGTGATGTTGATGGTGTCGTAAGGTTGTGCGTCGTTTTGTACTTGCATTTGTTAAAAAACATCTTCCTTTGTCATACTGCGTTGCTTGAGCGATAGGCTTTATAAATAAATTACTCAGTGACCTTTTTGGTCACTAATCCAACTTCCGTAATGTCTAGCTTTTTGCAAATCTCAAGTACTTCAGATACTTTTTCATAATGCGTTGCGGCATCGCCCTTTAGCACCACTGGTAACTCTGGGTTTCCACTTTTGTATTCGGCTAAACGTTGTTCCAAGGTCGCCATGTCCACTGGGTATGCATCTAAATACACGGCACCATCACTAGTAATGGTAATGGCGCGCATTTGCGGCTTAGCAAGAGGCGCAGAAGCAGTGGTTTGTGGTGATTCCACTTTCACACCTTGTACCGAAGCCGTGGTCATGATGATGAAAATCACCAATAGCACGTAGGCCAAATCCAACATCGGTGTAATGTTAATTTCGTCGTATAGCTGGTTCTCTTCTTTGACGCCCTCTGACATGTCAGCCCTTATTCTTTTCCGAATAGTTCAGCGGAGCGCGTCACAAACTCATCCACAAAAATCTGCATCGCAATGGTGATGTTTTTAATACGGCTAGCTAAGTAGTTGTAGCCAAACAAAGCAGGCGACTGTCGCTAACAATGCGGCCGCAATACCTGGCGCAATCGCGTTCACGTTCACATCACCCGCCGCTGCAATCGCAGCAAAGGTAATCATCACACCCACCACCGTACCTAACAATCCCAAGAACGGGCCACCAGAAATCGCAATCGTCAACAACACCATGCCTGCATTTTGGCGTTGGGTTTCGCGTACTAAATCTGCATCAATCGCTGCTTTAATCGCATCCATAGAGGCACCACTAAGTGAGAGCTGACCATCATGCTCACGCTTTTTGATTTCGCGCAGGCCTGCTTTATAGAGTGCAAACAGGTTGGAGTTGGGATAATTTGCGCCTTTATCGAGTTCTAGTAACTCTGCACCATTGGCTTTTTGAAAGCGTGCTAAGAACTTTTTATTGTCTTTGTCTGTTTTGCTGACCAAAACACCTTTAGTCCACATTACCCATAGACTAATTAAGAACATCACAGCCAAAATACCAATCACAATTTCCGCATCTAATGTCAGACTACCAATCAGAATACCAATGTAATTAGGCTCACCACCTTCTTCCTCCTCGCCACCTTCGCCTGCTGCTACTGTAAATACTTTGCTATCAACGCCTTGGCTAGACGCAGCAAGCTGAATATGTGCCTTACTTGCCGTGTTATCCAATTGCATTTCATCCATCTCACCCAAATAGGCCTCACCAATGATGATGGCTTCCACAGGTGAAATGACAGGTACCGCACCAGTGGCAGATTCCACGCCATTGACATATAAGGCAGCTGAACCATTGCTGATGGTGAATGCAACATGTTGCCAAGTGGTGGCTTTGAGCTCTCCACCTGTGACCACAGCATCGCCTACTTTTAACTGCAATGTTTGCGCATCAATCGTTAACGTTGCACCATCTGCTTGTGTAAAGAGTGTGGCAGTTTGTGGCAGGCTGGCTGGCTTAACCCAAGCAGACCATGTGAAGCCATTGGCATAACTAATGGCAGGGTTAGCCACAATCGACAGAGGTTCTCCATTGAATGTTGCAGATTCCCCGATCAAGCCAGCCTTTTGTGCAGTGGCTGTACCAGTGGCAACTAAGTTACTTGCGCTACTGTCTTTGAAAAGCGCGTTTTCAGCAAAGTGAAACAAACCCACAGTATTGGCAGGAATCATGGCTTTTTCGTTGCTTGCGCTGGTAGCATTCTCGTTACCGGAATACACCCAAATATGTGCATCTTTCTCGCCAGCTGGAATAGCAGGTAATTGCACCCAAATCGTAGCGAGCTCATTTAAGGCATCAAACTTTTCAATATAAAATTTCAGCTCTGTTTTATCATC
>NCGC01000210.1 GCA_002281475.1 Methylophilales bacterium 28-44-11
ACATTACTACTTTTGCCAATATTTGCCATCCATTCGCGCAGAGCACTCACGGCAATTTCTCTTCCAATAATAATCAATGCCACTGCGGCACTGACTCGACTTAAATCCACCAGTACGATTAAAGCTGCTACTACCATCAATTTATCAGCGACTGGGTCCAAAAAGGCACCAAAGCCTGACATTTGATTAAATTTTCGCGCCCAGTAGCCATCCAACCAATCAGTAAAAGCAGCCAATGCAAAGATCAAAGTGGCCGTAAGATTAACCCAATGCGCTGGAAATGCTGTGAGCGTCATGGCCTCTTTTGGCAAATAAAAAATCCCGACAAATAGAGGGATTAAGGCAATTCGCAACACTGTTAAAATATTGGGCACATTCCACAACATAATTTCAATCACTTAATGTAGTTGATCATAGATTTTTTCCGCGAGTGATTGACTTACACCATCCACTTGCGCGAGTTCGTCTATGCTAGCATTTTTTACGCCGTCTAAACCACCAAATCGCGTGAGTAAGGCTTTGCGCCTTTTGGCACCTACGCCTTCAATGTCTTCCAAACTTGAGGTGATGCGCGACTTTGCACGCTTAGCCCGATGCCCTGTGATGGCAAAGCGATGGGCTTCGTCACGGATTCGTTGTAATAAGTGCAAGCCTTGATTGTCTTTTTCTAGATTGAGCATTTCGCCCGTGTCTGAAAAAATCATGGTTTCTAAACCAGGTCTGCGTTCTTCGCCTTTGGCAATGCCCACCAACAATATGTCTTCTAACCCAACCTCTTGCATCACATCTATGGCTACGCCCAACTGTCCTTTTCCACCATCAATAAAAACCAAGTCAGGTCGTTTGCCTTCACCAGCCGCTACTTTTTTGTAACGGCGCGTTAGCACATCACGCATCGCTGCATAATCATCGCCAGGGGTGATACCAGTGACGTTGTAGCGGCGATATTCACTGTTCTGCATATCTCCCTTATCAAACACAACACAACTGCCTACAGTGGCCTCTCCCATGGTATGGCTGATATCAAAACATTCAATCCGCTCCACACTTTCAGATAAATGCAGGGCTTCTCTTAACGCTACTAACTTAGCCGCTTGATTGGCAGAAGATGCTGCACGTTGTGTTAAAGCGAGTTCCGCATTGGTATCGGCCATTTTTAACCAAATACGCTTATCCCCTATTGGGTTGGTAATGATCTTAATTTTACGGTTTGCCAGCTCGCTTAATAACTCTTCGTAATCTTTTACGGCGATCTCGATACCGCACACAATCATGGGTGGTGTATTTTGTGGGGTGTAATGTTGCGTTAAAAACGCTTCCACAGTCTCAACTAATTCAGCATCTTGGCTATTTTTAGGAAAGAAGCTTTTATCTCCGATATGACGGCCGCCACGTATCATCACTAAATTAATACAGTGCTGATTTTCAAA
>NCGC01000003.1 GCA_002281475.1 Methylophilales bacterium 28-44-11
GACCCTAGCTCTTGCGAGCTGGTTTTATCGGTATCGTAGCAACGCTCGATGACTATATTGCCCCACCAAGCGTTTTCTACAAACAAGGGCACAATGGCAATACACGTTGCATCATGTTGTTTAAGTAATAGACGTTCTTCTGCAGGTAGGTCTGCGATTTCGCTAAAAACAGGGCTCCCTTTTTGTAATATATCTTTCCATCGGCTTAGTCGCGTGTCATCAAAGTTAATCGCTTCAAAATTATTAATTGGTACAGTAAATCCAGTGGTTGCCCATTGATACAACACTTTGGAGTACGTCCCGTTTTCGTCCGCTTGCTTGAGATTCTTTAAGATTGCTGCGCGAGTAAAGCGCAAGGCCAAGCATGACTGTTGCAACACTGTTTTGGCCACAGCATGCCAAGAGTCGGATGAGTGGAGCAACCAATCACATGAAATAAGCGCATCTAGGATAGCGCTACGGTTTTGTAGTTGTTTCTCAATAAACTTTTGTTCACTGATGTCTTGTGCATATATCACCAGATGCTGACGCGAAGCATCACTATTAAACGTAGCGATTTTGCTTACATCTAAGGTTTTTTCAGTGCCTTGCGGTAAATAGATAATTTCTTCGTTGCGATAGGCCTTTTGCGTGCGCCAAGTGGTTTCGTCTGACTTTTCAGAGTATTGAAACGCGTTATTAAAAACGGGGTGTATGGTGGTGGCCAAATCAACATTGGTTTGATGTGCATAGCTTTCAGGATTAATTTGAAACAGGCTTAATAACTTTTGGTTGGCTTTTAGCCAGCGATTGTTCCCATCCTTGATGCAGATGTAATCGGGACTTGTATCAATCAGCACTTGCAGCAGGGCTTCAGTTTCTCTCAGTTTAAGATCAGATAACACCAGACTGGTGGTGTCAAACATATACACTAATTGCTGATGGGTTTTCTGATTGATCAAATCAATCGCATAAGCTTTTAATGTGCGCACTTGGCTGTCTACCGCATACTGTAAAGTAAACTCGGATGGCTGCTCTTGAAGTTTTTCGAGCAAATAATACAAGTTAGATTTAGTTGGTTTGTGTTTACGCGCTTTTACTTTGGGGGCATCAAGATTAAAAATAAGGCGTGCAAAAGGGTTGGCGTAACTTACTTCGTTGTCATCATTCAGGGTTAATACCGCCACTTCGTGCAACGCATCCAGTAGTTGCAAAGCCATTGGATGCTGGCCGTGTAAAGGCAATTGAGCTTCAATTGCTTTAACGTCTTCAACCTCTAGACTTTGAATTTTTTTTGAATGCTGCACTGGTTAAGATGCCCCGTTAAGTTACACACAATAAGGCATCCGACGTTCGATGCCCGAAACCCGTTCTTTTCCTGTTGGATATAAATAGGTATCGGCGCAAAGTGCGTAAAACTTTAGCGTTTTATGTAGATAAATTTGGGTGTAATCGCACACGGCAAGATTTATCATTGGGGATGAATTCAGGTACTATACAAACCATGAAAACACTCCTTATCTTCCGCATGTTTGCTGCTTTCTTGGTGATGTTTAGCCAGATTGCCCACACGCACGAAGCGCTTACCAAGTATCAACCTAATCATCTGGCGGTCAGTGTTGCAAGCGATGCGCAAGGACAACTATGGCGCGCCAGTGTGAAGCACGGTTATATTTGGGTGGATAAAAGCAACGATTTAGGCAAAACATTTACCAAAGCAGTTAAGGTGAATCCACAACCCATGAAAATTGCTGCTGATGGCGAAGCGCGACCAAAAATTGCAGTGACTGCTGAGGGAAATGTATATTTAACATGGACAGAATCTCTTAAAGCCCCCTATGCAGGTTATATCTGGTTTGCACGTTCTATTGATGCTGGTAAACAGTTTGATAAATCCATCATTGTGCATCGAGACCGTGCCGAAATTACGCATCGATTTGATGCGCTGCATATTGCGCCAAACGGTGAAATCACTGTGACGTGGGTTGATAAACGCGATTTGTTATTAGCCAAAGCTGCGGGAAAATCTTACGATGGCGCCGCCATTTATTATGCTGTTTCTTCTGACCAAGGAATGACATTTCAACCTGAGCAAAAGCTGGCAGACAATAGTTGTGAATGTTGCAGAATTGTCACCACGCATAAATCAGATGGCACGGTAGTGGCGTTATGGCGTCATGTGTTTGAGGGCAGTGAGCGTGACCATATGTTGGCAGAAATTCCTAAGCCATCACAAAGAGTGATTGCACATCGCGCTACGTTTGGACATTGGCAAATCGATGGTTGCCCGCATCATGGCGCCGCATTAGCCAGTGGAGGAGAGGGTGCCAATTGGTGGGGCTATCATATGGCCTATTTTGACGGCAATGACAAAAATCCTGGTTTGTATTACAGCCGAATGGATGGGGTCGCCTGGGTATCTTCACCCGCCAAAATATTCGGTGATAATGCAAAACAAGCTGGCCACCCCTCTATCCTGTCAGTTGGTAAACAAGTATGGCTGGTGTGGCGTGAGATTCACCAAGGTCAATATACGATAAAAGGCATGATGTCAGACGACGAGGGTAAGTCTTGGCAAGCGCCTAAGATACTTCTATCTAGCGCACAGAAATTAGATTATCCCACCTTGATATTGCATCAACAGCAACCACATCTTATTTGTAATGGACAGCAGCTGGGGCTTAGTGTCATTTCCTTACTTTCATCATATTGAAAAGTAAAATAAACACCCCATCTTAATAACAATAGATTATTAAGGAGGCAGTATGCGTTTCGATAAATTAACCACAAAATTCCAACAGGCCTTGGCCGATGCGCAAAGCATCGCCTTGGGTGCAGACAATCCAACTATAGAACCTCAGCATTTATTGCTGGCGATGCTCAATCAAGATGACAGTGGCACGTCTGCACTACTATCGCGTGCAGGTGTGCAGGTCAATCCACTCAAAATTGCGCTTAATCAATCCATACAACAATTAGCTAAATCGGCTGATAGTGGGGGAGAGATTGCTATTTCGCGCGATTTAAATAACTTGCTCAATGTCACCGATAAGCTCTCGCAAAAGCGCAATGATGCTTATATTGCGAGCGAGATGTTTTTATTGGCGTTGGCAGAGGATAAGGGCGAAGCCAGTAAATTATTGAAAGCCAATGGCCTGACCAAAAATGCCTTAGAAGCTGCCATTCAAACGGTGCGTGGCGATCATCATGTCGATAGCCAAGAAGCAGAAGGCCAACGCGAGGCGCTGAAAAAATATACCTTGGATCTTACCGAGCGTGCGCGTATGGGCAAACTAGACCCAGTGATTGGGCGTGATGATGAGATTCGACGCGCGATTCAAGTGTTGCAGCGTCGTACAAAAAACAACCCCGTGCTCATAGGTGAACCTGGCGTGGGTAAAACCGCAATTGTAGAAGGTTTGGCACAGCGGATCGTCAATGGCGAAGTGCCTGATTCTCTGAAAAACAAAAAAGTGTTGTCTCTGGACATGGCCTCTTTATTGGCTGGTGCCAAATACCGTGGTGAATTTGAAGAACGCTTAAAATCTGTGCTAAAAGAGTTAGCGCAAGATGAAGGTCAAACCATTGTTTTTATTGATGAAATTCACACCATGGTCGGTGCAGGTAAAGCCGAAGGCGCGATGGATGCTGGCAATATGTTAAAACCTGCATTGGCGCGTGGCGAGTTGCACTGTGTGGGCGCGACTACTTTAGATGAGTATCGTAAATATATTGAAAAAGATGCGGCGTTAGAGCGTCGTTTCCAAAAAGTATTGGTGGATGAGCCTTCTGTAGAAGCGACGATTGCGATTTTGCGTGGCTTGCAAGAAAAGTACGAGTTGCATCACGGTGTAGAGATTACCGACCCTGCCATAGTGGCGGCGGCAGAGTTGTCCCATCGTTATATCACCGACCGCTTTTTACCTGATAAAGCGATTGATTTGATTGATGAAGCGGCCAGTCGCATCAAGATGGAAATCGATTCCAAACCAGAAGTCATGGATAAACTGGATAGACGTTTGATTCAATTAAAAATCGAGCGCGAAGCGGTGCGTCGTGAAAAAGACGAGGGTAGCAAAAAACGCTTTGAATTGATTGAAGAGGAAATATCCAAGCTCGAAAAAGAGTATGCAGATTTAGAAGAAATCTGGAAAGCGGAAAAGGCACAAGTGCAAGGCTCCGCGCATATTAAAGAAGCCATTGAAAAAATTAAATTTGAGATGGAAGAAGCTACCCGTAAGGGCGAATGGCAAAAAGTGTCAGAACTTCAGTATGGCAAGCTGCCAGCTTTAGAGGCGCAGTTGAAACAAGCTTCTACCGCAGAAGCCAATGTGGGTGAAGTAAAGCATAGAATGTTACGCACCGAAGTGGGCGCAGATGAAATTGCCGAGGTGGTGAGTCGTGCCACAGGCATTCCTGTCAGCAAAATGATGACAGGTGAGCGCGATAAATTACTCACCATGGAAAACAAATTGCACGAGCGCGTGGTTGGGCAAGATGAAGCAGTGCGTTTGGTTTCCGATGCTATTCGTCGCTCTCGTTCTGGTTTAGGTGATCCTAATCGTCCTTATGGTAGCTTTTTATTCCTTGGGCCTACCGGTGTTGGTAAGACTGAGTTGTGTAAAGCATTGGCGGGGTTTTTGTTTGATTCAGAAGACCACATGATTCGTATCGACATGAGTGAGTTTATGGAGAAGCATTCGGTGTCGCGAATGATAGGTGCGCCTCCTGGCTATGTGGGATATGAAGAAGGCGGTACCTTAACTGAGGCAGTGCGTCGTAAGCCATATTCTGTGATTTTGCTAGACGAAGTGGAAAAAGCGCATCCAGATGTCTTCAATGTGCTGTTACAGGTGTTGGATGATGGGCGTTTAACCGATGGTCAAGGTCGTACAGTCGATTTTAAAAATACTGTGATAATCATGACCAGTAATTTGGGTAGTCAGATGATTCAAAGCATGTCGGATCAGGATTATCAAGTGGTGAAACTAGCAGTCATGGGTGAGGTGAAGAGCCATTTCAGGCCAGAGTTTGTCAATCGTATCGACGAAGTAGTGGTGTTCCATGCTTTGGGTGAAGCACATGTAAGATCAATAGCTAATATCCAACTGCAATACTTGGCAAAACGCTTGAATGCAATGGACATGCAATTCACTATTACAGATACTGCAATTGCGGAAATCGCCAGTGCAGGGTTTGATCCAGTGTATGGGGCAAGGCCACTCAAGCGGGCGATTCAGAGTGAAATTGAAAACCCATTGGCGAAGGAAATTTTAAGTGGGAATTTTGTAGCCAAAGACACTGTCTTAGTAGATTGCAAGGCTGGAAAAATGACTTTTAGCAAAGGTTAATCTAGATAAATAAGATTGAATGACTGAGGAAATATGCGCAAGCTAACCCTATGAATAGTAAGCGGTTAATCACATTGGTATTGATGCTATTCGGGTTTGCTTGCCAACCCTCATGGGCGTTTACAGTAAGTCAACTAGAAACATTTGAAAACGAACCGCCGTTAGTGCGCAATTTATTAGAACGCGCCACAGTCATGCTGGATGATGAAACTGATCATGAATCAGCTTGGAAAGCAGCAAGTTTGTATTGTGAAGCGTCCAGATACGGTAGTGCGGAGGGTGCGTATCGTTTAGGCATGCTCTATGCGTTTGGTCGCGGTGTGCCAGCCAATCGTGATTATGCCGCCAACCTATTCGGCATCGCCTCAGCGCATGGGCATGTTGAAGCACAGAAAATGCTAGAAACAGTAGCGTTGACTACGCGTGCTACCCCAGCTTGTGTCTTAAGTGATGTGGCGCCAGAAAAAAGTCTGAACACTGAGGCTCAGCTCAACCAGCAATCTCCTGCAATTGATGCGTATATCGCATCTTTACCTCAACGGCAACGTTGGGTAGTAGATTTGGCCGATAAAATTGCGGCGTGGCATCAAGTAGATAGCAAACTTGTTTTGTCTATTATTACTGCCGAATCAAACTTTAAAACTGCCGCGCAATCAGACAAGAATGCGCAAGGATTAATGCAATTGATTCCTGCGACTGCAGAACGCTTTAATGTCAGAAATGCCTATAACGCCAGTCAAAATATAAAAGGTGGTGTGAAATATTTGCGCTGGTTGTTGTCTTACTTTAGAGGGGATGTAGCGTTAGCGGTCGCTGCCTACAATGCTGGCGAAGGTGCTGTGGATAGGCACCACGGCATACCGCCATACAAGGAAACAAAAGCGTACGTTAAAAAAGTCATGGGTTTGTATCAATTACCCTTTCACACGTTCGATGCCAGTATTACCGCGCCGTCTCCTGTGATCGAATATATGAAAAATCAGCCCAAAACGAAGAAGAGAGCGAGGATATCATGAAACAAGTATTTTCAATGTTGTCAGCCTGTTTGCTGGCAGTGTTGCTCACAAGTTGCGCAACCACTGGCAACAGTCCCACGCAAGCGGAGGTGGAGCGGATTTCTCCAGAAGAGTTAGAAAAGTTGATTCCACCGGCAGTGGCCACCGTGACTTTGGAAGAGTTATTGGCAGAGGCTAAACAAGGTAAAACGCCAGATCAGATCATAGAAAAAATCAAAGTGAGTAACTCACGTTATGAGTTAACTCCTGAGCAAAGTGTAAGCCTTAATAAGCAGGGCTTGGATATTAAAATACTGAATTATATTCATGAATCCAACGCGCTGGCGCGTCAAAACGCATTGGCGGATGAAATCAACAAACGCAATCAAGCCAATAAACTCAGTGAGAAAAAATTAAAACGTGAACGTGACTTGGCACGCATGCGTTCGTATGATCCTTTTTGGGGCTACGGTGGTTATTATGGACGGCCTTGGATTGGCGGACCATTTGGCTATGGACCTTATGGACACCGCAGTTTTTATGGGCCAAGATTTGGCTGGGGTCTAGGCTACGGTTGGTAGAGAATCTTGCGTCCTTTCAGAACGCTTTTACTTGTGAGTATATCTATTCAGGAGCGAGCAAGGTTTAGCTGTTTTGAATCTCGGTATAGATGGTTTCATAGGCAATCGCCGCATGCGTTTTTACCACTTCGTTCAACACATGCTGCACTTTTTTATCAATCAAATCAGGAATAAAAGGTTTTGTAATAAAGCCATTCACGTTCAGCGTCATGGCAGTGCCCACGACCTTGGCTTGAATGAGCGCGCTCATTACAATCATACGCGTGCTAGGTTTTGCCAGCGTTTTCGCGGTTCTTACACTTTTTGCAAACTCTAAGCCATTGATATGAGGCATGTAAAGTTCAACAATGATTAAATCAAATTGGTCTGTTCCCAACAAACCAATCGCAGATTGAACATCGCTCGCGGCACTGACGTGTTGATAACCTGAGTCATGTAAAATTTTGACCAGCGTATTGCGTCTAGTAGCCTCTTTTTCTTCTACTATATTTAAGTCGGCTGTTTTGCTTAATAAAATTTCCTAACAAGGTGTTATAAGACCGCAGTTTTAGGGTTAAACCGACGGTTGCGATACTGATCCATAAAGTCATAAAAATACTGTATAGCCATGGGTTTTGCAATCAAATACCCTTGACCAATGTCGCAATCCATTTTATTTAACATTTCCCAATCTTCTAAAGTCTCTAAACCCTCAGCTACACATTTGATATTCAGTTTTTTTGCCATATCAATGTTTGAAGCCACCATAATTTTAGTTGCTTCATTGTAAGATAAGCCAAATACAAAAGATTGGTCAATCTTTAGTTCGCCAAACGCAATACGAGTCAGTTGTTGTAAATTGGAAAAACCCGTACCGTAATCATCAATCGATAACGTAAAGCCGTTCATGTATAAACGGGCTAAATTTTCGAGTACAATTGGCACGTCGGTCATGGTGGCAGACTCTGTGATTTCTAGAGTAATGTATTTGGTGTCGGCTCCCGCAGAAGTGACAATCGATGTGATCTTATCTGCAATATGGGAGTGACCCAAAGACACCATAGATAAATTTACTGAAATATCTACCAGATGATTTTGATCATGCAAGACACGGCAAGCTACTGCAGATTCTTCTAAAATCAGAAATGTCAGTGTGTCAATTTGTTCTGCTTGTTCTAATACGGGGATAAATGCATATGGCGTAACCACACCATGTTGTGGGTGTATCCACCTAGCCAATGCTTCTGCGCCCACGATACGCCCTGATTTCAAATCGACTTTGGGTTGAAAAAAAGGCTTAAATTGCTTTTGGCGGATGCCTTCGAGTATCTCGACCAGTGTAAAGTTAAAGTTTTGTATGCCACGCAGAGTTGGCGTATCTGCTAGAACTTTTTCCCTTTTGACTAAAATTTCATTAAGCATTTGTAAAGTAATCGGCTTCTGAAAAGTACCGATTAATTGGATTGGGTATAAACTTGTCAACTTGTTGACTGCTGATAGCATTTTTTTATCCATCATACTTAGCACTACAATTTGAATGTTATGTGCTTCAGAACTTAAAAGACGTAAAAATTCCATGCCGTCCATACCAGGCATTCTTAAGTCAGAAAAAATCAAGTCTATATTATTTAATATGGGGTCACGAGTTATCTTCAACGCTTCAAAGCCATTATTTGCTTCTGTAATATTCTTACAACCAAAAGAACGTAACATTTCTACTAATATGTTGCGTTGAAAAATATTATCATCAACGACTAAAACGTTAACTCCTTGCAAATGCATACAATATTGCTCCTAAAAAGTGCTTCATATTTTTATTTGTATTAGAAGTATTTTTCAAGATAAATATAGTGACATCTTGGTGAACATTTTTCTAACGCATTTGAGATTTAACAAATTAGAATAAGTTCAGGCACATGAGCCTATGACTATAATGCGTGCAATCGTTTTTATTGGATACCTAAAAATCCACTAAAATAGACGTATTTATTATGGATAGGTAAGTTTGGTATGCAGCAATTTACACACGCGTTGCAAGTAAAAGCACAGGGCAGGCGCTTGTACGATATTACGCCACAAGTGTTGCAATGGGCGAATGCGCAAATGATCACTACAGGATTACTCACGTTATACATTCAACATACTTCTGCTAGTTTAATGATCAATGAAAACTATGACCGAGACGTGTTGGTCGATATGGAAGCGTTTTTCAATCGGTTGGTGCCCGATGGTGATGATTTATTTATTCACACAGTAGAAGGGCCTGATGACATGCCCGCGCATGTACGTACTGCGCTCACCCAAACCAGTCTGTCAATTCCGTTGAAGGATGGCAAACTAGCGTTAGGCCAATGGCAAGGTATATTTTTGTTCGAGCATCGCCATCTACCCGCGACCCGCCGAATGTTGATGCATCTGATAGGTGAATAAATCATGTGTATGCAGGCTAAACATGGCCGACCACTTAACGTGTCCGAACGTCTTATTTATCAACCCTATTTTTCGAACCTAGTGATGGAGCAAGCACGTATTGTTGAAGGCTATGTACCTTTTTGGTTAAAGCGGGACATGTGTGCAGTGGTGCTGGGTCGCCGTATTTATATGCGTGCTGGTGCATACCAGGCGAATACTTTGCGGGGAGTTGAGTTGTTGGGGCACGAATTGACCCATGTGTCGCAATTTTTGCATGGCATGACCATTCTTAGTTATCTTTGGTCATGCCGCTATGGCTATCATCAAAGCCCCTTTGAAATAGAGGCATATGCCAATGGCGCGCGTATAGCGTTGGATTTTAATTACAACATGCTACAAATCAGTAAAATTTCAAATCAGTAAAATTTCATAGTGTCTTTTCTTTTAGTCTATATTTTGCTATGGTGGTATAGTACTATCGCGCTAAATAACTTAGCTAAGTCTTTGTATATAAATAAGCATTAGTCAATAATTTTTGGAGGGTATATGAAAACAACATCATCACTTTTAATGGCTGCACTTTTGGCAACATTACTTTTAACAGCTTGTGGCGAAAAAGCTGAAGAAGCACCTGCTGAAGCGACACCTGCAGTAGAAGCGGCACCTGCTGAGGCAGCGCCAGCAGCTGAGCCAGCACCAGCACCTTCAGCTGGTGGTTATGAGCCAACCGCTGAAGAACGTGTACCGGGTATTACTTTGACGCCAGAAGAGTTGGCAGCGCCTGCAGCGGACGCACCTGTAGAAGCAGCTCCAGCACCTGCTGAAGGTAACTAGTTTAGCCAGTATAAAAAAGCGCACATGGGTGCGCTTTTTTTTGCCTTGCAGTTTTATATGACAAATTGGTTTTCGCGTAGATATAATCTGACGAATACTTAATAGTAAAAGGCTCGAATTGACCTAATCAGATTTACCGCAGGCTACTCCAACTCATTGGGTCAAAAGGTACGCTGTTTTTGCGTAATTCGTAATAGAGTCCGTTGCTTTCATTGCCTCCACTGTTGCCTACCGCTGCAATGGTGTCACCGCCACTCACGTTATCCCCCACATTTTTGAGCAGCGCTTGATTGTTGCCATACAAGCTCATATAACCACTGCCGTGGTCCACAATGATTAAGTTGCCAAATCCTCGCATCCAGTCAGCAAACACGACTTGACCGCTGGCAATAGACTTCACATCATTGCCTTCACCGGCTTTGATAAATAAGCCTTTCCAACTGACGCCTGTGTCAGAGCGCACGGCACCAAAACGGTTGCTCACCTCACCACGTACTGGCAAACGCAATTTTCCACGCAAGCTGGCAAAGCGAATGCCATCCACCTCATTGTCAGGCAAGGACTCATTACGTGCGATGACTTGTTTATTGGGTGCTGTTGATGGCGTTTTCGCACTAGGATTTTGTTTGCTAGGCTTCGATTTTGCCTTTGCCCTTTTTTGCGCTAGGCGTTTCTTTTTCTGATCGGCCGCAATTTTGGCTAAACGCGTCACTAAATTGGATAGGTTTTTTTCATCACGCTTTAACTTGCTAATCTCGTTACGTTGCGCAGCAATTTTTTGTGAAAGCGATTTCACTACTTTGGCTTTTTCTTGTTTTTGTTGCAACAACGCTTTTTTCTCTGCTTCTTGTTTTGCTTTTAGTGCTGCCACTTCTGCTAATTTTTCTGAAGTGGCATTATTCAACGTTTCAATTTTAGAGAGATTGCCTTGCATGTCAGCTATCAACTCACCACGCGCTTTGGCTATATAGGCAAAGTATTTTAAATCTCTTGCAATACTGCTGGGGTCTTTGCTCTCCAGCATCAACTGAGTGTAGCTTTGATTACCATGCACATATTGCTGATATAGCAGTTTGCTCAATTGCTGTTGTTGTGCAGACAGTGAATCACCCAGGCGTACTGATTGCTGCTTGAGTTGCGTTAGCGTAGCACTGTTTTGTTTTTGTTTGAGATTGATTTCATGCAGTTTTTTCTGCGCTTGACTGATGGCTGATTCTGATGCCTTGAGTGCATCGGCTGCATCTTTGTGCGCACCGGTAGAGGCATCAAGTTCTTTTTTCAGTGATTCAATTTTCTGATGGACATCTTTGAGGTCTTTTTGCACCGACTCTGCTTTGTTGGCAGCCAAGCTAACATTGGTTACAGCTAGACCTAGCAGAAGCCAGATAGATTGCCAGTGGTGCTTGAAATGCATGCGTAATTTATGCCTTACGCATTGAAATGCACGAGACTTTTGCCTGTCATTTCTTTGGGTTGAGCAATGCCCATGAGTGCCAACATAGTGGGAGCAATATCAGAAAGCGCACCGGTACTGGAGAGTGTGGCCGGGCGACCCACATAGATCAGTGGCACAAGATTGGTGGTATGTTGGGTATGCGCTTGCTTCGCCGTCGGGTCATACATCATTTCCGCATTGCCATGATCCGCGGTAATGATCACCTCGGCACCCACGCTTTGCGCGGCAGCAATCACGCGGCCCAAACAAGCATCCAATGTTTCTACTGCTTGAATGGCGGCCTTAAGATTGCCTGTATGCCCAACCATATCGCCATTGGCATAATTGCAAATGACGGCTTGATAGTGTTTAGATAAAATCGCTGCTACCAATTTGTCGGTGACTTCTGGCGCGCTCATTTCTGGCTGTAAATCATAGGTAGCGACTTTGGGAGAAGGTACCATGATGCGGTCTTCCCCTTGATAGACAGTTTCCTCGCCTCCGTTAAAAAAGAATGTGACATGCGGATATTTTTCAGTTTCCGCAATGCGTAACTGATTGAATCCTAATGATGAAATGTATTCTCCAAAGGTATTGGGCACACTAAACGGAGCAAACACTGGCAAGGCTTTAACTTGGTTTTGATCATACTGCGTTAGCGTGAAGTAATGAGCAAGTGCGGGAACGCGGTTGCGCATAAAACCATTGAAATCAGGGTTTAGTAAAGCATCTGTCATCTGACGTGCGCGGTCACTTCTAAAATTCATGTAAACCACGCAATCACCATCTTCTAAAGTAATGGCAGGGCTAGTAGCATCTCGAATCACTGTGCATTTGACAAACTCATCAGACTCACCGCGCGCATAGGCTTGCTCCAGTGCATTGATTGCACTGGGCGCCACGAACTCGGCAACGCCATCCACCAACATATGGTAAGCAGGTGCCGCGCGCTCCCATCGTTTGTCTCTATCCATGCTATAAAAACGACCACTGACAGAAGCAATTTTGCCTACGCCTATTGACTGGATATGCGCCTCAAGCGCCGTTAAATAGGGTTGAGCACTGATAGGGGGTGTATCGCGACCATCTAAAAATGCATGCACATAGACCTTGCTTAAGCCTTGTTTGGCCGCCATGGTGAGCATGGCATGAATGTGAGTTTGATGGCTGTGCACACCACCATCCGATAGTAAGCCGTAAATATGGAGTGCTTTATTGTTTGCTTTAAGTGTTTGTAAGGCGTTGACCAAGGCTGGAATTTGGAAGAATTCACCGCTACTGATGCTGTTATTGATACGCTCAAAATCTTGAAACACGATACGGCCAGCGCCGATATTCAGGTGCCCCACTTCTGAGTTGCCCATTTGGCCATCTGGCAATCCCACATAATGCTCAGAAGCGTTGATAAAAGTGTTGGGGAATTTTAATTTAAGCGCATCTAAGATGGGCGTATTGGCTTGCAGCACAGCATTGTTGTCCCATTGCTCGCTATGGCCAAAGCCATCCAAAATCAATAAAATCACTGGGGTGGTTTGCATGCGGTAATCTCATCTATCGGGTTTATTCTATTATAATGGTTAGCATGCGTCATGCGCATAACATATGGGTCAGAATGGAAAATTTTCCTTGAAAAGCCTCTTAAATGTCACCATATTGATATTAAATTTAAATAAAGGATGCAAGTGGAATTTATTAAAGAAAATGCGTTACTGATTGGTTTAGCTGTTGGTTCTGGCATTACCTTGCTTTGGCCGTTGCTGAGTCGAGGTGCGGCGGGCGTGCCAAATATCTCACCTACAGAAGCAGTGATGATGATGAGTCGTTCTAAACCTTTGATATTGGATGTGCGTGATGCCGCTGAATTCGAGGCTGGTCACATTCAGGGCGCAAAACATATTCCTTTGGCTGAATTGGCTGGACGTATGAAAGAGTTAGAAAAATTCAAAGAAAAGCCAGTGGTCGTGTATTGCCAAACAGGTGTGCGTGCAAAGTCTGCTTGCACACTATTACGAGCACAACAGTTTACTCAACTGCATCATCTACAAGGCGGCTTGGCTGCGTGGCAAGAAGCCAAAATGCCCATCGTTAAATCCGCTTAACCATCCTTTCGAGATTAAAGTGTATGCCTAAAATTCGCATGTATACCAGCGCTGTTTGTCCATATTGCATCAACGCGGAGCGTCTGCTACGCAGCAAAGGGGTAGCAGACATAGAAAAAATCCGTATTGATTTACAACCAGAACTCAGACAAGAGATGATGGAAAAAACGGGTCGTCGTACTGTGCCACAAATTTGATGATTTGCGTGCGCTTGATTTAGCCGGTGAGCTTGATCCCTTATTAGTTGCATAAATTTTAATAGTTTTGTCACGTATTAAACGTTAAAATACGGCACACTTTTAATAGTAAATCATTTTAGTGACGCAGCAATTTTGCAATCCACGTAAGACTTTAACCTCAGGAATTTAACATGGCAAAAGAAGACAACGCAAACCAAGCGGCAATGAACGATCAACCAGCGTTTGGTATTGAAAAACTATATATCAAAGACGCTTCTATTGAAGTGCCAAATGCACCGCAAATTTTCACAGATCGCACTGCACCACAGGTGAGTGTTGAGCTTGCCAATGGCGCGCAAAAGCTAGAAGAAGGCATTTATGATGTGTCTATTAAAGTGACTGTGACTGCAAAAGTCGGAGACAAAACCGCATTTTTAGTAGAAGTTGCACAAGCTGGTATTTTTGTTATCCGTAATATGCCAGAAGAAAACTTAGAGCCAGTGCTTGCGGTGGCTTGTCCTAACATCTTATTCCCTTACGCACGTGAAGCAGTTTCTGACATGGTGACACGTGCTGGTTTCGCGCCAGTATTGCTTAACCCGATTAATTTTGAAGCATTGTACATGCAACAAAAACAAGCGGGTGATGCTGGTGCACAACCTAACTAAAGTGATGCAATACACCATTAAAGTAGGCCTGCTATGTGTAGGCCTGCTATTGGCAATACACGTAAATGCGCTTGAATTTCGGTCGGTCGCTATCAACAAAGCGGTTTTATATGATGCGCCCTCTACCGAGGCCAAAAAGGTTTACGTCATCGCGAGTGGCTATCCGGTAGAAGTGATTGTGAACTTAGGTGAGTGGATTAAAATTCGCGATCACTTTGGGTCCTTAAGTTGGATACAGGGCAAACAATTAAGCCCAAAACGCATGGCGCTGATCGTAAACGACAAAGCAGAATTAAAACAGGCAGAAGCAGAAGATGCGGCCTTGCTTGCGACGTTTGAAAAGGATGTCGTGGTTGAGTTGGTCTCTGGTCCAAAAAGTGGATGGGTGAAAGTAAAGCATCGCGATGGTTTAACTGGCTTTATACGCAGTAATGCACTTTGGGGTATTTAAAGTGTTGCACTTGTCTTACATGTTAACCAATATTTCTCTCTCATTAGGTATTCTTCATGGCTAAAGTCGCGGTACTGGGCGCAGGCGCATGGGGTACTGCCTTGGCCATGCATATTAGTCAGCAAAATGAAGTGACATTGTGGGCGCGTAATGTAGGGCATGTCTCTGGTATGCGTAAAGCGCGCGCTAATCCTTTGTATCTTGGCGATTTTAAATTCAATGATCGATTACAAGTTGAAGACAGTCTTGCTTCTGCAATATCTGGAGCAGATATTGTATTGTCAGTGGTGCCTACGGCTGGTTTTCGTCAAATTTTAAAAGATTTGACGCAATTGCATGCCACACAACCCATCATTTGGGCGCACAAAGGTCTTGAACCACAAACGGCAAAACTTCCTTTTGAAGTTGCGCAAGAAGAACTGGGTAATAATCGTCATTGGGGTGCATTGTCAGGTCCAAGTTTTGCGGCAGAGTTGGTGCGTGGTTTACCCACGGCTGTCACGCTAGCTGCAAGCGACTCTGGGTTTGCTCAACATGCAGCTACCCTCATTCATGGTGGGTGCTTGCGTGTGTATAACAGCACAGACGTGATTGGTGTATCTGTTGGTGGTGCCATTAAAAACGTGATGGCGATTGCTGCTGGTATTTCCGATGGTATGGGGTTTGGTAATAATGCGCGTGCAGCCATGATCACGCGCGGTTTAGCTGAAATTACGCGTTTTGGCATGGCGCTTGGTGCAAAATCTGAAACCTTTATGGGCTTAGCGGGTGCGGGTGATTTGATTTTGACTTGTACTGGTCAATATTCAAGAAACCGTGAAGTTGGCTTGCAATTAGCCACTGGAAAGCCATTGGAAGATATTTTAAAAGGCTTAGGACATGTGGCTGAAGGCGTCAATACTGCGCGAGAAGTGATGCGCAGAGCTGAAATCATCGATGTCGATATGCCCATTACTTATGAAGTAAATCAAGCCCTGACCCACGGAAAATCTGCGCGCGACGCTGTGATGGATTTACTCGGGCGTAACCAAAGACCTGAAGGCTTCTAGTTTTAGCTGAGCGATTGAGAGTTTTCTTGAGAACAAGGATTGAAGCGTTGCAAAAGTAATTTTGCTTGCCAATGCATGCGTTCAAATGCTTATATTCAGCTTAAACGCTACGCGAAAAATTTCTTGATGACCCAGTTAGAAATTGTTGTAAAGAAGCCCTGCGGCGGTCTCTACGCACACGTTTATCCGCGTAAATCTTGGCATTTGCCACAGCCTCAGCTGCACTCATACGACGATCTTCCCCTGAGCGTCTGTCATCAAACCGTATAAACTTGCAATCACACTGCGTGACATGACAATCTGGCAAAGGTAATCTGGGGGCGTCATTCACCAAAATAGGTTTTGCTTGAAAGCTTTTTACTTGCTGACAGGCTTGATTGCCATACTCAATTTTGACACAACGATAACTCGGCTTGGCTAATGCAATTTCTGATGAGGCTAATAATTGCTTTAGGCGACGTTCAGATTGGCGCATGGCATACCAATAATACGCCACGAAAAATACAAGACCACCCACTATTATTAGCTGAATCATAGAATCAAATTTTAAGATAAGCGTATAACAGTAGCGACTTTTCTTAAAAAAATCAATGACATTGCATGAATCTCAGTCATTTTCTATTGCCCATGGATAAAATCTACTTGCCGCCATGCCTCATATAACAGAATGGCCGCAGAGTTTGATAAGTTGAGGCTTCTGCTCTCGGGCAACATTGGCAAACGCACGCGATGCTTTGGTGTAAATTCATTGCGAATGACTTCTGGTAGCCCACGCGTTTCAGGTCCAAACACAAATACATCCCCTGCTTTAAATTGCAGATCAGTATGACGTGTACTACCTTTGGTGGTCAGCGCAAACATGCGCTTGCCTGTTAATGCTTGCTTGCACGCTTCCCAATTCTCGTGCACTTGTAAGTTTGCGTATTCGTGATAGTCCAAGCCTGCACGTTTTAATTGTTTATCTTCTAAGCTAAATCCTAAGGGCTTAACCAAATGTAGTTGCGCACCAGTATTAGCACACAGCCGAATGATGTTGCCTGTATTTGGCGGAATTTCTGGTTCATAAAGCACAATATCAAACACATTCATCCCTTTGTTCTTGAAATTAAGTTAACAGTCAGAGCGTTATGATAATTCAGAGTGAACAACTAATGGGTGGATTATGGCGCGGCCAGAAAAAATTAGGCTTGGTGAGATTCTGATACAACAGAATCTGCTGTTGCCTGAGCAGCTAGAGCAAGCGCTAGTGGAACAAAAACGTACAGGGCGAAAATTAGGCCGTGTATTTATCGACAGCGGCTTTGTGACTGAAAAACAAATTTCTGAAGCCTTGGCACGCCAACTCAACATTCCCTTTATCGATCTCAGTCAATTTAATGTGCAGTCGCAAGACGTGCAAAAACTTCCTGAAGCACAAGCAAGAAGATTTCGCGCCATCATATTGGAAGACCGTGGTCATACCTATTTTGTGGGGATGGCAGACCCGTCTGATTTATTTGCCTACGATGAGCTGGTGCGAGTGCTTAAGCGCGATATTGAGTTGGCGGTAGTACAAGAAAGTATGTTGTTGCAAGTGGTAGATAGAACCTATCGACTGACCGATGAGATTTCTCACTTGGCGATGGAGCTACAGCAGGACTTAGGTGACAACAGCCTGGATTTTGTGAGCTTAGCTACCAATGACAGCGCTGAAGAAGCACCCGTCGTTAAATTATTACAAACCATTTTCGATGATGCAGTGCAAGTGCGCGCATCAGATATTCATATTGAACCACAAGAAGGTAAATTGCATATCCGCTTTCGAATTGACGGCGTGATGCATCTGCAAACACAAGCGGACATGAAGATTGCCACCGCATTGGTGTTGCGCTTGAAATTGATGTCTGGCTTAGATATTTCTGAAAAACGTCTGCCACAAGATGGCCGCTTTGGTATTAAGGTGAAGTCGGTTCCCGTGGATATTCGTATTTCCACCATGCCTACGCAATATGGTGAATCGGTGGTGATGCGTTTGCTAATTCAAAATGCTGGCAATTTCACCTTAGAAAAGTTGGGCATGCCACCAGATATGTTGGCGCGCTTTAGAAAATTGATTCATCGCCCGAGCGGTATGGTGTTGGTTACCGGTCCGACGGGTAGCGGTAAAACGACAACTTTATATGCGGCGTTGAATGAGTTGAATTCGCATGCCAATAAAATCATTACGGTTGAAGACCCAGTGGAGTATCGCTTGCCTGGCATTAACCAAGTACAGGTGAACGAAAAAATTGATTTAGATTTTGCACGCGTGTTACGCACCACCTTACGCCAAGACCCAGACATTATTCTGGTGGGTGAAATGCGCGATGAACCTACCGCGCAAACAGGCCTGAGGGCTGCCATGACCGGTCACTTGGTGCTGTCAACCTTGCATACCAATGATGCCACCACTGCGCCAATCCGCTTGATTGACATGGGCGCACCACGTTTTATGGTGGCAATGTCATTGTTGGGGGTCATTGCACAACGTTTGGTACGCACCGTGTGCGAACACTGCAAGCAACCTTATACACCTACAGCCAATGAGCAATTATGGTTAAAACAAGAGCTTGGTGGCAGTGCCACTACGCAGAGTTTTGTGCATGGCAAAGGCTGTAGCCATTGTAACCAAACCGGCTATCAAGGTCGGGTAGGTGTGTATGAGTTATTAGAGATGAATGATGAATTGGTAGAAGCCGTCAATCATCAAGACACCAATCTATTTATTCAAAAAGCCCGAACACGCATGCAAGGTCAAACCTTGCGCAGTCAATCTATCCAATTGGCGTTAGATCAGCGCACCACAGTGGCTGAAATTATGCGTATCAATAACCAGTTTGATGCCTAACGCCGATGCCAGCTTACTCATACACAGGACGTGATGCCAACGGCGCACAAGTGACAGGGGTGTTAGAAGCCGCTGATACCAATGCTATGGTGAATTTGCTGCAGACCAGCAACATCACACCGATATTGATTGAGCAAGCGCGCAAGGCAGTTGAAACCAAAGTCACGCTGCCGAATATGTTTGAAGAGAAAATCACCTCACTTGACATCATGTTATTCAGCCGACAAATGTACACCTTACTTAAGGCGGGGATTCCTATCATGCAAGCGTTAGGTGGTTTGCAGGCATCCACAAAAAATCAGCGCATGGCAGCAGTGGTGGGTGATTTGCGCCAAAGCTTAGATGGTGGACGTGAGTTGTCTGCTGCGATGGCTGAGCATCCCAAAGTGTTTAATGGATTTTATGTGAGCATGGTACGAGTGGGTGAAACCACAGGCATGATGGATAACATTTTTTTAAGGCTATTCAATCACTTAGAGTTTGAACGCTTTATGCATGGCCAGATTAAAGCGGCTTTACGCTACCCCACTTTTGTATTAATTGCGATGGCGGTTGCCATCGTCGTGATTAATATTTTCGTCATTCCCTCCTTTGCCAAAGTGTTCGACAGCATGCATGCAGAACTGCCATTGCTCACGCGTGTTTTGCTTGGATTCTCCAATCTTATGTTGGCATATTGGCCTGTGCTGATTGGTGGCGCGGTAGGCATTGCGTTTCTGTTTAAGCGTTATATCGCCACCACTGTTGGGCGTTACAAGTGGGATACCTTTAAGTTATCTATCCCCATTGCAGGAAAAATTGTACAAAAAGGCACCATGGCACGCTTTGCCAGAAGCTTTGCATTGGCCAGCAAAAGTGGGGTGCCGATTACCAACGCATTAAAGTTAGTGGCACAAACCATCGATAACGAATATATCGCCAAAAAAGTGGATGGCATGCGCGCGGGCATTGAGCGTGGCGAGAGCATTTTGCGTACCGCTAACAGTGCGGGCGTGTTTAATCCCTTGGTGTTGCAAATGATTGCGGTAGGAGAGGAATCAGGCGCATTAGATGATTTGATGCAAGAAATTGCCGATATGTACCAGCGCGATATGGAATATGAAATTAAGACACTCGGTGCACAAATCGAGCCGATTTTAATTGTGTTTTTGGGCGTCATGGTCTTGATATTGGCACTGGGCATTTTCTTACCAGTGTGGGATTTGGGCAAAGTGGCGTTACATAAATAAAGAAAAATAATATGCCAATAAAAGATATGCGCGATTCAAGTTTTATATGGGGTAACCCAATTAAACGCTCAACTCGCGTTGCGGGTGTGGTGTGTGCAATTTTAGTTCTTGTGGCCATGGCTGTTTTATTGGTGTTTGTGGCAGATTTAAATACGGAGATTCAGCATGCGAATCAACGTGCTGATGCAGAGCGGCAATGTGCAAAAGCATTAGAGGCATGGGTGCATCAGCAAGTGGCACCTGATAACCCATCCAACTTAGACAGTTTGGTTAGCGTAAAGGACAAAGCGTGTAAATCGCATATGCGTATGTAGTGAATAGTGCAAGGAATAAAACAGATTTGAATTGTAAATATAAGGAGTACTTGAGATGAAACATGTAAAAGGTTTTACGTTGATTGAACTGATCGTCGTCATTGTGATTTTGGCGACTTTATCTGCGCTTGCGTTGCCAAGGTTTACTAGTTTGCAACGCGATGCACGCATTGCCAAACTCAATGCAGCGCGTGGCGCAGTAGCCACTGCTTCTGCACTCACCCACGCGACTGTATTGGCCAAAAATAATGTGGCAGACCCCATCGCCTGTGCAGGTGGCGGTGGTACAGCCAATAACCTAAATGGTGCAGCGGGTACGCTATGTACAGAAGGCGGTATCGTACGCATGGTATTTGGTTATCCCGATGTTACCGCGATTGGTACGCCAGGGTTGCTCTCGGCAGCAGGTTTGTCTACTAGCTTTAACCCAACACTTGCAGAACTAAATGCCGATGGTTACAACTATAACGCCACAGGCACTCAAGCTACATTTCAAATTCAAGGCGCGACCACCCCAGGCAACTGTCAGTTTACCTATACCGAGCCCCCCGCCGCCAACGCGGCACCCATTATTACGGCGGTGGTCACGACAGGGTGTTAAGCCAGTTTTTTAGATGGAAATTCAGTAAAAAAGCAGTGCGATGTTTAATTAAAATAAGGAGCAATAACATGAAACAATTTTCAAGAAATACGCAGTCAGGGTTTACATTAGTCGAGTTAATCGTAGTCATCGTGGTGTTAGGTATTTTGGCAGCCACGGCATTACCTAAATTTATCAATGTCAGCACTGAAGCAAGAGCTGCCTCAGTCAATGGCGTTACAGGTGCATTGCGTTCAGCAGTGTCACTTGTGCAAGCTAAGTATTATGCAGCGGGCAATACTGCAGCTACTACTGTGACCATGCAAGACGGCTCAGCGGTCACAGTAGCAGCTGGCACAGGTATCCCGGCAGGTACAGCGGCTGGCATTGGTGCGGCATTACAATCTACAGAAGGCTTTACAGTGGATTATACAACTGCAACAGCCGTGACCTTTAGACCCACAAGCGGTGGCAGCGCAACATGCCAAGTGGCTTATAACGGTACTACTGGGTTAATCGATACTCCTGTAGTGTCTGGCTGCTAATATTGATTAAAGGCCTTATGCCAATACGCCCACAGCCAATGTGCTCGCGACTGCAAGCAGGATTCACGCTGGTTGAGCTCATTGCAGTCATCACCATAATAGGACTGCTGGCGGCAGTGGCTGGGCCAAAATTTATTGGCAATGCAGTATTTGAAACACGGGGTGCACAAGGGACATTGTTGGCAGCATTGCGCTACGCGCAAAAAACGGCGGTGGCACAACGACGCGTAGTATATTTGAATCTCAATACCAGTAGCCGAGTATTATGTTTGGGCTATACGCTTAACTGCAGTAGTGCTGTGATCGACCCAGCCACGCAAGTGGCCTACAGCAAAACATTACCATCGAGTGTGACATTAGGCGCTACTCATGCAACTTTAGGCTTTGATGGTTTGGGGCGTCCAGTGCCAAATGCTAATGCCAGTTACAGTGTGCAAAATGCCACTGATTTAAGTGAAAGCCCACGCACGATAGAAGTAGAGGCGGAAACCGGCTATGTACGTTAAAGACAGGTTGAATCATCAACATGGGCGTGCTGCTTGGTTGCAATCAGGCGTGAGCTTGATTGAACTCATTGTTTTTATTGTGATTGTTGGGGCTGCGCTGGCTGGAGTGCTCAAAGTGTTAGAAGTGACCAATCGCAACAGTGCTGACCCATTGGTGCGTAAGCAAGCCTTGTCCATTGCAGAATCTTTATTGCTCGAAATCACACAACAATCATTTACCTTATGTGACCCAGATGATGTGAATGCAAGTAGCGCTACCACCGTTGCAGATTGTACAAATGCACAAGACAAAGGGGGAGGCGCACTGACTGCACCCACACCCGCATCGGAAAGCCGCTACAGCAGTGCAGACCCATTTGACAACGTGGCTGATTATGGTGGATTTGTCATGCCTGGTGCAGGTTGCGCTGGCATCTGCATGCCGGGCGATACCACACCTTTGGCAGGATTAAATGGCTATAGCGCCAATGTCAGTGTGACACGCGCTGGTGGCGTTGCTCCTTTTGCAGGGTTGCCTGCCGACGCAGTGCTCAAAGTAACAATCAATGTATCTGGGCCAGCCAATACGCAAGTGGCATTGGTCGGCTATAGGTTACGCTATGCGCCCAATACTTAATTTCTCACAAAGGTATACCAGACATTCAGCCAATCATGGTTTTACGATTGTCGAGCTGATTGTTGTCATTACCGTGGTCGGCATTTTGGCAGCAGGCGCGGCGACTTTTATTCGTAACCCCACGCAGGCCTATTTTGATGTGGAGAATTATGCCAATCTGACTGACCGTGCAGATACCGCTTTGCGTCGACTGTCACGTGAGATGCGTAATGCTTTACCTAACAGCGTGCGCGCCACCACCAATGGGGCTGATAGTTTTGTTGAATTTATTCCAGTGACGGCAGCAGGGCGTTACCGCGCAGAAATAGGCAATAACGCAAGTGATAACCCACTCGATTTTGCTGCAAGTGCGGATAGTTTTGATGTGCTGGGTGCTCCAGTGAATGTGGGCGCAGGACAGCAATTGGTAATTTATAACTTAGGTGTAAGCGGAGCAGATGCATATGAGGGCACCAATCGACGTGCGTTGGCGACCACAGGTAATCTTAGTAGCTTAAGTTTTAGTGGCGGTGCGTTTCCACAACCCTCGCCATCCAGCCGTTTTTATGTGGTGGGGACTGCGACCACTTATGCATGCGATATGACTAATCGCAGATTGGTCATGTACAGTGGTTACGCTATTCAGAGCACGCAACCTGCAAGTATTAGTGCTTTAAATGCGTTAACTACAGGGCGCCAAATTGCAAGCAATGTCACCAGTTGCCAAATGCAATACGTACCCGGCGCGTTACAACGGAGTGGCATTGTGTTGGTGTATTTGGGGTTGACGCAAGATGCGGCTAGGGTGAATCTAATGCAGCAAATCAACGTGGTGAACTCACCATGAACCATCTGTGCATCTCGACTGCGCTCATTCATGCTGTGTTAAACACTGGCGCAAAATCCTCATTTATGCAATATAAACTCCGGTTTTTTGCCAGCGTTTGCCTCGCCTTAATCTCGCTCGTTTCGTTATGCCCTAGATGGTTTTGCTAAAATAGGAATATTCAATGATGGTGAAACATCAACGTGGTTTTTTACTGCCAGCCGCTATTTTCTTAGTGGTGATTCTGGCTGGTCTAGGCGCGTATGCTGTCAATATCAGTACCTTGCAACAAGCCACTTCCACCCAAGATGTGCAAGGTGCACGAGCTTATCAAATGGCACGTGCGGGTGTGGAGTGGGCAGCCTATCAGGTATTGGCACCGGGCACAGCTGATTTAGGCAATTGTCCGGCCAGCCCAACCGTGTTAACCATAGAAGGATTTGCTGTGTCTGTGAGTTGTACCCGCCATCCTGATATTTATGAGCAGGATATCGACCATACCATTGCGATGTACGACATTGTGGCCACCGCAACATTTGGAACCGTGGGCACTGCGGGCTACATTGAACGGCAAGTGCAAGTGACGCTCAGTAAGTGCCGCGGTACAGATGCAGTCACGCCGTATCAGTGCGCATGAGTCTGCACGCCAGATTTACGGCATAAATCTCCCTTTGTTTCAGGCTTTAATCTACAGCCCTCAGTAGCATAATCGCCCAATCTACCAAGATTGGGGTAATAAGACCTTGCAAAGCGCGCGCTTACAACAATGGCTAAACAGACGAGTCGGTGATGTGACACCGATGCATCGACTTGCCCGTTGGTTAATGCTCGTGGTGTTGTTTTGCGCTTATCAGCCAGCTTTAGCGGCCACCGTTGAATTCAATAGCACTGGAGGCACTTCTGCCACCAATGGTCTGCATTTTTACATTAACGACAACACGCAATTACAAGTACGCCGTTTAAATAATACAGGCCAAGTATATGCACCTGGTTCGCTCCCCCCCAGCACTAATTTGGATAACGGTATCTTTTTGCGCGCAAATGGTCTTATTTATGGCCCAGATCATAATGTCACCACGTTTACGCCAACCGGCGGGATGTATAACACAGCCACCATCTCTGCGGTCTCTCCACCCAACCCTTCTAGTGTTGGTGATCAGCAAATTGCCACCAGTAATTTTGGCGTTACCCTAGGCCCACAAGTGACGGTGGTGTGGAAATACACCAATCCGTTTGATTTTATTACGGCAGAAGTGACCGTGGTTATACCGCCTTTATATGCGGTAAGCGTTGCGAATCCAGTGCGTTATTACCACGTCGTGGATACGTATTTGGGTGGTAGTGACAACGGTTGCGGTGTACGTTTTACCGATAGCAATGGCAAGTTAGTGGTGGGTACGTACCCACCAGCGTCAGGGACTACATGCCTTTCTAGCACCGCTATTCCAACTGGTGTCAATATCGTGGAGTCGTTTCGTGAGCGTAGTGGCTTACCATTTTCTAATTACTGTGCCAACAGTTGGAGTAGTTTTTGGGTCAATGGAGGCGTGAACTGTTCTATTCTGCAAACGGCCAATATGAGCAATGCCGTCAGTACAGGGTTTCAGGATACTGGTGTAGGTATTCAATATAACTTTACTGCAGCGGGCACCTATACGTTTAGTTATGATTTTGTGGTGGGCTCTCCTGCAGTGCCACCCTATGACCATTTAGAAATACGGCATCCTGGCAGCGCTAATTTATGCCCAACGAATGTCATTGTATTAGCCTGTACTTCTGCAACGGTACCCTGTCCAGCTGCCAATATTGTGAGCACGGGTAGTCTGTCAGGCAGTATTCGCACAACACCTGCTGCACCAGCAGTGACGGATAGTCCAGACCCATTTACAGTCGGTTCTGGTTCACCCACCGCTACAGTCAGTTTAACCGGCTCGGGTGCAGGTACATTTACATTATCTAGTACTGGGCTCACCACCACACCTTTAAATGGTACGCGCTGTTGGAACACCAGTAACAATACAGCCAGTTGTTCTTACACCATTAGTAATGTGGCGTGTGTCAGCAATTTCGAGTGTATCGAGTCGGGGCTGACTTATCAAAATTTAAATAGCAACCCATCTGCACGTAACCCGTTATACACCAAGGTTTCTGGTACTGGATTTGCGTTTGATGTGGTCGCCTTGCAAAGCGATGGCTCACAAGCCACTACTTACACCGCTAGCTCAGGGGTCACAGTGGAATTGTTTGATGATAGTGCCACACCACAGCCAGCTTGCACGGCGTATAGCGGGCCTTTGGCGAGTCAAAATATAACGTTTAATTCAGGCAATGCCGGACGCATTACTTTGCCTGCCAATTTTGTGTTGAGTAATGCTTACCGCAAATTACGTTGTCGAGTGCGTGATAGTGGAGTGGCTGTATCGGGTTGCTCTTCTGATCAGTTTGCCGTGCGACCTGCTTCGTTAACCGTCACTTCAACCGGCAGTGCAGATGCGGATGCTGCTGGGGCTAATACCACAGCGACACCACGTATCCGAGCAGGTGCTAATTTTAGTTTGACTGCAAGTAGCAACGTGGTGGGATATAACGGCACCCCGCAAATTGATAATACAAAAGTGGTCGCGCATACAAGTGCTGTGCAAAATGGGGTTGTGGCGGGTAACTTTGCATCGGCAAATGTAGCCAATGGCAATAGCACTGGCAATGCATTTCAATATAACGAGGTGGGCTATTTTAGACTGTCAAGCTTTGGCGTTTTTGACGATACGTTTACCGCAGTGGATTCAGTCAACAATGATTGCGCATCTGGCTTTGCCGCAGCGGGAGGTAAAAATGCCTGTGGCTTTGGCAATATAAGTAATACGGCTTACTTTGGTCGCTTTATCCCAGACCATTTTGCAGTCACCGCTGGTGCAAATACGCCAGCCTGTAGCACAGCGTTTACCTATTTTGGGCAAGATGGCGTTAGCACTGCGTTTAGTTTAACAGCACAAAGTGTGAGCAATACCACCACGCAAAACTACACTGGCACTTATGCAAAGTTGGGAATCAACACGTGGTCCAATTTCAACTTTACGGCATCGCCATTGCCACCGGGCAGTGTGTTGAGTGCTAGTGCTACTGCGCCCATTGGCACTTGGACTAACGGCGTTGCCAATGTAGTCGCCCAACATATTGTAGGCAGACCCAGTGCTATAACGGCACCCACCAATATCACCATCAGTGCGGCGCCCATGGATGCAGATACCGTCACCATGCCCGTCACCGCGGTAGCACCTGCTAGTGCCTTCCGTTTCGGACGTTTATTTGTCGCCAACAGTTATGGGTCTGAGTTGCTGGCGCTGGCTGTGCCTATCGAAGCGCAGTATTGGAATGGCTTAGCTTATCAGCGTAATCAACTCGACAGCTGTACGCTCATTCCCGCCAACGCTATTCAGATGCGTAATTACCGCGCAAATCTCAATGCATGTGAAACCCATTTGACAGGTGCAGGCAGTGTGGCAAATGGAGTAGCACGTTTAAATTTAAGTAAACCAGGTGCTGGCAATAGTGGCAGTGTGGAGTTGAGTGTCAACCTGAATGCTGCAAATGGTACGACTTGCAACAGCGCATCTGCCAGCGCAGCTAGCGCTGCCACTACCCCATGGTTTGGAAACATCAATCCAGGCGCACGTGCCACGTTTGGCATTTACAAAAGCCCAGTGATTTATTTACGTGAAAATTTTGGAAATTTTGGAAATTAAACGACTTCTTATGCAAAGGCAATAGTATGCAATGGTTTAAACAACAGAATCAACATGCATGGACTGCAATACGCACGTCGGGTGATGTGACGACGCTTGCACAAGTGACGCGTAGAGAGGGTGATAAGCCACTGGTCAATATGGCATTGATTGAAGAGGGCAGTATGCGCGAAGCCAAGCATGCACAAACCTTGGCCAAAAAATACAAACTTAAACATGCGCGTTGTACCTTTGTGTTGGATTCAAAAGATTATCAGTTGATACAAGTCGAATCGCCCAATGTGCCTGAGCAAGAACGCAAAGAAGCCTTGCGCTGGAAATTAAAAGACATGGTGGATTTTCCGGTAGAGCAAGCGACAGTAGATTACATGAAGATTCCACAAGACCCAGCCTATCCCAATAAACAAGATTATGTGTATGCAGTGGCTGCCAAAAATGAATTGATCGGTCAGTTGTGCAATACCTTTTCTGATGCAGACATCAATTTAAAAGCGATCGATGTGCGCGTGGCCACACAGCGTAATATTGCTACGCTTTTAGAAGAGAAAGACCGTGGATTAGCGATGCTGAGCTTTGGTCGCAATGGTGGTTTGTTGACGTTTACTTCGGGCGGTGAGCTTTATCACACCCGCTTTATTGAGATTGAAGAAGACAGAAGCACCAGTGCAACCCATGAGCGTATTGCGCTAGAGCTTCAACGGTCTCTGGATAACTTTGACCGGCAGTTTCCGTTTATTACCGTGAATAAACTATGGATTGCGCCTTGTGAGGAGCGTGAAAGCTTGATGCAACATTTGAAAACGGCGTTGTATACGCAAGTAGCCAGCTTTGAATTGCGTGATATTTTTGAGTTTGCCACTGGGGTAGAAGTAGATGGCCCAGCTGCACAAGGTGCTTTATTGCATACTTTGGGCGCAGCATTGCGCGAGGAGTTAACAGCATGAGTCAGCAGATTAACCTGATAAATCCCGCTCTAATCAAGCAAAAGGATTTTTTAACTACGCTTAATATATCAATGGTATACGGGGCATTGGTGTTGTCATTGCTGGGTTGGTATTTTGTGATAGTGCAAGAAATGACAACGCTAAACATGTCGCGTGATCAAGTAGCGAGCGAGTTGCAGCAAGTGCAAGCAACATTGGCAGACATGACAGCAGCCAGAGCGCCAAAAGCACCTAATGAAGCACTTGTTAAAGAATTGAATATGTTAGAGGAAAAGCACCAAGTGCAAACACAAATTTTGCAAGCGATGCAACAAGGTAGACCTTCCCAAGATAAAGGTTTGGCGAGCTATATGTTGGGTTTAGCACGTCAAAGTACGGATGGTCTCTGGTTAACAGGCTTTAGCATCGACCAAACGCACCGTGCCGTGTCTTTAAAAGGACGCAGCATGGATGCCGCTATTTTGCCTGATTACATGCATAAACTTGGGCGCGAGGCTGTGTTTGCTGGACAAGCTTTTAGTGGGTTGCGCATTCAGCAATCGACTGAAGTGATGAGCCCAGTCAACTCAACGCAGCCAAATTCAATGCAGTCTAATTCACTTCAATCGAATACAGCGCAAACAAATACAGCACAGGTCATTTCATCATTAATCAATACTGCGCCAACGACGCAATTACAAACCAATACGGCTACTCCGTTTGTGGAGTTTGAATTACAAGCCAGCGAAATCTTAATACCTCAGCCTGCAACAACGCCAGTCTCCGTGTCAGATTCGGTCAGCACGAAAGCATTGAAATCGTCATGAATGCCATGATGCTGACCATCGCTAATAAATGGGCAACGCTTAATCCACGTGAGCGCTGGATGGTGTTCTTTGCAGGATTAGCGTTGGTCTATACCCTAGTGAATGCTGTATTGCTCTCTCCTGTACAGCGTCAGCAACGGCAGGTGAAAGCCGACATGACGCAATCGGGTACGCAGTTAGCAGACTTAAAACAACAAATAGCGTTGCTTGCGCAACATCCCGTGCTGAATGCGGATGATATGAATGCGCAGAAAATTGCGGAATTCAAAGCCAAAATTCAGGCACAACGCACTGAGATGTCTGCATTGCAAGACACGCTAGTGAACCCAGCGCAAATGCCAGCGTTGCTCAAAGCGCTCATCGAGCACCATGCCAGTTTACGTTTAATCGACATGAAAACCATGCCGCCAGAAAACTTTTTAACGCAACAAACTAGTGCTACGCAACCCGAAGCTGCTACAACCACTGGTCAATTTAAAACACCGCTCATCTACCGTCATGCCATCACGTTTACGTTGGCAGGCAGCTATATGGAGCTAATGCGCTATGCACAAGCCTTACAGGATTTGTCCTCACAAGTATTGTGGGACAAAGCCGTGCTGGTGTCAAAGACTTATCCTGAAAATGAATTGACGATTACTGTTTACACATTAAGTTTGGATGCGACATGGCTCAGTATCTAACAAAAAGCAAATTGCTGGCTATATTTGTTTTGCTGGCGTGTGTCATGCATTTGCCAATTGCAATGGCTGAAGTGCTACGTGATCCAACCAAACCAGACCCGCAATCTGGACTGTTGCCTATAGCTCAGTTGCAAGAGGTGGCACCACCGCCGATGTTGCAATCAATTACATTAGGGTCTACAGCCAAGTACGCCATGATTAATGGACAAACCATTATGTTAGGTCAAGCGTATCAACAATGGATATTGATTAAGTTGACTGCCAATGAAGCCATATTGCGCGCCAAAGATGGGAGTACCAAAGTATTGGTGATGGGCTACCCTGTCAAGAAAAGTAGCCAGTCTGAGTCAGCTAAATGGTCGCAAGCTTTACGTCAGCCATTAACATCCAATGCGGTAGCTGCCACGCCTACTGCTGTAATTAATACCAATAATCGTATAAATGAAGTGCCAGGCATGCATACGCGTGCAGAGGCGGAAAGTGTATGGGTGAAGCAATGAACACACAATTTCAATTCTCAACAGTATTAGCTATGTTATTGCTGGCGGGGTGCGTGAGTAATACGCCACGCGACAATCCAGAGCTTAACAATAAAATGCAGGAGGTGTTGAAAGATGCCGCCAAAGCAAAAAATGTGGCGACCATGCCAGATGCTGTCAATGCAGCTTTGTTACCGCCCTTAAAAATTGAAGCCCCTAAAAGTAATGTGAAGAAATTAGAGCCTCGTTTTGATTTGGTGGTGAATAATGCACCAGCGGCCCAAGTGTTGATGGGAATCGTCAGTGGCACGCGCTACAGTATGCTGTTGCATCCTGATATGTTAGGCAATGTGTCTGTGAATTTAAAAGATGTCACCGTGTTTGAGGCGCTAGATGCATTACGTGATTTATACGGATATGAATATAAAGTAGATGGCACACGTATTATGATTGAGCCGCAAACACTTCAAACACGCGTGTTTCAAGTCAATTATATTGTTGGGCAACGTAAAGGCTCATCCGATACGCAAGTGACATCAGGCTCTTTGGGTGCGTCGAATAGTAATACGGCAGCACAAAATCCCTCCACTGCAACGACATCTACCCCAGGACAAACTAACCAAGTGGCGTTGATATCCAGTAGCGTTTCGACCAACACTAGCAATGATTTTTGGACCGATTTAGGCTTGTCTTTAAATGGCATCGTCGGATCAGAAGCGGGGCGTAAAGTGGTCGTCAATTTACAGTCTGGTGTCATTATGGTGCGCGCCATGCCTAAAGAAATTCGTAATGTCGAATCGTTTTTACGCTTGATGCAAGTAAACATCGAGCGACAGGTAATTCTTGAAGCTAAGATTTTGCGTGTGGGTTTGAACTCTGACTCTCAAAGTGGTGTGAACTGGTCCGTGCTAGGTTCGAGAGGCAGCAGTCGTGCCTTGGTGGGTAACGTGAACAACAATACCACCGTCAACACGAATGGCAACGGGGTGCAATCGACAGGTGATTTGAGCGCGGATTTAGGCGGTGTGCTATCTAACGCTGCTACCACAGCGATTGGTGGCCCATTATTTGCCGTGGCTTTACAAGGCGCCAACTTTGCAGCGCTAATGACATTTTTAGAAACACAAGGCGATGTTGAGGTGCTGTCTAGCCCAAGAATTGCCACCATCAATAACCAAAAAGCGGTGCTTAAAGTAGGTACGGATGAATTCTATATCACGGGCGTGAGACAAAGTACCACCGCATCTGTGGGCGCGACCACAACGATTCCAGAAGTGACTTTGCAACCATTTTTCTCTGGAATTTCATTAGATGTCACGCCGCAAATCGATAAAGACGACAACATCATCTTGCATATGCACCCGTCCATTAGTGAAGTCACCACTGTGAATAAGCAATTTACCTTAGGGGGGTCGTCCAATCAGTTTAATTTACCGTTGCCATCCAGCAGCATCAATGAAACGGACAGCATTGTGCGCACACGTGATGGTAGTGTGATTGCGATAGGTGGTTTGATGACCGAAAGCAATACCAAAGTAGGCTCTAAAATTCCTGGCTTAGGTGATATCAAAGGTGTGGGCAAAGCCTTCCGCCAACACAGTCAGCAAACCAATAAATCTGAACTGGTGATTTTGCTTAAATCGACTGTGGTACAAAGCAATGAAAGCTGGTCTGAAGACATGCTGAGTGCGCAACAACGCTTAGAAGGCATGCGTCAACAACGTCAAGGCCAGCCCAACGCAGGAGGTAGCTAGTTATGTATCTCCAACATTTTGGCTTAACTGAATTTCCGTTCAAGCTCACGCCTGACACTAGTTTTTATTACGCCACGCATAGCTATCAAGAGGCGCTCAACACCCTGTTGATAGCGATTAGCTCTGGCGAGGGTTTTATCAAAATCACTGGAGAAGTGGGCACAGGTAAAACCTTACTCTGCCGCAAACTGCTCAAAAGCTTGGGTGATGGTTTTAAAACAGCGTTTATACCTAACCCATACCTAGATCCCAATGCATTGTTGATGTCATTGGCGACCGAGTTGGGACTTTCGTTGCCTCAGCATTTGACGCACCATGCCTTATTAGAAGCACTCACTCAGCGTTTAATGCAACTGGCGCGCGAGGATAAGCAAGTGGTGGTGTGCTTAGATGAAGTGCAAGCCATGCCGATTGAAACTTTGGAGGCCTTGCGTTTGCTCACCAATTTGGAAACGGAAAAAAACAAATTACTGCAAGTGGTGATTTTTGGTCAGCCTGAATTGGAAGATAAACTGAATCAACCTTCCATACGTCAACTGCGTCAGCGTATTAGTTTTGAATATTGTCTAGGCGCGTTGCAATGGGACGAATTAAGTTTCTATTTAAATCATCGTATGCATGTGGCAGGTTATAACGGTTGGCGTGTATTTACACCTGCTAGCCTCAAATTGCTGCATCAACACTCCGCAGGCATCCCCCGATTAGTGAATATTTTGGCACATAAAGCCTTGCTCGCCGCGTATGGCAGAGGGTTGCGAGAAGTGACGGTGCGAGAGATGCGCGATGCATTGTTAGATACGCATGCCAGTGTCAGCGCACAACACGGCTGGTCAAACTTTATATTTAAATGGTGGCTTGCATTAGGTGTTGCGCGTGCCACTTTGTCTTTCGCGCATTGACATGATGAGACGATCAGGCGGACAACATGAGCTTAATTAATCAAATGTTACAAGAGTTGGAGCAACGCAAAGCGTCTGCCTCACCCCAATCACATCCGGAACTCAAACCAACAGCACTTGCGGTGCAAGCATTGGTTACCCCACGAAAAAGCAAAGTCTTGCAATATGCCCTATTGGCTGCATTGTGTGCGGCAGGGGCATATGGCATGCAATGGATTTCTCATCCTGCGATGCCGGAACTACAACAAAGTGCGTCGTTGCCAGCTACAACAGGTGTCATCACTGAGGCTAATGCCAATACCAAGCCAATGGCTGTGGATGTGCTCACTGTTCAAGCTAGTGCGCCCGTTGTGGTGGAACAAAATGAAATGCTACAAAGCCCACTATTATTTGCACCAACTTTAGATAAAAAACTGCATATTGCACAAAGCAATAGTGCGCTTGCAACAGCGCATAACGCGCAAAAATCTAATACCATTGCGCTAGAAAGTAATGGAAAGAATAATGCGTTGCCCATGATGGTTGCGGCTGTAGCATTGACTAAACAGTCTGCTTCCAATGCGGTTTCAGATACACCAGACGCTTCACTCGTGGCATTGGCGAACACACATGTACCATCAAAAGCACCGTCTACACGTTCTGCGGAGCCCAAGGTCAATGTGAATAAAACCATGAGCCCAGAGCAAAAGGCGACGCATATGTATCAACAAGCTATCGCTTATTTGCAACAAGGCCGTGTAGCTGAGGCGCAAGATCAATTGAAAACGACCATTGATGCTTATCCGCATCATGATGATGCGCGCCAAACGTTGGTGGGATTATTGGTGGACAATAAACGGCATGATGAGGCCATGCAAGTGCTCAAAACGGGCTTGAAACTTACCCCCAATCATACAGGGTATGCCCAAGCATTAGCTCGCTTACAGCTTGATGCAGGTATGTTAGACCAAGCATTAGCTACCCTTGAAAGTCATCGCGGGGGCGCGTCTCAACCACAAGAATACCACGCGCTCATGGCGATTCTGTTGCAAAAGTTAGGGCAACATGGACCTGCCATTACCTATTATCAACAAGCGTTAAGCCAAGGCGTCTCTGCACCTGCATGGTTGATTGGTTTGGGCGTGTCCTTGCAAGCTGAAGGTCGTGCGCTCGAAGCAAAGCAGGCTTATCAGCAAGCGCAATCGAGCCAACTGAGTCCTGAGTTGGCATTGTTTGTGTCACAACGTTTAAAACAAGTCCAATAAGCGGATGCTTAATAGAAACATGCCTGACTAATAGGTTCTGGCAACAACCCAACAACTCACCTTGTTGGCCCCAGCTTGTTTCAAGGTTTTAGCCAACTCATTCAAACTCGCTCCCGATGTCATGACATCGTCCACTATCGCCACATGTTTTCCCACAAAATAATCGTCACAACTAAATGCGCCTTTGATATTTTTAACGCGCGCTTTGAGCGGTAAGCTCGCTTGTGGTGGTGTATTTTTAATGCGATGACTATGTTTGCTTGCTACAGGCAAATGCAATTGTTTGGCAATGCCGTTGGCTAATTCGAGCGACTGATTAAAGCCTCTTTCTTGCAAGCGCGCCGGGTGCATCGGCATGGGTACGATACAGTCAATATCCGTTGGTTGAAATTTTTTTAAGCTGATTTGCGCAAACATATGCCCAAGATACAATTGCTGTTGGTATTTAAACGCTTGCAATAATGCATCGATGGGATAAGCGTATTCAAATAAAGCCTGCGTGGCATCATAAAAAGGCGGTTGACTTAAACACTGGCCACAAGTGACGTTGCTCGAGGTCAATCCACATTGCGGGCAACAAGTGTTAATTTGCCATGGAAGGTCTTGCCAACACGCTTGGCAAATACCCAATGTATTGTGCGCATTGGCCTCACAAAGCACACATTTTGCATACTGTAACTTGGACAATAAATGACCTAAATTAAACATATGTTCATTAATTAATCAGTTGTTTAATGTTTGCTTGAACTAACCTTAACAGCATATAATTCGGCATCTAATCAAAATAATTTAGTGTAAAGGGATGCCATGCCAGACACATCATCAGCCGCGCCATCAACAGCATCATCAACTGTCATTATAAACACAGATGCACTCACGCAGGGTAAAGGTGGATGTAGCACGCAAAGTACAGAATATGCAGTAGACCGGTGGAGTGTAGATGAAATTGTGGCACTGTTTGAATTGCCATTTAGCGATTTAATCCATCGTGCGCAGACTGTGCATCGCCAACACTTTGACCCAAATGCAGTGCAAGTCAGTACCTTGCTCTCTATCAAAACAGGTGGTTGCAGCGAAGATTGTGGCTACTGTCCACAAGCGGCGCGTTATCACACCGATGTCGATAATGAGCCGCTGATGCAGTTGGATGATGTGTTAGCAGCAGCCCAAGCCGCCAAAGACAATGGCGCTAGCCGTTTTTGTATGGGTGCCGCTTGGCGTGGACCCAAACAGCGCGATTTAGAGCCCGTGTTAAAAATGATTGCAGAAGTCAAAGCCATGGGCTTAGAGACTTGCGCCACTTTGGGGATGTTGAAAGAAGGGCAAGCAGAACAACTCAAAGATGCAGGCTTGGATTATTACAACCATAACCTAGACACTGCGCCAGAGTTTTACGGCGATGTCATTACAACGCGCACCTACCAAGACCGTTTAGAAACATTAGATCGCGTGCGTAGTGTCGACATTAACGTATGTTGCGGTGGCATTATCGGCATGGGCGAATCACGCAATCAACGGGCTGGTTTGTTGGCACAGTTAGCCAATATGGAGCGCCCACCAGAAAGCGTGCCCATTAATTTGCTTACCCAAGTTGAAGGCACGCCTTTGCACGGCACAGAAGAACTAGATCCGTTAGAATTTGTGAAAACAATTGCGGCAGCACGCATTACCATGCCACAAAGTTTTGTGCGCTTATCAGCAGGCCGTCAAAGCATGCATGAAGGCATACAAGCTTTATGTTTTATTGCAGGTGCGAATAGCATTTTCTATGGTGAAAAATTGCTGACCACAGGCAATCCGGAAGCAGAAACCGATAAGAAGTTGTTTGCCAAATTGGGCATTCATCCTATTTAAATCAACATGATTTTAATCATACTGATTTGGCTGTCGTGCGCCCACCTTGTTGCATTTCGTATGCTATCTGCGTTGCTCAATTGTGATCGCCACTCATTCACTTCATTTCTTTTTAATCGAGTTGATTCATCATGTTAGCGGCGCTACAAGCAGAGCTTGATCAACGCAAATCCGATGGTTTGATGCGGCAGCGCCGATTGTTGGATTCGCCACAAGCAGAACACATTGTCGCCAATGACCAAGCCTTTTTATCGTTTTGTAGTAACGACTACCTTGGCTTGGCCAATCACCCCACATTGATTGCCGCGATGCAAGAAGCGGCTGGTTTGTCAGGGGTGGGTAGCGGTGCTTCCAATCTCATTACTGGGCATCATCGCTATCACGACAGGTTAGAAAAACAGCTTGCTGATTTTGTCGACATGCCCGCTGCCTTGTTGTTTTCTACGGGGTACATGGCCAATATTGGCGTGTTAGGCGCGTTGGCAGGACGTGATGATGCGATTTTTGCCGACAAGCTGAATCATGCATGCTTGAACGATGGCGGCTATTACTCTTTGGCTGATTTCAAGCGATTTCCACATAATGATGTGCATGCGCTGGAAAGCTTATTGAGGGCAAGTACCGCCAAACATAAGCTGATTGCTGTCGATGCCGTATTTAGTATGGACGGTGACATTGCGCCGTTAACTGAATACTTGGCCCTATGCGAACAATTTGATGCCTATTTATATGTGGATGATGCGCATGGTTTTGGTGTATTAGGTGCGCATGGGCAGGGCACGCTCAATCATTTGGGTTTAAAATCGCCTAGGCTCATCATGATGGCAACGCTAGGGAAAGCTGCGGGTGTAGCAGGCGCCTTTGTGGCTGGGCAGCAAGTGGTGGTGGAGTATTTAATACAAAAAGCCAAAAGCTATGTGTACTCAACACCTGCACCACCAGCACTCTCTGCCACGTTAAGCGCATCGGTGGCATTGATCGCGCAAGGCGACCATTTGCGTCGACATCTGCAAACATTGATTGCCACCCTTAAGCATCATCTCAAGGTCACACGTTGGCAATTAATGCCTTCCATGACAGCGGTGCAACCATTATTGGTCGGCAATAATTACGAAGCGTTGGCCTTGAGTGAGTATCTGCAAACGCAAGGTATTCTAGTGCCAGCTATCCGACAGCCCACTGTGCCAGTCAACACATCGCGTTTGCGTATATCGCTATCCGCGGCGCATAGTGTGGAGGATGTGATACAGCTGGTCGATACCATTAACCAAGCTGAGCATGTGGTGTCTGCAAGATGAGTCAATCCAATCCGTACACAATCAGAGGTATTGCATGAGTTGCCATGTTGAAATCATAGGTCAAGGCCAACCCTTAGTGATGCTGCACGGTTGGGGCATGCATAGTGGCGTTTGGCAACATTTAGTCAAACGCTTGTCTAGCCAATATATGTTGTATTTGGTGGATTTGCCAGGCATGGGCAATAGCCGGCCGATCGAACCCTATCACTTGCATGCATTGGCCGATGAAGTGGCACAAGTGATTCCAGGCGTATCGGATATTTTAGGTTGGTCGCTCGGTGGTTTAGTGGCGCAACGTATTGCACTCAATCAACCTGAACGTGTGCGTCGACTGATTTTAGTGGGATCCACGCCTTGTTTTGTGTCTACGCAAGACTGGCCGCATGGCATCTCACCTGTGCATTTCCACAACTTTGCCGAAAGCGTCAACCGCGATTACAAAGCGACGATGCTTCAGTTTTTAACGTTGCAATGCATGAAAGCCAATGACGCACGCGCCACATTACGACAGTTGCGCACAAGTTTTGAGTTAAAGCCTACACCGACGCAAACTACGTTAAACCGGTCACTGGGTATTTTGTTAGATGCTGATTTACGCGAAGAAGTCACTGCATTACGCAAACCGACTTTGCTGATTCATGGTGATCGCGATACCTTAGCGCCGGTGGCTGCAGCACATTGGATGTCACAGCACTTGCCCTTGGCGTTCTTGCGCGTCATGGCTGGAGCAGCGCATGCTCCCTTCTTATCACATTCCGACCAGTTTTTAGATACCTTGAATCAATTTTTAGAGCCATAAATGCAACCAGACGCTTATTGGATAGACAAGGCGCGCGTGCGTGCGTCGTTTGAGCGTGCAGCGCATACCTACGATGCGGCTGCTATCTTACAAAAAACTGTGCGTGAAGAAATGCTGAGCCGACTGGATTTGGTCAAGATGTCACCCCAAGCCATTTTAGATGCAGGGTGTGGCACAGGGCAGGGCACATTCGCGTTGCAAAAACGTTTTAGTCATGCCCATATGATTTCGCTCGATTTGGCCTTGGGCATGCTACAACGTACCCAAGCGCAAACGCCACCCTTGCAACGTTGGTTAGCTAAACTTACCAATAAACAAAACCTCGTGTGTGCTGATATCGAATCACTTCCATTGGCTAATGCCAGCGTGGACATGGTGTGGTCTAATTTAGCGTTGCAATGGTGTAATGAATTAGACCATGCATTTACTGAAATTAAGCGAGTGCTCAAGCCAAACGGGCTGGTGATGTTTAGTACATTTGGACCAGATACACTTAAAGAACTGCGAATGGCGAGCGCACCCAAGGATGCTGCGCAAGACGTTACCCATATCAGTCGATTTATAGACATGCACGACATTGGCGATGCCATGACCCGTGCGGGTTTTAGTGCGCCAGTATTAGATGTTGAATATTTCACGCTCACTTATGACGACGTAAAAAGTGTCATGCGCGATTTGAAGTCGATAGGCGCACATAATGCAACCGCTGGACGTGCGCGAGGTTTAGCGGGTAAAGGATTTTTAAAGCAAATAGAAAGCCGCTACGAACAGTTTAGGCAAGATGGAAAATTGCCCGCTACTTTTGAAGTTATTTATGGCCATGCTTGGAAACCTGAGCAGACACCTGAGTTACAAGCTGGTTATGCACCAGTACATTTTAAATCACGTTAATTGAATTGCATGAAACACGCTTTTTTTATTACGGGTACAGATACAGGCATCGGTAAAACCTATGTGGCGTGTCAGTTAATTCGAGAGTATGTAGCGCAAGGCTACCGTGTGGTCGGCATGAAGCCGGTGGCTGCTGGCTGTGAGTTCATTGATGGACTGTGGGTCAACGAGGATGTTGCGTTACTTACGCAAGCTAGCAATGTCAAAGCCCCGTTTCATTTGGTAAACCCTTATTGCTTCAATGCCCCCATTGCACCGCATATCGCGGCGTCACAACAAGGGGTTGAGGTGCAGCTCGAGGTGATTCAGCGTGCCTTTATCGCGCTATCAGAAATGGCAGATATTGTGATAGTGGAGGGTGCCGGAGGATTGTTGGTGCCACTCAATGCCCACGCAACCATCGCAGATTTGATTGCATTGCTCAATATTCCCATTGTTTTGGTGGTCGGTATGCGGCTTGGATGCATTAATCATGCTTTACTTACTTATGCAGTGATTCAGTCGCGTCAGCTACCAATCTCGGCATGGGTAGCAAACCCTATCGATAAAACCATGCAGTGTTTTGATGAGAACCTCTTTACGCTGCAACAAAGTATGTCTCCACTCCCACAACGATTGATGGTATAAGCAATTCAAAGGGTAAGCGTGACGAGTTCGCTAATGTAACCATTTACCCTATCAGGCTATTGAGCAAAGACTAGCATCTCCCTATGATTCGTTTCAGCACGGTAAGACATCAAAACAAGCGGTAACAAAGCATTGATGTTTTAAGTACCCAAGTGGGCTATTGGGGTACATGCGAGAAGTGCCCTATACTTTGCCCAAGTTTTAAAAAGAAGTCTTTTCAATTGTTTGAATACCGGAGTACACATTATGAATAAATTATTATTAGCGTTAACCTTAGCTTTCTCAGCATCAGCAGTTCAAGCTGAAGTGGTGAATCATTTATCTTTAGAAACATTTGGTGCAGTTGCATTTACTGGTGATACACATGATGTCATTACCGGTGCTTTAGGCGGTACTTTTGGCCAACTCTCAGCTACTCAAGACACTTCGTTTAGTGTTACTTTTTTGGGTAAAGAAGCTTTAAATGTAAACTTCTACGTACAATCTGGCAGTCAAGTGGCTAACAGCTCAACCAATAATGTTGTGAATGTGGGTGATACTTTTACGTTTAATGTTGCTGCTGGCATCATTGATTTCGGTTTTGGTGGTTCAAACACTGAGACTTTTGCAAGTAATGCAGATTATAAAATAAACGAAATTGCCTATATCACTAACGATGGTTCTTACAAAGATGCTGATGGTAACCCATTTGCATTCCTAATCGGTTTCAACGATGGTGGTTCACCAGATGGCGATTATGATGACTACGTAGTTGGTGTAAGTGCTGTTCCAGTGCCAGCTGCATTGCCATTATTGGCTTCTGCATTAGGTATGTTCGGTGTTGCACGTCGTCGTAAATCACAAGTGCAAGCTTAATATCTTTATTTAAGATTTACGCTTCAAATAAAAAACCTGCCTAGGCAGGTTTTTTTACGTTTGAAAACTACATCGAATCAACACACAAGTATGTTAATAAAGCTGATGCTGCGTGAAATACGCTATCACGTTTTGTGGGGCGAGGTAGATAGGATTCTGATGTTGTTGCATCAACGTTCTAATTTGACTGGAAGAAATATCAAGGGCAGTCACTGGGAGTGAGATAATGCAGCCAAATGGTTGTAGCGTTAATTGATTGCTGTCTTGCGTACCATGTGTTTTCATCAATGCATTCAGGGCAGGGCTAAGTGTTAACGTTGTGTCTCCACTGGGTCTTGGCACCAAGATTAGGTGACAGTATTCAAGAATCAACTCCCATGCATGCCACTGATCAAAATTGGCAAACGCATCCGACCCAATGATGACACAGAATGTGGCTTCGCTATTTTCATCACGCAAAGACTTTAATGTGTCGATGGTATAAGAAGGACCGGTACGCGCCAACTCCCTTGTGTCTAGACTAAACAAGGGGTTGTCTTGAATCGCCAGTTGCACCATGGCTGCGCGTTGTGATGCAGATACTTGTGGTGTTGTTTTATGCGGAGGATTAGCGGATGGAATAAACTTGATCTGACTTAATCTAAGTGTTTCAGCAATTTCTTGCGCAATGCGGAGGTGCCCGTGGTGTATCGGATTAAAGGTACCTCCAAACACCCCAATCATCGTCATGATGCGCTAGGCTCGCACTTCACCATTGCCTAACACAATGTATTTCAGCGAAGTCAATCCTTCTAAACCTACAGGTCCACGCGCATGCAGTTTATCAGTAGAAATGCCAATTTCAGCGCCTAAGCCATATTCAAAACCATCGGCAAAGCGGGTTGAAGCATTCACCATCACGCTACTGGAGTCCACCTCACGTAAAAATTGGCGTGCTTTGGTATAGTTTTCGGTCACGATGGCTTCGGTATGTTGGCTAGAATGTTCATTGATATGTGCAATCGCTTCATCCACATCAGCGACCACTTTGCAGGAAATAATCGCAGCCAAATACTCCGTATAAAAGTCTTCTTGGGTTGCTGGCTTAGCCGCTTTGACGATGGCGCAAGTTTCTTCACAACCGCGAATCTCGATGCCTTTGCTCACGAGCATATCGGCTAACATTGGCAACGCAGTCTTTGCAACACTACGTGCGACCAATAATGACTCGGCCGTGTTGCACGTGCCCAAGCGTTGCGTTTTAGAATTTTCTAGAATACGCACCGCTTTTGCTAAGTCTGCATCGTCGTCTACATACACGTGACAATTGCCATCCAGATGTTTAATCACAGGAATGCGTGCCTCGTTAGAGATGCGCTCAATCAGGCCTTTGCCTCCACGTGGCACAATGACATCGACGTAAGCCTTCATGGTGATAAGCTCACCCACAGCAGCACGGTCTGTCGTTTCTACTACCAGCACCGCGTGGGTTGGCAAGCCTGCTTTTTCTAACCCCTCGTGCACCAGTTTTGCTAATGCTTGGTTGCAATGAATGGCTTCTGAACCGCCACGAAGAATACAGGCATTGCCAGATTTGATACACAGGCCAGCGGCGTCGATGGTTACATTGGGTCGGGCTTCATAGATAATGCCAATCACCCCCAACGGTACGCGCATTTTGCCAATTTGGATACCAGAGGGACGATATTTGAAATCACTCATTTCACCAATGGGGTCAGGTAAGCTAGCAATTTGCGCTAACCCTTCTGCCATGTTCGCGATGGATTTTTCCGTAAGGGTGAGGCGATCTATCATGGCTTCGTCCATCCCACTTGCTTTAGCAGCGGCTAAGTCTTGTTGATTGGCGACCAGCAAGGCGCGCGCTTCACGTTTGATGGCTTCAGCAATGAATAGCAGTGCTTGATTTTTGGTATTGGTGTCTGCCTTGGCCATTGCGCGTGAGGCTAATCTTGCTTGTTGACCTAGACCTTGCATGTAGTGTTGTATGTTCATCATGCTATTTTACCTAGTTCTAGATTTAATGCGAGCAAGGCCAAAACACAGGCGCGAAATTTCTAACCAAGCATCACCTTGCATGACGCCTTTAGCCATGCGGTCAATCTCACTCAATTTTTGTAAAGCGGCTTCTAACTGTCGAAGGCTCAAACGTTGAGCGCCTTGTTTAATGAGTGCTTGTCTGTCACCAAAGAGTCGTGCACTCGACAGCGCAGATTGTATACTCTCGCCCTGAGCTTCTGCTTGCTTGACGCGTAGCAACGGGCGTATTAACCAAATTAGAGGGTTCATCACGGCCACGGCCTGTTCGCCTTCCTCTTGTAAGCCTTGCAAAATTCTTACGGTACGTTCGCTATCACCTTGCAGAATGGCCTCACCGAGTTGAAATGCGTCGAACCTTGCCACGTTAAACACAGAGGCTTTTATTTGCTCGGCTGATACATGACCAACAGGATATAACAAGGCTAACTTTTGAATCTCTTGATGTGCTGCCAACATGTTGCCTTCTACTTGCTGCGCCATAAATATGAGTGATGATTCGTCTGCAGTTTGTTGCTGTAAGGCAAGGCGTTGCTGAATCCAACCTGGCAACTGCTGAACATTCATTTCTTTGAGTTCCACCACCAACGCATGTGTTAACAATGTGGCATACCATGCACTGTTTTTACTGTCGCGTTCTAAAGCGGGTAGCGTAATGATGGTCAAGGTGTCAGACACTGGCTGGGTTGCAATTTCCGCCAACATTTTCGCGCCATCCAAGCCTGGTTTTCCAGAAGGGATATGGATTTCTAAAATACGATAAGAAGAAAACAAGGATAAGTGCTGGTTAAACTGGGTCACCGATTGCCAGTTAAATTGACGTTCGACTAACAAACTAGTGCGCTCTTCAGCGCCTAACTTGCGCCCGTATTGTCTCACACTGTCTAAACACTCTGCTTTAGCAAGCGGCTCATCTCCCACAATTACTACCACTGGCGATGGAGAGCTGCTTAAATGTTTGATTAAAGCATTAGCCGAAACTTGCATAGGATGGAAATTATTGGATGGCGGACAAACGACGCAAGATAGATTGGGTCACATCTTTTTGCATATTAAGATTGAGTTGCTTTTCTTCACTTTGCTTGGCTAACAAATTAGCATCACTGTAAGAGAAGTCTCTGCGTGCTTCCATGGTTTGTGGTTGGCTCCATAACGCGTCTTTTGCAGATTTTGTGCGATAGATGACACGGTAGTAGAGTTCAAACTCGTTTACCACACCGCCACCGCTCAATGAAAGAATCCGTTTTTCGCTTTCCTCTTTCATCAAATCAATTTGCATTTCAGCAGCACTAGGGTCTGTGGTGACCACAACGTTATTGGCTACCAATGCTTTGTTAAGTGCTTTGGTAATTTGCGTACTGCCATTGACGTAAATACTTTTAAACGTAAATTCATTGGCGCCGCGCAATTGAAATCCACAGGCCACAAGGGTGGCGCAACATAGGCTTAAAGTTAGATTTCGCATCCAATGTCTCATAGTGTTATCCCACGACAATGTTGATCAATTTGTTTGGCACGACAATAATTTTACGCACACTGGCATTTTCTAGATGTTTTTGGACAAATGGTTGATTGACTGCAATCGCTTCAATTTGTGCTTTTTCCATACTTTTTGCCAGCGTTACGCTACCCCGTAATTTACCATTCACTTGCACTACATATTCTACTTCATCTTGTACCATTGCAGATTGTAGGGCTTCCGGCCAAGTCGCTTTCAATATATCTTCACCAAACCCCAATGTGTGCCATAAGGTTTGTGTGATGTGGGGCGCGATGGGCGACAGTATGCGTAATAAAATAGAGAAGCCTTCAAACGCCACTGCTTGCCAATGAGGTTCTGCTTCTTTAGAAAGTTTTTCTAATGCGTTGAGCATTTTCATGGCACCAGAAGCCACGGTGTTAAATTGTTGCCTGCTTAAATCGTAACTCGCCTGTTTTAGCGTTAAATGCACTTCACGCCTTACTGCGGCTAATTGATTACTTAACTTGCTTGGCACAGCCTGTTTATCTTCACTTGAAAGTAAATAACCAAAATTCCATACGCGTTTTAAAAAGCGGTGTGAACCCTCCACACCACTGTCTGACCATTCCAATGTTTGCTCTGGCGGTGCAGCAAACATCATAAAGAAGCGGGCAGTATCTGCGCCATATTGCTCAATTAAAGATTGTGGATCTACGCCGTTACGTTTGGATTTAGACATGGTGCCCATGCCTTGGAAATCCACTGGCAATCCATCTTTTAATGCCTTTGCCCCCGTTAGTTTGCCATTATCATCGTGCAATAATTCCACTTCCTCAGGGGCAAAGTACTCAACGCCTCCTTTGTCGGTGCGACGCGAGAAAATATGATTCAGTACCATGCCTTGTGTCAGCAAATTTGCAAACGGCTCGTCGTAATTGACCAATCCTAAGTCACGCATGACTTTGCTCCAAAAGCGCGAGTAAAGTAAATGCAAAATGGCGTGCTCGATACCGCCGATATATTGGTCGACTGACATCCATTGGTTGGTTTGTGCATCCACCATCGCATCTGATGGGAAACCACTGGCATAACGTGCGTAATACCAACTGGAGTCCACAAAGGTATCCATGGTGTCCGTTTCACGCTTTGCAGGCTTGCCACAAGAGGGGCAAGCACAATTGACAAAACTTTCGAGTTTATTCAATGGGTTGCCTGAACCATCAGGCACACAATCTTCAGGTAATTTCACGGGTAATTGATCATCTGGCACCGGTACATCACCACAACTATCGCAATGAATTATCGGAATAGGACAACCCCAATAACGCTGGCGTGAAACACCCCAATCGCGCAAGCGCCAATTAATCTGTTTGTCACCCAATGCTTTGGCTTTGAGGTCCGTGGCAATTTTATCCACAGCTTCCTCATAGTGTAGGCCATCGTAAGCACCTGAATTCACACAAACGCCTTTGGTTTTCTCGCCGTACCACTCAGACCAAGTCAATTCTGTGAAAATCTCATCCGAAACTTGCACTACTTGTTTAATCGGCAAATGGTATTTTTGCGCAAAGCCAAAATCACGCTCATCATGTGCGGGTACCGCCATGACGGCACCTTCGCCATAAGTCATTAATACATAGTTGCCAACCCACACGGGCACTGGCTCGCCCGTCAGAGGATGGTTGACGGTTAAGCCTGTGTCCATGCCTTCTTTTTCCATGGTCGCCATGTCAGCTTCCATCACCGAACCTTGTTTACATTGCTCAATAAATGTAGCGAGTGCCGGGTTAGATTGTGCCGCGTGTGTGGCGAGGGGATGCTCGGCGGCAACAGCGCAAAAAGTGACACCCATGATGGTATCGGCACGGGTGGTAAATACCCAAAGTTTGCCATCGTCAATCAGAGCAGAATGGTTGTCCTGAATCGTATGTGTGAAGGCAAAACGTACGCCGACACTTTTGCCTATCCAGTTGGCTTGCATGGTTTTGACACGCTCTGGCCATCCAGGTAGCTTATCTAAATCATCGAGTAACTGTTGTGCATAGCTGGTGATATTAAAGTAATAGCCTGGGATTTCACGTTTTTCCACCAAAGCGCCTGTGCGCCATCCACGCCCGTCAATCACTTGCTCATTGGCTAACACGGTTTGATCGACCGGATCCCAATTCACCACTTGCGTTTTCTTGTAGGTAATGCCTTTTTCTAACATGCGCAAAAATAACCACTGATTCCATTGGTAATACTCAGGCTGGCAGGTTGCCAATTCACGCGACCAATCAATGGCAAACCCTAAGGACTTTAATTGTTTGCGCATGTAAGCGATATTGTCATAGGTCCATTTGGCAGGCGGCACATTGTTTTGAATGGCTGCGTTTTCTGCGGGCAAACCAAACGCATCCCAACCCATGGGTTGTAAGACGTTATAGCCTTTCATGTGATGGAATCGGCTCAGTACATCACCAATGGTGTAATTGCGCACATGCCCCATATGCAGTTTGCCGCTGGGGTAGGGGAACATAGACAAGCAATAGTACTTGGGTTTATCAGTAGAATATGTCGCAGCAAAGCTTTGTTGCGCATCCCAATGTTGTTGGGTCTGATGTTCGATTTCTTTGAAAGGATACTGCTGCTGCATGGCCATAGGTGTGTGATGAAATAAAACGAAATTATACCTTGAAACCCCTAATAGCGAGACTGGCTTGTTACGCTAAAAAGGCATTGAATTGATGTAGGTTTTATTTGGATACTACGATAGCTGATGATGGCTGACGATAGGTAATCAGTAATTTCGCATTGGTAGGGAAGTGCTCGCCTAGTTTGATTATTGCTGGTTGTGGGCTATCAATCGTGACTTGCATGACATTGTTTTCCCAATGCCAATCTAAGGTATGCGGTCCCACCCTAAGATTTTTAACCGCTAAGGGCTTATTCAACCAATTTAATGGAATACCTGCGCCTATAATTAAAGTTGTTTTTGCCTCTTTTTTAGAGAGATGACCCAGCATATCCATTTGCAACAGCGCCATTTCTGCAGCGGTCCAGTAATGCGGGTTGATATTGTTAGGTTTGACCCAGCCCCTCACATTTTGCCAAATGCCAAAACTATTTTCTTCGCCTTCTCCTTCCCACCACGTGTACAGGCCAGGCATGCTCTGATGTTGCCAAAACCATTCTAAGGTTGACCATACTCGTTCAGGCTGTGCAAGATAAAGCCATTGGTGTGTTTCAGCTACATCAAAGTAAGTCCAAAGTGGTTTGGCCTTGTATAGATGCATTTCATCATGTTGATTTTTCCACCGTTGATTTAAATTTACTTTGAACGCAGTCATTAAATCACTTGCTATCCAAGTTGGCCACAAACCACTGATATAGGTTCTTTCGTTATCTGAATACGGCGGCTTAAATGATTTTACCCAGGCAGATTTAAGCTGATCTGCAAGCATGTTCCAATGTGTTGCCACCTCGTGCTTTCCAAGTCGTGTGGCAAGATCGGCTGCTTCGATTAAGCCTAGATAATTGACTGCATTGACAAAAAGTAATGGCCGATGATGGTCCATACGCCCAACTATCAAACCATTTTTAGCCGGTTCTGCAACCAGATTTTTTTCTGGGTCATTGATATGTTGAGGCACGACTCTGCCTTTAAAAGGCGCATACATATTTTGCTTGGTAGTCAGCATTTGTTCAATCCATTGTGCTTTGCGTTGCACATGAGGCCAAAGCCATTGGTTGTGAGCAGGCTCTTTAAGTTGACTAGCAACCTGATTGAGCGCCCACAAAGCTAAGCCAGGCGAATCGGCTTCTGCGCCAAACCCGCCAAAGAAATCTTCATCTGCAAACGCTTTAGAAAGCATTTTTGCTTTTTCTAATTCCCCAGCTCTTGCTAGCGCAACTAAAATATAAGCACCATCTCGTTGCCAGCCAATCGGGTAGTTGGTAGGGTCACCTGGTCGCGTTTCATTTTTCACAAGGCTCATCATTAAATGTGCAATTTGTGCTTGTAAGCTTGCATTAAAGCGTTCATCAGGTAACTGTAATATTAAATCGCCTCGAATATTTGTAGTTGGAAGCTGATAAGCAGTTTGAGCGTGAAGGGCTTTAACATTCACTTTCACTGGATGCATAGCGTTCAGTTTGATGTTGGCAAATCCCCATCCATTAGGAGTTTCTATAGTTTTGTTGTTTGATCCTTCTGCAAACCATGCATTGATGCCTTCTTGGCCTAAGTGCACAGAAAGTGGGGCGGAATCAAAGGTAACTTGCCATGCATCATTCACCACTAATTGTTGATTATTCCAACTTAATTTATAAATTGGCCCGCCAGATGGCCCCACACTTCTGATCATTAATGAAGCATTGGTGGCTATAGATGGTTTAGAAAAGTCTAGCTCGTGTTGCCAGGTGTTGTCTGATTGGAGTCGGGTTATGCTGTGATAAAAAGGTGTCTGTGTTTGAATGCTAGGAAGTGACTGATTGGTTTGCCACACAAACGATTGCTCTATTTGGGAAGGGTTGATGGTGTCACTAGTGGCGATGAGTGTGTGTAGAGGATCAGTTAAACAGACCGACACACCAAAGCTACCCACTTTTGGACTAAAACTGCCCCCTGGTTCGATATAAGATTTATCCTTTTCCATACTACCTGGAATAGCCAATATTGCATGACTGTCGAATTTTGTCCATGCATCATGAGGTCTTAAAGCGCTTTGTCTGAGTACATTACCTCGCGGTGAAGTTGCAAGCTCGTTGGCTTGTAGAAATTGTTGCCAGTTATTTATCATGCTGAGTGGTATGAGCATAACGATTAACATAATGGCATATGGTCTGCATGGATGCATAAGGCTAAATGCCACTACCCCAATCAGCAATGGAACAAAGTGTAGTGAATACAGAAATGTTTCTTCACCATACAAGGTGTGTAACGCTACTTGACCAACAAGCGTCAACAATAATGTCACTTTGAAAGGGGTTGCCCATGTTGATTGAATACATGCCCACACCCCAAGCACAAATAGTAACCCCCAGATGACCGTGGCAATGTTACCTTGCATGGTTGCTGAACCCATCTTGCTGTGTTGGATGGACACATTGGTCCAATTGAATCCAGCTTCACCAAACAGGTGTTGGCTTGGTTGCGTTAGAATTTCAGGCGCGATGATGCTATGAGAGAATAGATTAGCAATCACACTGACAGTTTTTTCAATATAAGGAAAATCCAAATTACTGGTTTCACCACTGTGACCAATAAAAATATCTGCCACAGCAAAAAATGGCGTTTGCATAAACCAAAGTAACGTGACTAGACATAGCGCAGCAAAAGTTACCCGCCAAGCACGTTGCTTTGTTTGGGTGGTAAAAGTGGCCAGAATGCCAACCATCCAGTTAGTAGCAGTCACGCTTAATGAAAAAGCACTCACCGTGACTAATATCCAATTGTTGACTTTATTTTTTCCAGCAATGATCGCAAGCATCAGAGCTATCATCAAACTGATCGAGCTTAAAGCATACGGTTCAGGTGTGGCTAGCCAAAACACTGTTGCAGCACTGGACCATGCCAGCATCAACAACATTAATGCATCCAATCTTATACAGCCAAATACTCTAAGAAGCGCGTACAAGGTCAAGCTCCACAACCCAGCAATTGTTGCAGTTAACATCTGAACCGCCTGATAATCAGATACCCCTAACTTTTTCAAAACATAGATGGGAGGAAAAGTTTGCAGGGAGAGCAATGGATGGAGGATTGACTGATATTGCCCTACAGCATGACGATCCGTCATGTGTTGGATCATACTAGGCATATCCCCTTGAAACCAGACAGCTTTGGCACTGGTTACAAGCGCTTGATCGTGCAAACTGTAGACATAAAAATAGAATAAACAGCTAAAAAGTAGGATGCCACAAGCAATGATTAGCTCTTTACCTGTTGCAGTGTGAAGAACATTCCTCATTGTTATGTAGAGCAGATCTTTTGTCAGCGCACTTGATTATGGTGTGAGGGAATCAGGACTCATGAGCTCAGGACTCTTAAGCTTATTGATGTAAGCTGGACTTGCGATATCGCCAGCATGTTTGAGCTGCGTTATATTATTCACGAGCAAAATAGGCATCAAGGTGAGGGATAATAAAATCGCAATTTTTCGGTAACGCGTGAGTGTGGCAGTAGCGGCCAATACAATTAGCAGAGGTAAAAAATTTAACGTATATAAGAAGGTTTCTTCACCATAGATAAAATGCAAAGTGAATTGTCCAAGTAAGGTCAAGGCGACTGTGATTTTAAAGGCCTTGAAGGATTGGATTGTGTAAAGAGCCCAAACACCAAGACTGAGTATAATAAGCCACAGACCTGTGGCGATCCATCCAAGCAGGCCAGATGAGCCTATATTGGACGACTGGACACTCAAGAGAGGCCACCCAAATTTATTGACTTCATTTATTTGTAACTCTGGAGCGACTATTGTGTGAGAGAAAAAGGTAATTAAAACCGAAATCAATCGTTCGAATGAGGGTGCGAAAATAAATGTGCCTTCCTCACTGTTGCCGATAAAAAATGCACTGGTAGGAAAAATAAATTTCTGCACACCCCATAACACCACAATAATAATCACAGCATAACTAAACACTCGAATGGCCCGTTTGAGTGGGAGCGTGGTCAGTGTGCTTAATATCCCTGCCATCCAATTAGTAATGGTCATGCCAATAGAAAATGCATTCACAGTGGCGTAAATCCAGTCTGGCAGTTTTTTTTGATAGGTGTATGCACTCAAGCCTACCGCAAACATGATACTTATTGAGGAAAGTGCATAAGTTTCGGGTACGTGAAGCCAAAATAGTGCCGCCGATGAACTGGCACCAAGTAATGCAAAAACACTGGCATCAAGTTTTAAACATCCCATGATGCGAAGTAATCCGTATAAGCTAATCAACCAAAATATTGCGATAGCAATGGTGACGGTTTTAACAGCAAATGCATCATTTGCTAAGATTTTTTTTAGCACAAAAGTCGGGGGATAGGTCAGCAAGGAATAGATGGGGTGAACATTGGCACGGTAGTGCCCAAAAGAGAAACGATTCGTCATATTGTCATAAATACGCGTGATATCTCCTTGAAACCAGACGTTGTCGCCATATTTAATCAGTCCGGAGTCATGTAAGTTGTAGAGGAAGCTGAATACGACGCAAATACTTACCATGAGAATGGTAAATAGTAAGCTTTTGTGCCAATGGTTTCTATCAAAACATAAGGTATGAAGTCTAGTCATCATTGCACAATTCCTTAACTAACTGATGGCGTTACTTCGCCATTCTAATTTAAAGTTTGACAGGTAATGAGAAGTTCGCATTACCTAGCCATGTGAGTTGCTATGCTAATTGCGAGAAAATTGCATCACGGATGCCATGCATATCGCCTATGCCATTGACGCGAACATATTTGGGTGCGCCGCCGATTCCTGCATCTGCCCATTTGGAATAGTACCCTACCAGTTGCTTGGTTTGTGCGTGATAAACACTTAAGCGATTTTTGACCACATCTTCTTTGTCATCTTCACGTTGTACTAAATCCTCACCTGTTACATCGTCTTTACCTTCCACTTTTGGTGGATTAAATTTGATGTGGTATGTGCGACCAGACGCTGGGTGTGAGCGGCGACCACTCATACGTTCAATGATGGCTTCATCCGGTACATCAATTTCAACTACGTAATCAATCATCACACCAGCTTGCTTCATGGCTTCAGCTTGGGGGATAGTGCGTGGAAAGCCATCAAATAAAAAGCCAGATTGGCAGTCTGCATCTTTGATACGTTCTTTGACCAGTCCAATGATCACTTCATCGGGTACTAAGCCACCAGCATCCATAAAATTTTTCGCTTCAATGCCCAGCGGGGTGCCTGCTTTTACTGCAGCACGTAACATGTCGCCGGTCGAAATCTGTGGGATATTAAACTTTTCTTTAATGAAAGTTGCTTGAGTGCCTTTGCCTGCGCCTGGCGCACCTAGCAGAATTAAACGCATGATAAATTCCTTATGATTACGTGTGTTAACAAAAATGTCATTATATCAGGCAAGAAAGTTTGTAATGGTCACAAATTGTGCCACGCTTAAATTTTCTGCCCGTAACTGTGAGTCAATATTCAGGTGTGCAAAACCAGCATCATCTAATAAACCTTTTAGCGTATTACGTAATGTTTTTCTTCGTTGACCAAACGCGGCCATCACGATTTTTGCGAACAATGCAGTGTCTTTTGCAATAAATGGCAACGTTGCATGTGGCACACAACGTACAAAGGCCGATTCCACTTTAGGGGCGGGATTAAAAGCTTCAGGTGGTACGGTAATCAAATACTCCATCTGTAAATGATATTGCAACATAACAGAAAGGCGTCCGTACGCAGCAGTGGAGGGCTGAGCCACCATGCGCTCAACTACTTCTTTTTGCAGCATAAAATGCATATCAATGATGCCGCCTACGTTATCCAGCAAGTGAAACAAAATGGGGCTGGAAATGTTGTAGGGTAAATTGCCAACCACACGAATTCTCGGTCCGATTGTATTAAAATCAAATTTCAATACATCGGCATGATGAATATGTATTGTGTTGGCAGCATAGGTGTTTTGCATCCACGCAATAATGTCACGGTCAATTTCCACCACATGCAAAGTAGGTAACTTTTTAAGCAAAGGCTGTGTCAACGCGCCAAGTCCAGGGCCAATTTCTACCATTACATCGTTAGGCAAGGGCGCAATCGCGTCAACTAAACTCTGTATTACAGATTGATCCGTCAAAAAGTTTTGACCAAATCTTTTTTTGGCTAAATGTTTCATGGTTTGTGATGGGCTAAGGTTATTGCTAACTGGATAGCGGCCAGTAAACTGCCAACATCGGCTTTTCCAGTACCTGCAATGTCCAGTGCAGTGCCATGGTCGACCGAGGTGCGAATAATAGGTAAACCCAATGTCACATTGACGCCTTGGCCAAAGCTGGCAAATTTTAATACAGCAAGCCCTTGATCATGGTACATCGCTAAAAAAGCATCTGCCTCTTTTAGGTTCTTTTGCGAGTACATGGTGTCAGCTGGCAATGGGCCAATTAAATCTAAACCAGAGGCACGCAACGATTGGATGACTGGGATGATGCATTGGATTTCTTCATGACCTAAATAGCCATCTTCTCCTGCATGCGGATTGAGTCCAGCAATGAAAATTTTGGGCTGCGCAATGCCAAAGCGTTGTTGTAAATCGTGATGCAAAATAAGAATAGTTTGCGTCAGAGACTCTGCCGTAATGGCTGCACTGACTTGCAACAGTGGTAGATGAATAGTGGCTAATGCGACTCGCATGCCACCCCCCACTAACATCATGACCACGCGCGGGGTGTTGGTATATTCAGCTAAAAATTCGGTGTGCCCAGTGAACGCTATGCCTGCATCGTTGATGGTGCTTTTTTGTACTGGCGCAGTCACCATGGCATCAAACTGATTGGATAGGCAGCCATCCATCGCCAGTTTTAAGGTATCCAATATATAATGGCTATTGGCTGGATTAAGCACGCCAGTAGTCACGGCTTCTGCAACGGGTAAATGTAATACTGTCAGCGTGCCATCACCCATATGCTGATTGTGCATATCGATTGCGTAGGGTTGTAAGGCTAAAGGAAGATTCAATTCTGCAGCACGATTCGCCAACGCCGTTTGGTCGGCAATCACAATCAATTGTGCCTGCATGGCATGGTGCGCAAGCATGGCACATAAGTCTAAACCAATGCCGGCTGGCTCTCCCGCCGTAATGGCTATGCATGGTAAAGAGTTCACGGTGTGTCAGCGATGAGAAAGATACTTTTAAAGCTTGTCTTCAAGACGCAGCTCGACATAGGCTTTATCACGTAACTCTCTAATCCAATCGTTATAAGCTTCTTCAGCTTTACGTGCGCGAATTTCCTGACGTGCTTTTAATCTTGCAGCTTCTTTTGACATGTCTTGCTTACGACGTTCTATTACCTGAATAATATGCCAACCAAATGGTGTAAGTACAGGCGCACTGATTTCACCCAAACCAAGCGCATTCATGGCTTTTTCAAATGCTGGAACGGTATCGCCAGGGTTTACCCAACCCAAATCACCACCATTACTGGCACTTCCGTCCTCAGAGTATTGACGTGCCATCTCTTCAAATTTAGTGCCGTTTTCAATACGTTCTTTGATGTTTTCAATTTTGCGTTGCGCTTCACTTTCTGAGACCACTTCACTTTGCTTAAGCAAGATATGACGCACATGCGTTTGATCAACCACAAGGCTTGATGTGCTGGCGCGCCTGTCATTTAATTTAAGTACGTGCACGCCATTCGGACTTCTGAAGGGCAGGGAGATGGCGCCAACTTGCAGTGCTTTGATCGATTCAAAAAAAGCAGGTGGTAACTGGCTGGCATTTCTCCAACCTAGCGCGCCACCATCAAGTGCGTTTTCTGCATCAGAATAAGTGGCAGACGCTTGTGCAAAGCTCATCCCCCCTTCAATTGCTTTCAGCATTTCTTCGGTTTTCGCGCGTACTTTTTGTAAGTCTTCTGGGGACGCATCTTCTGGTAGACGAATCAAAATGTGTGAGATATCAAAATCATCCTGCTCGCCAACACGGCTGGATTGCGTGGTTAAGTAATTGTCTACTTCTCCTTCTGAGATGGTCACGCGATTTTCAACTTCTCGCTCGCGAAGTCTGGAAATGATAATTTCATTGCGAATATCTTCGCGAAACTTAGTGAAGCTCATGCCGTCTGCTTGGACTACTTGCTTAAATTCCGCAATGGTTAGCTTATTTTGCTCAGCAATACGCTCAATGGTTTTATCTAACTGCGCATCATCCACTTTCACTCCTGTTTGCGCAGCAAGTTGAAGTTGCAGACTATCTACAATTAAGCGTTCCAACACTTGCTTCTGCAGTACCTCTTTTGCTGGTAACTCACCGCCTTTTTTCTCAATTTGCGTCAAGATGCTTTTGGTGCGGTCAATCAGCTCTTGTTCAGTGATCACGGATTGATCAACGACCGCAATAATGCGGTCCATTTTTTCAATCTCAACTGGTTTTGCAATGGCATGCGTGGCCGTAAAAGTGAGGCTGAGTAAACAAAAGTAAAGAGTTTGTATTAATTTCATTGATTGTAATTTTGCTGTCTGTAAAGATTAGGGATTTCGCTGCTAGATAAATAGCCCGGGATATCACGTCGTAATAAATTCAGTGGGTTTGAGCCAATAGAAGCTAGGCCACCCAATTCTAATTGAAAGAAAAAGCCGTAGTTGGCATCTGCAGTTGCGGTTTCCACTCGTTGTACCACTGCACGCGCTTGCCAACATCCAGCATCGTATTCTACCCCAGCCAAGCTTTCAATCGCGTTTTTATCACGGATAGAGTAGTTGTAACGCCCAACGCCGTACCAGCCGTTACCCAAAGGCCATTGGCCTGATACATTGATTTGCTCCAAAAAGTCTTCAGTATAACGATAGCCCATATTCAGTAATTTACCTGGCTCAGGATTGTAACGCGCTAGTAAGTTTGATCTGGCAAGTTTTGAAGCATCTGGGTCATACTGCCAGAAAGCATCGAGTTTCCACTGACTGGATAACCTTGCAGTAAACCCAGCAATGATATCGGAAGTTTTTCTGTCAGACGCCGCCATCCCCGGCAAGAATACTTTTTGATCTTGAAAATAAAAGCGCTGTCCTACCGTCGCCGAAATACGTTCAATACCAGTGTCGCTGTCAATAAAGCGAGTGGTCATGGCTAAGCTGACTTGATTTGCATTATTCAACCGGTCATTACCCACAAACTGATTTTCAGTAAAGAGAGTGGTTAAGTTTAAGTCAGAAAGCGCAGTATCAAACACAGGTACTTTGCTTTGGTCGTCATATGGAATGTAGACGTAAAACATACGGGGTTCAATGGTTTGCGTATATTGTTTACCCAAAAAAGTAGACTCTTTATCGAAGAACAATCCGGTATCCAGACTGAACACCGGTAATGTACGGGTCAGCGAATTTTCACTTTGTTGTTGTCCATTAACAATGAAGTCATTGTCATTTAATTGGTAACTCGAGGCGTGCAACCCTAGTTTGGGGGTAATAAAACCATAGCTGCTAGTAAACGGAACGTTGATGGATGGGTATGCCACAACACGATTGCCCGTGGCCAGTTTTGGCGCGTCTTTATTGCGGTCAAAATATGTCCATTGGGTATATAACTCGCCATTGGCATATTGCCATTCTTTATTGCCTGATAAAGTCAGCTGTGGCAAACGTTCATAAGGGAAAGATATCTCATCTAAAGTTTGATATTTTTGCGCCAATGCATTGAAATTCCAAACCTCATCTTGGTAATTGACAAACCCTTCTTGCGGCAAATTAACTCGGCTGGTACTGATGATGCGCGTTGACATGTCAGAAAAGTATTGGTTGTCTGACACTTTTTCAATGTTGTAGCCTGCAGACCAACCTGGAGCGAGCTGGTGGCGGTGTGAAAAATTGGCGTAGTAACGATTCTGGCCACTTAAGCTATCTTCATTTAGGTACTCAACTCCACTGATACCAGAGTATGACTCATCCAAATACCGAAACTCACCAGACACTTGCAAACCGCGTTTACTCAAATAACGGGTGGCTAAAGTGGCATCCATATCAGGACGGATATTCCAATAATACGGTGTATACACTTCAAAACCACTGCGTGAAGTCTGGCCAACAGTAGGTGCCAGTAAACCTGATTTACGTTGGTTGTTAAAAGAGAAACTCAGCCAAGGCGTATATAACAGCGGTACACCTTTAAACTCCACATAAGCATTTTTAGCCACGCCAGATTGTGTGTAGTCATCTAATTCCAAATCATTGGCTTTGATATACCAATCATCTACCCCTGCTTCACAGGTGGTGTAGCGCGCATACTTAAGGCGCTTTTTGTCCTGACCTTCAAACAATACCATCTTGGCATCGCCACGCGACCCTTCTAAGTTGCGGGTCAATGTTTGGTCATCGCTAAAGCTATTGTTGTTATCAAGATAGCGTTTAGGGTCACTAAACAGAACAGATTGATCGTTTAGAATGCTGGATTGCTGAGTATCAGCGATAGTACTCGCAGGTGGACTTTTATTAAATTGGATCGAAGCATCTTGCATTTCGCCGATACTTTCACTTAAGCGCATACGAAGTTTAGGACCGGTGATTTGGCCATTGTCGATGGAAATTTTTACATTGCCATTGACTTGTAATTCGTCATTTTGTACGTCGTACTCAATTTGATCACCATAGACTTTTTGGTCTCCTCTTGTGATCACAGCATTACCGGAGGCACGCATTTTTCTATCTAAGTATAAGTCCAGTTTATCGCCTTCTATCTCAATGGCGCCTGGCAATGCGATGGTGTTTTGCTCTTCATTTTCAAGGGCAAGATCACCATCTGTATTGGTCTCAGCCACAGATACGCTTGCCATACTTAATGTCAGTATGGCAAGAATAAATCGCATGCCTTGATTGTGGAAATGAGTTTGGTGGGTTAACAAAGTGGAATTTTTATAATGATTAATTGCGTTAATTTTTAAGAATAATACAGTGTATTTCGCATGAGTGATAAAATCGCACAAAACCCCATTTTAATCAATAAAAAATTCGTATTTAAGTGTAAGTTCGTCAACATGCAAACTGATTGCGACGGCTTATGCAGCTTACTCAATAAGGCGACGTGTGGATAGAAAACAGCAACTAGAAGCTTGGCTTCAACAAGTGTTAGGTAACGCAACATTTCATTTAACGACAGCATCAGCGGATGCCAGTTTTAGACGTTATTTTCGAGTGCATACCGCAAATCAAACCATGATTGCCATGGATGCGCCACCACCACAAGAGGATTGTCGACCGTTTGTACATGTCGCGGAACTACTGTTAACTGCTGGGTTGAATGTGCCTAAAGTGATAGCGCAAGAGCTAGATATTGGTTTCTTGTTATTAAGTGACTTGGGTGATACCACGTATTTGTCTGTGATTGATGCTGACAATGCGCCACGTTTATATGGCGATGCAACGCAAGCCCTAATTCAAATGCAATTGGCTAGTCAGCCCAATATCTTGCCACCTTATGATGAAGCATTATTGATGCGAGAAATGCAGTTGTTTCCAGACTGGTATCTCACCAAACATTTGAACGCGACTTTAGAGGATAAACAACAAAAAGTGCTTCAACACACTTTTGCGCTATTGAATCAAAATATCTTGGCACAAGCTAAAGTCATCGTGCATCGTGATTATCATTCGCGTAATTTAATGGTGTGCGAGGTTAACCCAGGTATTTTGGATTTTCAAGATGCTGTGTATGGCCCGATTACTTACGATTTAGTGTCTCTGTTAAAAGATGCTTACATCATGTGGGATGAAGAACAAATCATTGATTGGGCAGCGCGCTATTGGCAGACTGCTAAAAAAGCTGGGTTACCGGTCCCACCTGATTTTGGTGACTTTTATCGCGATTTTGAATGGATGGGCGCACAGCGACACATTAAAGTATTGGGCATTTTTGCGCGTCTTTACCATCGTGATGGCAAAGATGGATACCTCAAAGACATGCCGCTTGTCATGGCCTATTTGCGTAAAGTGTGCGGGCGATACATAGAATTAAAACCTATGTTAAGAATGTTAAATGCGCTTGAAGGACTAGAAGACAAAGCGGGATACACCTTTTAATGAAAGCCATGATATTGGCAGCTGGACGAGGCGAGCGGATGCGACCCTTGACAGACCATACACCTAAACCTCTGTTAAAAGTGGGGGGGAAGTCACTGATTGTGTGGCATATAGAGCGTTTAGCAAACGCTGGGTTTCGCGACATTGTGATTAATCATGCCCATCTTGGCTTGCAGATTGAACAGGCACTTGGGAACGGAGCGCAGTGGAATGTGTCCATTCAATATAGTCCTGAAGAAGTGGCTTTAGAAACGGCAGGTGGTATTGCCAATGCCATGCCATTGTTGGGTGATGCACCGTTTTGTGTAGTAAATGGCGATGTGTTTACAACATATGATTTCAGTCAGATACATACGCAAGCAAAAGCGGTAATACATGGCGAGGCACTTACACATTTGGTATTGGTTGATAATCCACCACAACACCCAAACGGAGATTTTGCAATTGCACACGGGCAACTTCAAAATGTTGGTGCACCTATGCTGACTTTTTCTGGCGTTGGGGTATATCAACCTAGTTTGTTTAATGGCATTGAGCGCGGAAAAGCTGCAAAGCTTGCACCCCTTATCAGACAAGCCATTGCACAGGATCAAGCAACTGCGGAACATTATCAAGGTGTGTGGCATGATATTGGCACCCCGCAACGTTTAACAGAATTAGATAGTTGGTTAACAACACATGATAAGCAATAATATGAACATGCATAGCATAGAGTTTAAGCAACGTCGCGATGCCTTGATGGCGCGCATGGGAGAAGGTATTGCCATCATCCCCACTGCCCCAGAAGTCACTCGCAACCGCGATAGCCACTATCCATATCGTTTTGACAGCTACTTTTATTATTTGACTGGGTTTACTGAGCCCGAGTCTGTATTGGTGCTCATTGCTGGTGAAGAAAATAAATCTATTTTGTTTTGCCGTGATAAAGACGTGGAACGAGAGATCTGGGATGGTTTTCGCTTTGGTCCAGATGCTGCTAAAACTGAATTTTCTTTCGATGCAGCCTATACGATGCGCGAGCTTGATAAGATGGTGCCGCAATGGATGGGTAATCAATCCACGTTATTCTATAGCTTAGGTGCAGATACGATGTGGGATACGCGCGTCACGCACTGGTTAAATACTGTAAAAACGCAAACCCGCGCGGGTGTGAGTGCGCCAGCGTCAATCGTTGATGTGCGTCAACATTTAGATGCGATGCGTTTGTTTAAATCGCCATTTGAAATTGATTTGATGCGGCAAAGCGCCAATATTGCGGCACAAGCCCATAATCGTGCCATGCAAAAGGTGGCAGTAGGCAAACTGGAGTATGAGATAGAAGCCGAGTTTTTACATGAGTTTTATCGCAAAGGCGCGCAAGCGCCAGCCTATACCAGTATTGTGGCAGGCGGCGCTAATGCATGTACCTTACATTACAACGCCAATAATTGTGAGTTAAACGATGGTGATTTGTTATTGATTGATGCGGGCTGTGAGTTGCATGGTTATGCCAGTGATATCACAAGAACGTTTCCGGTCAATGGGAAATTCACAGGTCCACAAAAAACGCTATATGAGTTGGTATTGTCAGCACAGTTAGCAGCGATTGAGGCTGCAAAACCAGGCAACCATTGGAACGCGCCACATGAAGCGGCGCTGGATATATTGGTACAAGGTTTTATTGATGAAAAGTTGTGCCATGGCAGCAAAGACGAGGTGATTGAATCTGCTAGCTACCGTCAATTTTATATGCACCGAACAGGGCACTGGTTAGGGTTGGATGTGCATGATGTTGGCGACTATAAAAACAAGGCAGGGGATTGGGCGATATTAGAGGCTGGAAACACGTTGACGGTGGAGCCAGGGTGCTATGTCCGTCCTGCGGATAATGTGCCCGAGCATTTTTGGAATATTGGTATTCGTATTGAAGATGATGTGTTGATTACAGAGGGCGGACATGAGGTATTAACACAAGCTGCCATTAAAACCGTGTCTGGTATCGAAGCCCATATGCAACGCTCATGATGCATTCAAATCCTATTTTAATTGTGGGTGGTGGGCCAGTCGGACTTGCACTTGCCTTATCGTTACAGCAAAAAAATATGCCTTTCAAAGTATTGGAGGCGCGTGCGCAAGGGGCCTCACATCAAGACAAGCGCGCATTGGCACTGTCTTATGGCACCAAACAAATTCTCGAAACCTTAGGTGTATGGTCAAATGTAGCAACGCATGCCACTGCCATTGATACCATTCATATTTCTCAGCGTGGAGGCTTCGGTAGAACCAAATTGAATGCGCATGAGCATCAATTGCCTGCGTTGGGCTATGTGGTGTCGTATGGCGCATTGATGCAAGCATTGGACAGTGCAATCAATCATCAACATGTCATGTATGAGGCAATCGCGCGGGAAATTTTGCCCCAACAAAATCATGCAGAGGTGCATTTTGACTATGCTGCGCAGCCGCAACAATTGTGTAGCGCTATGGTGGTCATTGCCGATGGTGGTCGCAGTTTAGATGAGATTCCAGGTTTAGTCCGCGAGACCAAAGCCTATGGGCATGATGCCTTAGTCAGTAAAGTACGTGCACAGATGCCTCATCGCAATATAGCGTACGAGCGGTTCACACCAACCGGTCCGATGGCGTTATTGCCAAACGGGGAACATGATTTTTCACTAGTGTGGACAGGTGAAAAGTCGATGGTAGACCGTTTGCTATTTTTGGACGATACAACGTTTTTACAAGAGCTACATCAGGCGTTTGGAGACCGTGTTGGGCAATTTTTAAGGGTAGAAAAACGCATGAGTTTTCCACTTAAATTAAGCAGTCTGAGTATGGTAGAGACACCGCATGTAGTGGTCATTGGCAATGCCGCACAAACCATGCATCCAGTTGCAGGGCAGGGGTTTAATGTGGGGATGCGTGATGCGTGGACGTTAGTCGGATTGCTTGCCAAAACGCCGTCTAACGAATGGGGTACTTCTAAAATGTTAGACAGTTATCGTCAACACAGACAGACAGATACACGCGGTGGTTTATTGTTTACAGATTTTCTTGTTAACGTTTTCACAAATCAGACCCTAGGCGTAGCAACGATGCGTGGGCTTGGCTTGGCCTTGTTGGAATACTTGCCGCCAGTAAAACGGCTTTTAGTGAACAAAATGAGCTTTGGTAAATAATGATTACATTAACAGACACCACTGAAACCGATGTTGCCATTGTAGGCGCTGGCCTAGTGGGACTTACCGCTGCCATTGCTTTGGCCAAACAAGGTCGACATGTAACCTTGATCGATAGCCATGCGAAGCCCGCGCACACTTGGTTACCCACAATTCAACAATGGGACGCAAGAATTTATGCACTGACAGAAGAAACCATTGCGTGGCTAACCTCACTTGGCATATGGCAATATGTAGATATCGCAAGGGTTGAGCCCATACAATCCATGACCCTGCGGGAGCCGAGTCAAAGTGCACCATTGATTCTTAAGTCTGAGGATGCCTATTTGCCACAAATGGGTTGTATTTTGGAAAGTGCCAACTTGATGCATGCTTGTTATCAAATGCTCGAGGCCATTGACATTCAACTTACAGTGGCGTCACCTGTCTCTATCATCCAACATGCTTACTTTGCAGAAATTAAACTGGATACGCAGGAAAATGTACATGCAAAACTGATCGTCGCAGCTGATGGTGTCCAATCTTGGGTGCGCCAAACACTTCAGATTGGCGTGACGTTTAAGTCATTTCATCAAACCGCAATCGTCGCAAATTTTAATGTAGAGCACGCGCATGAGGGTGATGCCCAACAATGGTTTTTACCGCATGAAACCTTAGCATTGCTTCCTTTGCCAAGCCAGATGGTATCCATGGTGTGGGCTTTGTCAACCGAACGAGCGCAAGCAATGTTAGGTATGTCAGAGGATATGTTCACTCAGGAGGTAGAAGCTGCTTGCCATCAAGCTTTAGGGCAACTGACTTTATGCGGCGAGACCATGTCTTTCTCTTTAAATCAACAAACAGCACATAGCATTATTGCGGAACGTGTGGTGTTGGTTGGCGATGCGGCGCATCAAGTCCATCCGATGGCGGGTCAAGGCGTCAATTTAGGTTTTCGGGATGTCATGGCACTCACACAATTGACGGCTAAGCTAAGTGTTTTACAAGATGTTGGCGACTTCCATTTTCTGCGACAATATGCCCGGGCTCGTAAGCTAGATGTGGTAAAAATGACAACCCTAACCTCAGGATTAGATGCGTTATTTTCCACTTCTTATCCATGGTTACAACATTTAACGGGCTGGGGTATGCAACAAATCAATCGAACGGTATGGTTGAAAAAACAATTAGTACAAACCGCCACTTTGTAGCAGTATCATTTAAATGATGACTTTTTTAGAAAGTAAAACATGAAACTTAAACAAATAATATTAGCTGCGCTCATGACGATAACGGCTTCAGGGACAAGCGTGGCAGATGAAGCTTCACTTAAAAAAGCGATTGAAGCTGCTTACCCAAAGTTCAAAGTCGATAGCGTGACCAAAACGCCATATTCAGGACTTTACGAAGTATTTATGGGTGGGCAAATCGTATATGCGGATGAGAAGTTGACATTTATCATCGCAGAAGGTCGTTTGGTCGATCCAAAGTCTAAAAAAGACATTACTGGGGAGCGTTTAGAAGAACTGACCAAAATTGACTTTAATAGCCTTCCGCTGAATCAAGCGATTAAAGTTGTCAAAGGCAATGGCAGTCGAAAATTGGTAGTTTTTTCGGACGTGGATTGCCCATTTTGCAAGCGTTTAGAGCAAAACGAACTTGCTAATATTGATGATGTCACCATCTATACATTCTTGTATCCCATTGAGAGTTTACATCCTGATGCAGCCAACAAATCAAAAAGTATTTGGTGTGCACCAAACCGTGCTAAAGCATGGAACGACTGGGTGTTTAATAATCAACTACCCACCACTACAGCAAAATGCGATGTGCCTTTGGAACGTGTAGGTGAGTTGGCAAGAAAATATGGCGTCACTAGTACGCCTACCTTGTTTTTTGCGGATGGCAAACGTATGTTAGGCGCACAACCACACAAAGACATTGAGCGTTATTTGCAGGCGGCATCTAAAGCTAAATAACTTGATTATTCGTAAAAAAAGGGCTGATTAATCAGCCCTTTTTATTTTTGCATTCCTTTAAAATTAACTAACCACTTGACCCAATTTAAAGATTGGCATGTACATTGCAATGACCAAGCCGCCAATTAACCCCCCAAGAACCACCATAATCACGGGTTCCATTAAACTTGAAATTGCAGCAACAGCGTCATCCACTTCTGCTTCGTAAAAATCAGCTACTTTGCTTAGCATCGAGTCTAACGCACCAGATTCTTCACCAATCGCGGTCATTTGTAGCACCATGTTAGGGAATACTTGTGCGTTTTGCATAGCCACCGTTAAGCTAGTACCCGTACTTATCTCGCTCTGAATACGTTTGGTGGCATCATAATATACTCGGTTACCTGAGGCTCCAGCCACTGAATCAAGTGCTTCCACCAAAGGTACACCAGCAGCAAACATGGTAGATAGTGTTCTAGCAAAGCGTGCAATCGTCGCTTTTCGAATGAGCTCACCAAAAATTGGCATTTTTAACACCAGTCTGTCCATCGTGTGTTGCATTTTTTCTGAACGTTTCCATGTGTAAAAGAAAAACCATAAGCCAAACCCAATGGAGCCAAAAATAGCCCACCACCATTCCACAAATATATCTGAAATATTCATCACAATTAAAGTGGGCGCTGGTAACTCAGAGCCAAAGCTACTGAATAATTCTTTAAACGCAGGAATGACAAATATCATAATCACTGCAGTAATGATAAATGCCACAACAATAATCGAAATGGGGTAGACCAAAGCAGATTTAATTTTGCTCTTAATGGCAAGAATTTTTTCTTTGTAAGTAGCTAAACGGTCAAGCAATGTATCTAAAATACCGGCCTGCTCGCCAGCACCTACCAAGTTACAGAACAGATTATCAAAATAGAGGGGGTATTTTCTGAATGACGCACTTAAACTACTTCCTGTCTCCACATCCGACTTAATGTCACCTAGTAATTTAGATACTTGCGGATTGCTATGCCCTTTACCTACAATATCGAATGCCTGCAAAAGCGGAACGCCTGCTTTCATCATGGTAGCTAACTGACGCGTAAATAGAGTGATGTCTTTGTCAGTAATTTTACCTCTACCTGCAAAACTACTCTGTTTTTTTACTTTCGTCACGGTAATGCCTTGGCGACGTAACGTTGCATTGACTACCGCTTCACCCGATGCGCGGATTTCACCTTTGATAATCTTGCCTCTTTTGTCTTTACCTTCCCACAAAAAAGTCATTTGCTTTACTGTCTTAGCAGCCATTTATCTATCCTTCATCTCAATAATGCGCGCATGTGATTATTCATTGGTCACTGCTTGAACTTCTTCAATTGACGTTTGACCTTGCTTTACTTTTAGCAAACCAGACTCACGCAAATCTTTTACACCTTCGCGTTTTGCTTGGTCAGCAATATCATGCGCATTGCCATTGGTCATGATGATGCGACTGATTGCATCGGTAATCGGCATCACTTGGTAGATGCCGACACGCCCTTTGTAGCCACCATTGCACATTTCGCAACCACCTTCTTTATGGCCGTACAATTGCCAAGGTTCCTCTAGATCAGCCTCTTTAAAACCTACACTCAGCAAAGCCTCTTTTGGAACAGTAAGCGGAACTTTACAATTTTTACATAGCCTTCTTGCCAATCGTTGCGCGGTAATCAGAGAAACCGCAGAGGCAATGTTAAATGGTGCAACGCCCATATTCATTAACCGAGTGAGTGTTGATGGCGCGTCATTGGTATGTAAGGTTGATAGCACCATATGACCTGTCGACGCCGCTTTAATCGCCATATCAGCTGTTTCGAGATCGCGAATCTCACCAATCATGATGATGTCTGGGTCTTGCCTTAAAAAAGACTTTAATGCAGCAGCAAAGGTTAAGCCTTGCTTATCGTTGACATTGACTTGATTGATCCCAGCAAGCGGAATTTCTGCAGGGTCCTCAGCCGTGGAAATGTTAACGCTGGGATTGTTTAAAATATTTAAACAGGTATATAACGATACTGTTTTGCCCGAGCCTGTTGGGCCTGTTACCAACACTAATCCATAAGGACGACTCACTGCTTTTAATAGGGACTCTTTTTGTTCGGGTTCATATCCAAGCGCTTCAATGCCAAGGGTTGCGCTGGTTGGGTCAAGAATACGCATCACAATTTTTTCGCCATGAATCAATGGCAAGGTGCTCACACGAAAATCAATGGTGCGCGTTTTTGAAAGCGTGAGTTTCATTCGGCCATCTTGCGGAATGCGTTTTTCCGAAATATCAAGATTTGAAATGACCTTGATTCTAGAGGCTAATTTATCTTTAATGGCCAATGGCGGTTGGGCAATATCTCTCAGTACGCCATCAACACGATAACGAATCCTATAAAATTTTTCATAGGGTTCAAAATGTAAATCGGATGCGCCCATATTGATGGCGTCCAGCAACATTTTTTGCAAAAATTTAACAACGGGTGCATCGTCGACTTCGAGCGCAATCTCGACTTCATCTTCTTTATCGTTGCCACCTAAATCCAAATCAAAGTCATCGCCAACGTCTAAAGATGACATGGAAGTGTCCTTAGACTCAACAACGCGGTCTATCCACTTGCCTAATTTGTCATCCTCAACCACTACCGGTGATAGCGTCATCCCCATTTGAAACTGCACGCTATCCAGTGCGTGCAGATTAGTAGGGTCAGAAATAGCCACATACAGTACGTTATTACGGTTTTGCAATGCAAGCACGCGGTTCGACTGCATTAGTTTGGGGTCGATAGATTTTGCTGGTAGGTAATCAATATTAAATGCATCTAGGTTTAAATAAGGAAATCCAAATGCTCTTGCGGAAGTTTCTGCAATTTTTTCGGCAGATATTTTTTTGTTTGTAATAATTTGGGAGATAAACGGAATTTTTTGAATATTGGCTTGATTTTGAATGGCATTGGCTTCTTCTTCGGAAATTAATTTCTCCTGGATGAGCATGCGTGCAATACCGCTTAATTTACTTGGAGGTGATGTCGTTGCCATTCGTAATAATTCGCTTTTAATCTCTATTTTAATTCTTTGTTGTTAAACAGTATTTTACGTATCGGCTAATAATGCACTTTAACTTTTTTTTTGTAAAGTTAATGGCGTTGTTTTTACACGGTTTTTGCGTTTTTATCATGGCCTTTATTGACATATAAGCAACACCATAAAAAAATCTTGACTTTTTACAATTTGTAACATATAAAGTTCTTAGGTGTTTGCGTTCGAGTGAAATATAGCCGACTTTAATAGTAGTTTAAGAAATTTGCATTATTGCGACTAGCGTTCAGGAGGCAAGCTTTTTGGGGCGCCCCCCTATGTTTTATGTAAGGAAGTAGAAATGGCAACAGGTACCGTAAAATGGTTTAATGATTCAAAAGGCTTTGGCTTTATTACTCCAGATGATGGCGGCGATGATTTATTTGCACACTTTTCAGCAATTGTAGAGTCTGGCTATAAAAGCCTTAAAGAAGGCCAACGTGTTAGCTTTGAAGTGACGGAAGGCCCTAAGGGCAAACAAGCATCCAACATTCAAAAGGCGTAAACCTTTAGTAGCATGATCAAATAAATAAACGGCTCGAATATCGAGCCGTTTGCTTATTATTGCTATCTTATTAATTACATATTGGCAATAATTTCATCGCCAAATGTTGCACTACCCACTTGCGTCGCTCCATCCATTTGTGATGAAAAATCAATGGTCACCCGCTTGCTTGCAATCGCTTTTGCCACACCTGCCAAAATCAAATCAGCGGCTTCCGTCCATCCCATATGACGCAACATCATTTCAGCGGATAAAATCAAAGAACTTGGATTAGCTAAATCCTTGCCAGCAATTTTAGGTGCCGTACCATGCGTAGCTTCAAACATAGCAACGGTATCCGATAAATTGGCGCCAGGCGCAATGCCTATGCCACCTACTTGCGCAGCCAACGCGTCACTCATGTAATCGCCATTTAAATTGAGAGCTGCCACCACATCGTAATCGCTTGGATGTAACAATATTTCTTGCAAAAATGCGTCTGCAATACAGTCTTTAATAATGATGCCATTGGGCAATGTGCACCATGGACCACCATCAATCGGAGTCGCGCCAAATTCTTCTTTGGCTAATTCATAGCCCCAATCTCTAAAGCCACCTTCGGTGAACTTCATGATATTGCCTTTGTGCGTGATGGTTACCGATTTACGGTTATTATCAATTGCGTATTGAATAGCTTTACGAATCAGACGTTTACTACCATCTACGGAGACCGGTTTTATGCCGATGGATGATGACTCCGGGAAGCGTATTTTTTTACGTACACCCATATCGCTTAAAAATTGAATCACTTTGGCGACTTCATCTGTACCAGCTGCCCATTCAATGCCGGCATAGATATCCTCTGTATTTTCACGGAAAATGACCATGTCAGTTTTTTCAGGATGTTTTACTGGGCTTGGTACACCAGTGAAATATTGAATAGGGCGTAAGCAAACATATAAATCTAACTCTTGGCGCAATGTTACGTTGAGTGAGCGAATGCCGCCACCTACTGGGGTCGTTAGCGGCCCTTTAATTGAAATCACGTAGTCGCGAAGCACTTTCATGGTTTCGTCTGAAAGCCATGTGTTTTGATCATAAATGGTTGTCGATTTTTCCCCAGCGTACACTTCCATCCAACTAATTTTCCGTGTATCACCGTATGCCTTGTTTACTGCAGCATCTACTACTTTGATCATAGGAGGGGTAATATCAATACCAATACCATCGCCCTCAATAAATGGGATAATGGGGTCATGCGGTATATTCAATGAGTTGTCTGGATTGACCGTGATTTTTGTGCCAATTGTTGGCACTTGAATCTTTGAAACTTGCTTGTTTGAAGCCATTGCTGATTCCCTAACATGTTAATTTTATTTAATAAACCTTTTAACGTCGTATGCCAGTTTAGCCCACATCAATTGTCTGATGGATCGCTCGGGCATCCCACGTTAAAAGACTTTATTCCTATTCCCAACGTATACGCGGCAGGAAGATTGGACACCGATTCCGAAGGTTTACTCATTTTAACTGATGATGGCACCTTACAACACCGTTTAAGTCATCCCAAGTACAAAGAAATCAAGACTTACTGGGCGCAAGTTGAAGGCACCCCAACCCAAGCAGATTTAATGCCACTTTTAATAGGGGTAAATCTGGGGGATTTTGTCACCCAACCAGCACAAGTGCGTGTAATTGAACAGCCAACTGCATTATGGCCACGTAACCCGCCGATTCGGGAGCGTAAACATATTCCTACGACTTGGTTGGAAATTAAAATCAGTGAAGGTAAAAACCGCCAAGTAAGACGAATGACAGCGAAAATAGGCTTTCCTACTCTGCGATTAATACGTTACGGCATCGGAGAACATAACTTGGACGGTATTTTGCTTGGTGAATATAAAGTGTTGGAAAGTTAAGGGGCTACATGAAACCGGTTTGTATTTTTAGACATGCTAGAACAGAGGGCGCTGGCTATTTGGGCACCTTTTTGGAGCAAAATGCAATCCCTTGGTGCGAGGTGCGCATTGATTTGGGCGAAGTGATGCCTCCCAGCGCTACTGCATTTAGTGGTTTAGTGTTTATGGGTGGTCCCATGAGCGTGAACGACGATCTGCCTTGGATTGGGCATGCTTTGCGGCTGATTAAAGAGGCGGTGGGCAATGATATCCCCGTTCTTGGACATTGTCTTGGAGGCCAATTGATGAGTAAAGCGCTGGGTGGCATCGTCAGCGCAAACCCTTACAAAGAAATCGGTTGGGGTGAAGTTGAGGTGAGTGAACATCCAGAAGCAAAAAAATGGTTTGGCGAAACCAAAAAATTTATGAGCTTTCATTGGCATGGTGAAACATTTACGCTACCGTCTGGTGCAACACATTTACTGGCAAGTGAGCACTGTACTAATCAAGCCTATGCCCTTGGCAAACATTTAGGCTTTCAGTGCCATATTGAAATGACAGAAGACATGGTCAAAGTGTGGTGCGACACTGGTCGCGGCGAAGTGGAGGCTTCCATCACAAGCGCAGGGGTACAGTCGTTAGATGAAATTCAACACCAGTTACCACAACGTGTCACCGCACTTAACGCGCTTGCACGCTCGGTTTACACTGTATGGATACAGGGGCTTAAACACGAGATATGCTAAAATATCAAAAAATGTAATCGAGAGTGATTTATGTCTGGCAATACCTTTGGTACCTTATTTACCCTCACCTCGTTTGGTGAATCTCACGGCCCAGCAATTGGTGGAGTAGTCGATGGCTGCCCGCCAGGGTTGGATTTATGCGCCGAAGATTTGCAAATTGATTTAGATCGTAGAAAACCCGGTACTTCTCGCCATGTGACGCAACGCAATGAAGCCGATATGGTGGAAATTTTATCAGGCGTGTTTGAAGGCAAAACCACAGGTGCACCCATTGGGCTTTTGATTCGTAATACCGATCAACGCAGTCAAGATTACAGCAAAATCATGGATACATTCCGTCCTGGTCACGCCGACTATACCTATACACAAAAATATGGCATTCGTGACTATCGTGGTGGGGGTAGGTCCAGTGCGCGCGAGACAGCTGTTCGTGTGGCAGCGGGAGCAATTGCCAAAAAATGGTTAAAACAAAAGTATGGAGTTGAAATCCGTGGCTACTTGAGTCAGTTGGGTGAGATTTCCATTCCTTTTATCAGCTGGGAATGTTTGGATGATCCTGAAAACAAGCTGTTTTCACCGAATATGGACATCATGCCAACATTGGAAGCTTATTTGGATAACATTCGTGGCGAGCGCGACTCGGTCGGTGCCAAGCTGACAGTGGTGGCACAACACGTGCCAGTAGGGCTGGGTGAGCCGATTTTTGATCGACTCGATGCGGAAATTGCTTATGCAATGATGGGCATCAATGCTGTGAAGGGTGTGGAAATTGGGGCTGGTTTTGCCTCAGTTGCGCAACGTGGTAGCGTGCATTCAGACGAAATGACACCCCAAGGTTTTTCTACCAATCACGCAGGCGGTATGTTAGGTGGTATTTCTAGTGGACAAGACATTGTGGTGAATGTTGCCTTTAAGCCAACTTCTAGCATTCCACAACAGCGCCATTCTATTGATAAAACTGGTGAGCCAGTCATGATGCAAACCACTGGTCGACATGACCCCTGTGTAGGCATACGCGCAACGCCAATTGTAGAAGCGATGTTAGCTTTGGTATTGATTGATCATGCATTACGTCATCGCGGCCAGAATGCCGATGTCGTTAGTCATACGCCACTGATTTAAAGCACTTAGCCGCGTTGTGTTGTTTTGAGTCATATCCTCCACTTTAATCTTTCCCGTTTTTATTTCATCTACTATTTCTTCGTAGGCGCATTTGTCCCCTATTGGGGCTTGTATTTGCAGTCTGAACAATTCTCGGCAGCAGATATTGGCATCCTCATGTCGATATTTCAAATCAGCCGTATTTTTGCGCCCAACTTTTGGGGATGGTTAGCCGACCATACCAAAAAGCGAGTGGTGTGGATTAAGCTCACGGCATTGCTAGGCCTGCTTGGTTTTGTGGCTGTTTTTTGGGCACATGGATTTTGGTGGTTATTTTTTGTCATGGCCGCACTTAGTCTATTTACTAGCTCGACGTTACCACTCTCAGAGTCACTAGTACTTGCACATTTAGCTACAACCAACGGACACTACAGCCGCATTAGAATGTGGGGCTCGCTCGGGTTTATCGTGGCAGCATTGATGCTTGGTTTTTTAATCGATGCATATGGTATTCAAAGCTTGTTATGGTTTTTATTGGCTGTGCAAGTTGTGCTTTATGCTTTGACCTTTAAGTTGCCAGAAGCCGTCATTGCACCCCATACCCATGATCAATTTTCTATATGGCAAATCGTCAAACAGCCACCAGTGATTGCATTATTAATTGGATGTTCATTAATGGTGACTGCCCACGGCGTGTTGTATAACTTTTATTCGATCTATTTGGCCGAGCATGGCTATAGCAAGACTATGATTGGAGGTTTGTGGGCGATAGGGGTTGTCTGCGAAATTGGTGTCTTTATGCTCATGCCTAAAATCATGTCACGTTTTACACTCAAAACGATATTGTTGATTAGCCTTTCACTTGCGGTATTGCGCTTTAGTATGATTGGGCTCACACCAGATCATGTGTATTTATTAGTGTTAGCACAATGTTTGCATGCATTTACATTTGGTAGTTTTCATGCCGCTTCTGTGGAAGTCATCACCCAGTTTTTTAACGGACGGCATCAAGCCAAGGGCCAAGCTATTTATAATAGTGTCGCGTATGGAGTCGGCGGCACTATTGGTGGATTGGCTGGTGGGTTTGCCTTGCAATATTTAGGTGGGCAGTATACCTTTATGCTTGCTGCTGCGTTTCCATTGATAGGGTTTATGGTCATTGCATTTGGCTTAACACTGTTAAAACCGTTCGCATCGAAGGGAATGTTTAGTGATTAACGTAAAGTTAGTAAAAGCGGTACTCTTGTTCGCATTGGTCTGGGTCATGAGTGCGCAAGCTGATACCCAAGTAAATGTAGTGGGTTTGTTTAGTGGCAAAGCGTTGGTCACCATTAATGGCGGTGCGCCGCAAACGTTATCTGTTGGACAAACAAAAAATGGTGTGAAGTTGGTATCTGCAGATAGTCAGCAAGCAACTTTGATGATTGAGGGTAAAACCAAAGTACTGGGAATGGGGCAAGGCGTATCTGCAGGTGGTGGAGCGGAATCAACTCAAAACCAACCTCTGAACTTATATGCAGATTCGGCTGGACATTTTTTTGGTAATTTAACTGTAAATGGGGCTAGCTTAAAGTATGTGGTGGATACTGGTGCGACCGCGGTTGCTTTTAATAGCGCAGACGCAAAGCGTGCGAATATCGATTACTTAAAAGGTGAGAAGAGTGTCGCTTCCACTGCAAATGGTCAAGTCGTTGCCTACAGAGTCAAAATAAATACCCTTAGGATCGGATCAATTGTCTTAAACAATGTGGATGCGGCCGTGATTGAAGGGGGGTTTCCTGAGGTTGTTTTGTTAGGGATGACAGCATTGAATCGTTTGGAAATGAAGCGAGACAATACGGTGATGACGCTTACAAAAAAATATTAAGACAAAATATAGTAATAAGTAGCGAAAAAAAACGGGCATTAGCCCGTTTTTATTGTCTGTTATATCAACACGTTATTTAACCCGTTTGTCACGTTCAATTAATGCGTATGCTGAGTGGTTATGAATAGACTCAAAGTTTTCAGATTCCACTACATATTTATCAATACGTTTTTCAGCGTTCAATTGTGCTGCCACATCGCGTACCATATCTTCCACAAATTTAGGATTGTCATAAGCACGCTCAGTCACAAATTTTTCATCTGGACGTTTAAGCAAACCATACAATTCGCATGATGCTTGTTTTTCGACTAATTCAATCATATCTTCTAACCACATAAAGTCATTAAGTAGCGCGGTGATGGTGACATGTGAACGTTGATTATGCGCACCGTAATCCGATATTTTTTTACTACAAGGGCATAAGCTGGTAACGGGTACCAACACTTTAACCGTAATATCAAATTCACCGTTTTTAATTTCACCGATAAAGGTGACATCGTAATCTAATAAACTTTTTACACCAGAAATAGGTGCAGATTTATTGATAAAGTAAGGGAAGCGCATCTCGACATAGCCAGACTCCGCTTCGAGACGTTTTACCATCTCACGTAAAATGGTTTCAAACGATTCAATTGAAATCGCATGCTCATTCATGTTGAGAATTTCAACAAATCGAGACATGTGCGTACCTTTAAAGTTATGTGGCAAATGCACATACATATCAAACACAGCGACAGTGGCTTGCTCGCCACCCGATTTGTCTTTGACCACCACCGGATGGCGAATTGATTTAATGCCAACTTTGTTGATGTCAAGATGACGAACATCGGGTGTATTTTGTACGTCTTCAATACCCTGTAATGTAGGTAGATTCATGGTGTGGGTAATCTCCAAATGCGGTTGGCGTAAATCAACAACGAAAAGTAAAATAACTCGTTAAAGCAATGGCGTCAACTGATTGTATAAGTCTTAATATTATTGAATGAAAATGGTTACAAGAGAAATATTGAGACAAAACATCAAATCTCAATACTCTAAAGCGCAAATATTTAACGTGCTTAATGATTAAGCAGTGCTAGCCTCGTTCGAATTGCCTTAATAATACCTTCAGCATTGAGACCGCACTCAGCTAGCATAGTTTCATGCACGCCATGTTCAATGAAAGTGTCAGGTAAACCTAGGCAAAGTGTTGGACATTGTAGGGCTAATGCCTGTAACGCTTCCATTACTGCGGTACCAGCGCCCCCCATTAATGCGTTTTCTTCAACAGTCACAATTAAATCATGCTGATTGGCCATTTGCGCCAACAGTGAGGTATCTAAAGGCTTAATAAAACGCATATTCACCACAGTTGCATTTAAGCTTTCTGCTGCTGCAAGGCTTGGAGTAAGCATGCTACCAAACGATAAGATTGCAATCTTTTTTCCTTTACGTTTGATTTCTGCCTGACCAATAGGTAATGAGGTCAACGTACTATCAATTGGAGCTCCAGTGCCGGTACCCCTAGGATATCGCACTGCAGCAATACCTGGATAATGGTAGCCGGTTGTAAGCATTTGCCTGCACTCATTTTCATCACTAGGTGCCATGATGACAATGTTGGGAATACAACGCAAGAAACTCAAGTCAAAACTTCCTGCATGCGTCGGGCCATCTGCACCCACCAACCCAGCACGATCAATGGCAAGTAACACATCGAGTTTTTGAATGGCGATGTCATGAATCAGTTGGTCGTATGCGCGTTGCAGAAACGTTGAGTAAATAGCCACTACTGGCTTTAAACCGTCACATGCGATTCCAGCAGCAAAGGTGAGGGCGTGTTGCTCTGCAATGCCTACGTCAAAATAGCGATTCGGATACTTTTCTGCAAACGCATTTAAACCTGATCCATCACACATGGCGGGGGTGATGCCAATCAATTTTTGGTCATGATCTGCCATGTCTACAAGCCACTCGCCAAACACTTGGGTATAGGTTTTTTGTGCAGCACTTGCATGAGGTACGCCATTACACGGGTCAAATTTACTGACACCGTGGTACTTATTGGGATTGTCTTCTGCGGGTAAAAATCCTTTACCTTTTTGTGTGACGATATGCAAAAATTGCATGCCTTTTAGTTCGCGAATATTGCCTAGCGTATCCAATAGGGCAGGCAAATCATGCCCATCGATTGGGCCAATATAATTAAAGCCAAACTCTTCAAATAGGGTGCCTGGTGTCACCATACCTTTGGCATGTTCCTCGGCGCGTTTAGCAAACTCTTTGACAGGGGGCACGATGTCCAGCATTTTTTTTCCGCTTTGGCGGACGCTATCGTAAAAGCGACCCGAGAGTAATCTTGCTAAATAGTTATTGAGTGCGCCCACATTGTTGGAGATGCTCATGTCGTTGTCATTTAGTATCACCAACAAATTAGCATCCATATCGCCCGCATTATTTAGTGCTTCAAATGCCATGCCTGCTGTCATGGCACCATCACCAATAATGGCTACACTACGGCGGTCTGAGCCCGCTTCACGGGCGGCAATCGCCATGCCTAATGCTGCTGATATAGAAGTGCTAGAGTGACCCGTACCAAACGTATCGTAAATACTTTCACTACGTCTAGGAAACCCGGCAATACCGCTTGGTTTTCGTAAATTCTCCATTGCCTCACGGCGTCCAGTCAAGATTTTGTGCGGATAAGTTTGATGGCCCACATCCCAAACTAAGCGGTCTTCTGGTGTATTGAATATGTAATGTAAAGCAATGGTCAACTCAACCACCCCTAAATTAGAGGCTAAATGGCCACCTGTTCTCGCCACACTCTCCACTAAAAAGGTGCGCAGCTCAGCCGCAAGCGCTGGTAGCTGTTGGCGTTCCAATTTTTTGAGGTCTTGTGGTGAGTCAATGAGGGCAAGAAGAGAAGACATGTGGTGGATGCTTAAAATTGTCGTTGTGTAATAAAGTTTGCTAAGCCTCTCAGCATATCGGCTTCTTGTTTGTAATCGTCTAATGAGGCTAATGCTTGTTGATAAAGCGATTGAGCCAACGATTTTGCAGTTGCTAAACCCAGCAATGTTACATAAGTAGATTTGTCTTGCTCGGCATCTTTACCAGCAGTTTTTCCTAAGGTGGCCGTGTCTGCTTCTGCATCCAAAATATCGTCGACTACCTGAAATGCAAGCCCAATCGCCTTTGCAAAACTCTCGACAGCCTCCAGCTTTTTAGTGTCGGTATCTTGCGCTGTATAAGCACCCATCATGGCGGCAGCATGCATCAATGCACCCGTTTTTAGGGCATGCATCTGTGCAAGTTGCCCTTGTGACAGCAAAATACCTGTACTTTCTAAGTCTATGGATTGGCCACCGGCCATACCACGAGAGCCAGTGGCAAACGCTAAACAATGCAATATTTTTACTTTTTGTGGGGCGCCGATGGCGCATTGCTCACTAGATGCCAATTCAAACGCCAAGCTTTGCAAAGCATCACCAGCTAGCAATGCCGTTGCATCTCCAAACTGTTTGTGCGTGGATGTTTTTCCTCGACGCAAATCGTCATCATCCATACATGGCATGTCGTCATGAACAAGAGAAAACGCATGAATTAGCTCTACGGCAGCTGCGGACAAGTCTACCTCAACTACATTTGCACCACAAAACTCGCCAGCAGCATAGGCTAACAATGCACGCACGCGTTTGCCACCACCAAGCACTGCATAACGCATCGCTTGGTGCAGTGTTTCTGGGGTTTCTGTAGATGCTGGCATAGCCTCATTCAGCACTTGTTCAATGCGTGATTGCATTGCATGCGTCCACTGCGCAAACTGCAAAGGTGGATGGCGCATTTCTTGGCTATTCATTGACTGCGTTGTAGGCGACTAAGGTGTTTGCTTCGGTCAAAATGCGGACTTGTTGCTCAGCCTGTGTAAGGGATTGTTGACATTGCTTGAGTAACTCAGTGCCACGTTGATACGCTGCAAGCGACTGTTCTAAAGGTAATTGGCTCGACTCTAATTGGGCGATAATAGCCTCCAGCTCTGCAATGGCTGATTCATAGTGAGGGAATGCGGTGGTATTGGTGGTCATGAGTTACTTAGCAGTGTCTTTAGCGACTAATTTGCTAAGATTTTAACAAAACTCCACGGGGTTTAGGCGTTTATCACAGCATAAAGTTGTTTTAAGGCAAAATCTGTATCAAAAACTGTCGAATATCTTCAATTTCATGCGCATGTACTGAATGTGCCATCGGATAAGTATGCCACTCAACCTCATACCCTGCATCGATAAGCACTTGATGCGATAGCTGTGCTGTCTCTAAATGTATCACTTCATCTGCATCACCATGCGCCATGAAAATAGGTATGGAATGGTTGGCCTGATGTTTTTCTGTAGCTAATGCCTGTTGTAAAGGTAGATAAGTGGATAATGCAATGACCCCTGCTAAAGTTTCAGGATATCTAAGCACAGTATGCAGCGCCATTGCTCCACCTTGAGAAAAGCCTGCAAGCGCTATGCGGTTGGCTGGGACGCCTGAATCAATTGCCTCTGAAATGAGATGGTGAATTTCAAGCTGTGTTGCTTGAATGCCGGCTGCATCTTGCGGAGTACCAGATGCTAGGCCATATAAGTCATACCATGCGCGCATTTCGTAGCCATTGTTCATGGTGATTTTCTTGTAGGGCGCGTGGGGCAACACAAAACGAATATTCGGCAGGTTCAACATTTCTACCAGTGACTCAAAGTCATGGCCATCCGCGCCTAAGCCATGCAACCAGATCACGCAAGCGGTAACTTCTTTAGTGGTATTTACAGCAATTAAATCGAGCATTGGCGTGGTTTGTTAAAACATTAACTATTGTATCTTCGGTTGTTGTCTCGTAAAGCGAATAACACCAATAAATTATGCGTTACTGACTTTAAATATTTATCAAAGCTACTTATAAAGCTCTTTTGATTAGCTGCATGCTTTGGGTTTATATTTCGAATCAATAGAAGGTGCAGTGCATTGCCATCTATCCGTTAAACTGGATTTTTGCAATGTTATTGATTCATTGTTAACAGATGTTGGCGCATTAATAATTTCACAAGTTATAACTGTGTTCGTTACTGAAATATTACAATTTGCAGTAGTGGCAGCTAATTCAATATCTGATGGAGTGGTAATGTTTTCGTCATTATTACGTTTAAGCTCAAATGCTACTTTTCCGCCTGCTATTTCTGCCAAGCCAGCGGTAACCTTTGCTCTTGCTTGGTAGTCGGAATAAGCTGGGATGGCAATTGCTGCAAGTATCCCAATAATTGCTACCACAATCATCAGTTCAATTAAAGTAAAGCCTCGATAAAATTTAGGTGTTTTCATAATACTTAGATCCTTATGTGGGAATCTTATTTGATAAATATTTTTTACTTGCTTAGGTTTGTATTTCACATCTGCAGCACCACCAGCAGCTACACAGTCCCACGCACCTGTAATGGCATCACGACGAACTGAAATGGTACCACCATTAACTTGTGTTGGAGCTTGGCGAATAGTGCATTGAAGTTGGGTAGTACCGATGATTTGCATATCGCAATTTGCAGTTTGTGCAGGTGCATTGATGTTTGCTAGAGTAACAGCTGCATTGCCATCATTCAACCATAATTCGAATGCGGTTTTGTAACCTGCAACTTCGGCTAGGCCTGCAGTTACTTTTGATTTTGCTTGATAATCAGAATAAGCTGGGATTGCAATCGCAGCTAAAATACCAATAATTGCAACAACGATCATTAACTCGATTAACGTAAAGCCTTTTTGTACTTGTTTTTTCATGTTAGTTTCCTTTAAATAATTAAGTGTTACTGCATATACACTGTAATGATGATGTAATCAGTGTTGATAAGCTATTAGCAATGCCTGTGCCAACTTTTTAAAACGTGTTTAACACTATGTTTTATATATTAAAAATCAAATGAAAGTGAAGTTTTTTAGCATATAGTTGAATTTTTAAATGCTTGAATAGCGACAAAAATTGCCTTCTATTCTCATTTTTGTTGACAAAAAATGTCACTTTCAAGCATGTATGTCACTCAATTTTTACCATTACTTATTGAATTTTCTCTAATGAATCTTCATTAATTGAAATAAAAAAGACCGCAGTTGCGGTCTTTTTTATTTCAATTAACGATTATGCATTACCAGAATTTCCACCATGGTTTTGCTGCAGGTGAGCTGGTGTTGACATTATTGGTTGAAGTTTTGCCAGTCGCCTGGCCGGTTACTTTGAGTTTTCGATGACCTTTTTCAAGTTTGCTAAACCGCTGTCGTATACACCTGTCACAAATTTTACTGCAGTTTCGTCATCTTGGCCCGCTGGAATCGGTGGGTTCAATTTGTAAGTGCGGTAAAAACGACCTACCCATGTCACTGTTGACTCACCAGCACCTGGGCCGGCAGTCACTTGCATAAATGCATTGTAATCTGCAACAGGCGCTACGCCATCAACAATTTCGTATCTCAGTTTCATATCTGCATCATCTGCAGTACGTAATTTTTCGTAAATCGTACCACCGTCTTTTAACGTTAAGGTTCTGAATGTTTCTTCGCCTTTTTTCTCTAGTTTGGTACTAGCAATGGCTGGATGCCAAGCATGGATATTGCCAAAGTCTTTGACTACTGCCCATACTTTTGCTGGTGCTGCCTTAATCACAACGGTTTTTTCTACTTTTTGTGGACTTGGGCCGTGTGCTGCTGCATTAAAAGAAAGCGCGGCAAGCGCGATGATGGATAACAACTTTTTCATTCATATTCTCCGCTAAGGTACTTAAGATAAGACTTAAAAATGTGAAACAGAAACAACGGTAATCTAGGATTCAACTATTATAAAGCAGTTAAAGGTGAATGCCCATGATTTCATCAACGTGATGACCAGCGTGCTGGTTGACGGGCGATGGTCAAGGCATCATAAACAGCCCAAATGCACGGCTTTTGTCACCTGTTTTAATGGTGGAGACGACTTTATTGGTAGTGGCATCAATCACCGAGACATTATTGGTGCCCCAGTTAGCCACCCATAGTTGATTCAATTTTTGATTAAAACTCAATCCTTCAGGCGTCATGCCCACGCCAATCGTTGCGATTACTTTTTTGGTCGGTAGATCGATCACACTGATTGAATCATCTTGGGTGTTGGTTACATATAACTTGGTGTCGATGGCATTGGTGACAGCACAATAGGGATGCTCGCCTACTTTGATTGTATAGGGCGGTTTGTCAGTGTTATTTAAATCAATGATGCTCACTGTGTTGTCGTAGACATTGACGCTGTAAAGTTGTTGGCCAGATTGACTAAGTGACACGCCAAAGGGATGCACTCCTACATGGATTCGTTGCTTGATAGCAAGGGTGCTTGTATCAATTACTACAATCTGATTGCTATCTCTTGCTGCCACATAAAGCGTTTTATTATCATTGCTCACTACTAACCCAGCAGGCGCTTTTCCCGCTATTACTTCTTTTTTTGAATTGTAATCGCTGGTGTCAATAGCAAGGATGCGATCACTATACCAATCTGCAACGTATAACATTTTGCTATCAGGGGAGAGCGCTAAGCCAACAGGAGAGCCAGCGACTTTAATGGTGTGGATGACTGTTTGCTGATGGCTATCGATGACTGAAATAGATTGCCCCTCAACATTGGTGATATAGACACGCCTTAATGTTGCAGACACGGCTACGCCGACAGGCGCTTTACCAACACCAATGGTGTGTGTAACTTTTCGTTTTGCCGTATCAATGACAGAGACCGTGTTGTCGCCCTGATTGGTGATATAGGCCATTTGAGGATGCTGGCAGGCGCTTAGGCTCAAGCTTAAAGCCAAAAGCAAAACAAAATTCTTCATAACCCGTCCGTAATGATTGATTTGATTAGATTTTATGTAAAAAAAGAATGCTTTCAATAATGCCTAAAATATGAAAAAATTGCACTAAATTATTAAGGTTGTTGCAAAATGTTAGATCGTGATGGATATCGTCCCAATGTGGGCATTATTCTTTGCAACTCGCACAATCAGGTGTTTTGGGGAAAGCGTATTCGAGAGCATGCTTGGCAGTTTCCGCAAGGGGGCATCAAGTATGGGGAGAGTCCAGAGCAGGCAATGTATCGCGAGTTGATGGAAGAAGTAGGACTAAAGCCTAACCACGTTCAAATTTTGGGACGTACGCGAGATTGGTTGCGTTATGAGGTGCCAACAAGCTGGATTAGACGAGAATGGCGGGGCAGCTATAAAGGTCAGAAACAAATTTGGTTTTTGCTACGCCTCACTGGACGAGATACCGATGTATCGTTACGCGCCACCAATCAGCCAGAATTTGATGCATGGCGTTGGAGTGACTATTGGGTGCCACTTGAAGACGTGATTGAATTTAAGAGAAACGTGTATAAGACTGCTTTGAATGAGTTAGCAGTGCATCTCCATACCAAAGGCTTTAAGCAAATTCAGAAATGAAGTCAATAAATATGAAGTGCAAGGATTAAGTGTTATGTTGCGGGTGAAAGCTGCTTTAATTCATTTGGTTTTAAGTGTGTTAATTGTCGGGCTTGTGCTTATTTTGATGCTGTTTGTATGGTATCCAAAAGGATTTTTTAATCTGTTAGGCGGGAGCGACCTTGTTTATATTATTGCTGGCGTAGATGTTTGTTTAGGTCCATTGCTCACACTTGCAGTATTTAATCCAGCCAAAAAATCACTCAAGTTTGATTTGTCTGTCATCGCTCTACTACAAATAACTGCATTACTGTACGGTGCAAATGTCATGTTTCAGTCACGTCCAGTCTTTAATGTGTTGGAAGAAAATTTGTTTAAAGTGACGTTGGCTTCTGACTTTAAAGATGAAGTTGAGTTAAAAAAAGCCAGTAAGGAAAAATGGGCTTCACTTTCATGGACCGGTCCTGTATTAGTGGCGGCAGTTGAGCCAGTCGATCCTAAGATGAAAGAAGAGATAGTGTTTGCAGCGGGTAGTGGTGCAGACTGGAACGTCTTCCCAAAATTGTTTGTTGAGTACGACACGCAACGGCAAGTGGCATTGGCAAATGCAAAGCCATTATCAGCCCTCAAAACACACAGTGATGATAATCGTGCAATCGTAGATGAATTTGAGAGTAAATCACCCAATCGAAACTTTGTTTATTTGCCGATTGTGAGTGGCTATGTCGTCATGGCTGCAATTTTAGACGCCAACAATGCGGATTTTATTCAGATTTTAAATATAGAGGTGCCATAAGTGAATCTAGGTGAAAGTGTAACCTAAGACCCCATCGCTTCCCCTAGGCGAATCTTTTTACTGGGGTGCCATGATGCATCAAATTTGATTGTGCCAGATTTAAAGAGCATCACAACGGTCGAACCGAGTAAAAATCTGCCCATTTCTTCGCCTTGTTTTAGCAAGATATGTTTCTCTTTGTAATCCCAGTGTTGTATCTGTTTGCTACGTGGTGGGTTGATTACACCACCCAGCGCATCATGCCAAACAGTGGCCATACTGCCTACGATGGTTGCGCCCACAAGCACCAACACAAATGTGCCGTGTTGTTCTGATTGAAACGCGCATACCACACGCTCATTGCGCGCAAATAAATTGGGTACATTCGCTGCTGTCGTTGGGTTCACAGAAAACAAATCACCTGGCACGTAAGTCATGCTCAGTAATGTGCCGTCACAAGGCATATGAATTCGATGGTAATCTTTTGGACTTAGATACAAGCATGCAAAATGACCATTCTCAAATTGTTCACTTAATACTTTGTTATCTGCCAACAGCATTTGCGTTGAATACAAATGGTCTTTTGCTTGAAAAAGTTGGTTCTGCTCAATGGCACCAAATTGACTGATTGCACCGTCGACTGGGCAGATGAAAGGTGCTGTCGATATGGGTCTGGCGTCAGATTTTAAAGGGCGAGTAAAGAAGTCATTAAAGCTTTTATAACTCGCCGGATCGGCATTCAGCGCTTCGCTCATATTCACTTGATAACGCTTGATAAACCACCTAATAACGCAAGTGGTCAGGCTACCACATTGTAAGTTAGCTAGTTTGCCTGCTAAGGCGGTGATGGCTTGTTTGGGTAGCAAATGCTGTAAAAGGATGCTGAGTTTCAATGGTGTCTTTCAGAGTGTCGGGTATGTCACTTGTGTAAAAGGTAAAACAATCTTGTGCTGCTTGAAGTAAAAAAGCACAGAGCCAGATATTTTCTGTGCCTCTGTGCTTATTATTCAGCTTATCTTTTTCTTAATTAGTTTTTGCTTTGGTCCACTAATTTGTTTTTTGCAATCCAAGGCATCATTGCACGTAATTGACCACCTACTTGCTCAATTGGGTGGGCAGCATTCAAGCGGCGACGCGCTACCATTTCTGGGTAGTTGGTGCGGCCTTCTAGGATGAATTGTTTTGCATAGTTGCCGTTTTGAATGTTTTTGAGACACTCTTTCATCGCAGCACGTGCTTGGTCAGCAATCACACGTGGACCAGTCACATATTCACCGTATTCTGCATTGTTTGAGATGGAGTAGTTCATGTTGGCAATGCCGCCCTCGTACATCAGGTCAACAATCAATTTCAGCTCATGTAAGCATTCAAAGTAAGCCATTTCAGGTGCGTAACCCGCTTCTGTTAATGTTTCAAAGCCAGCTTTCACTAATTCCACTGCACCACCGCACAATACCGCTTGCTCGCCGAATAAGTCTGTTTCAGTTTCTTCACGGAAATCAGTTTCAATCACGCCGCCTTTAGTACCACCGTTGGCCGCTGCATATGATAATGAGATTTCTTTAGCTTTGCCAGAAGTGTTTTGGTACACAGCGATCAATGACGGTACGCCGCCACCTTTTAAGTATTCAGAACGCACGGTATGTCCTGGGCCTTTTGGTGCAATCATAATCACGTCTAAATCTGCACGTGGCACGATTTGGTTGTAATGAATGTTAAAGCCGTGCGCAAACGCTAATGCAGCACCTTTTTTCAAATTTGGCGCCACTTCGGCATCAAAAATTCCTGCCATGGTTTCGTCTGGCAATAAAATCATGACGACATCTGCGTCTTTCACTGCATCAGCAATTTCGAGTGTTTTATGACCAGCAGCTTCAGCCTTAGCCCATGAGCTACCTTCTTTACGAAGGCCAATGGTGACATTCACGCCACTGTCCTTTAAGTTGGCTGCATGTGCATGGCCTTGTGAGCCATAACCTACGATGGTTACTTTTTTGCTTTTGATGATGCTTAAATCAGCGTCTTTATCGTAATAAACTTTCATGTTGCTTATGCCTTTCGATTTGCGTATGTATTAAATTTAATTCAAGGAATGGGAAGTGGTGTGGGATGATTACACTTTTAAAATGCGATCACCGCGGCCAATGCCAGATGCGCCTGTACGCACAGTTTCTAGAATGGCGGTTTTATCTATGGCCTCTATAAAGGCATCTAATTTGCTGCATGAACCGGTGAGTTCGATGGTATAACTATTGTCTGCAACATCAATAATGCGACCTCTGAAAATGTCGCACATACGCTTCATTTCATCTTTGAAAACGCCAGAGGCTTTTACTTTAACGAGCATGAGCTCTCTTTCAATATGCTTACCATCGTTTAGATCAAGCACTTTAACGACATCAATCAGTTTATTGAGTTGTTTGATAATTTGTTCAATGACGTCTTCTGAACCTGTCGTGACGAGGGTCATGCGTGAAAGGGTAGGGTCTTCGGTAATGGCAACAGTTAAAGATTCAATGTTGTAACCACGTGCAGAGAATAAGCCAGCAACACGTGATAGCGCGCCAGCTTCATTTTCCATTAAGAGCGAAATGATGTGTTTCATTGTTTCGCTCCCTTGGCTTTTGGCAATTCCATTTCAGAAAGCCCTTTGCCGTTTTCTACCATTGGGAATACGTTTTCTTTTTGTTCAGTAATAAAATCCATGAACACAAACTTGTCTTTTTTAGCAAAAGCTTCTATTAATGCGCCTTCAACGTCGCTTGGTTGTGTAATTTGCATACCAATATGGCCATAAGACTCAGCAAGTTTGACGAAATCTGGCAAGCTATCCATGTAAGACTCAGAATAACGATCCTCATAAAAGAATTCTTGCCATTGACGTACCATGCCCAAGTAACGATTGTTGAGTAAAATCACTTTAATAGGTAAATGATATTGCGCGCAGGTCGACAACTCTTGAATATTCATCTGAATACTGCCTTCGCCCGTCACGCATGCCACTTGTGCATTTTTGTCTGCAAATTGACATCCCATGGCATAAGGTAAACCCACGCCCATGGTGCCAAGTCCACCAGAATTAATCCAGCGACGTGGTTTATCAAATTTATAATATTGTGCAGCCCACATTTGATGCTGACCAACGTCAGATGTGACATAAGCATCGCCTTTGGTTACTTCCCAAAGTTTTTCAATCACATATTGGGGTTTGATTATAGTGCTCGATTGCTCATAACGGCCACCATGTACTAAGCGCCATTCACCAATTTGTTTCCACCAGTCGCTAATGTTGGTTTGTGGTTTTTCTTGCGCAAGAATTTCATTCATTTCTGCAAGCACAGACTGTACATGCCCCACGATGGGTACATCCACTTTTACCCGTTTAGAAATGCTCGATGGGTCTACATCAATATGAATGATGGTGCGTTTTACGCCACCAAAATGCGCAGGGTTGCCAATAACGCGGTCATCAAAACGTGCACCGACAGCCAGCAAAACATCACAGTTTTGCATCGCCATATTGGCTTCATAAGTCCCATGCATGCCCAGCATGCCAACGAATTGTTTGTCAGTGGCGGGGAAGCCACCTAAACCCATTAAGGTATTGGTCACTGGATAATTGAGTGCGCGTGCCAGTTTGATTAACTCTTCCGCACCATCGCCCAATACTAAGCCGCCGCCAGTGTAAATCATCGGACGTTTGGCTTCTAGCAGCATTTTTACCGCTTTTTTAATTTGTCCACTATGGCCTTTTACTACAGGGCTGTAAGAGCGCATCTCCACCGTTTTCGGGTATGCGAAATCTGTAAGATGTGCCGTGATGTCTTTGGGGATATCCACCACCACAGGACCTGGACGGCCAGTTCTCGCAATATAAAACGCCTTCTTCATGGTAGATGCAATGTCTTTCACATCTTTCACTAAAAAGTTATGTTTTACACAAGGGCGCGTGATACCAACCATGTCGACTTCTTGGAAGGCATCCATGCCAATCGCTGGAACAGGGACTTGACCGCTGATCACCACTAAAGGGATGGAATCCATATATGCTGTTGCAATGCCTGTGATTGCGTTAGTGGCACCAGGGCCGCTGGTAACCAAGGCGACCCCCACCTCACCAGTAGCACGCGAAAACGCGTCAGCGGCATGCACTGCAGCTTGCTCATGACGCACTAAGATATGTTTGAAACCATTTTGTTTATAGATTGCATCATATATATGCAATACAGCGCCGCCAGGATAGCCAAATACAAATTTAACTTTTTCCTCATTCAGGCAGCGAATAACAATTTCAGCACCAGAAATTGATTTGGTGCTAGTTTCGGCCGGGAGATTGGCTTTAGAATCCATAAAACCTTGAATTTCGCGATGAATTGATGAACCCTCAACATTAACTGTTTAAGTGAAATTGGTCAAGTTAGTGGAGTGAAATAGAAAGTTTGCGACTAGAATGTTGACAACTCAAATGAGAATCATTATTATTTGCATTCGTAAGTGAACATCATGCATGAAAAAGTAAGTGGAATGCAATGAGCATTTATTGTGTTGAAATTTTAAGGTGCCCCTAACAGCGCCTTAAATGTTGTACCCGCATGGAAACATGCATCTCCTTTTTATGGCTGCATGCAACTGTAGAAAGTTAATCACGGTTGCTATAAGTCAGTCAATTTTTTAAGGTGTGGAAACGATGAAAGTCATTGCTGATGTTGGTTTAAATGAGCATCTCAATATAGATGACGCAAACGCTACTGCGCTTAAGCGTCAGGGTACGACAAGAATAAATGCTAGCGAAAAGCTGAGTAGTGCAAAGTTATTTGGTAGTCACAATGAAGTCATGATTCAGCATCAAGATGAAACCTACATATTACGGTTGACTAAACAAAATAAATTGATATTAACGAAGTAAATAAACATGGTTCAGATTGCAAGTGCTAATAAAATGAAAAGGTGGTGCGTGTAATGTCGAGTATTGCATTAGAGCGTAATAGCACAGTTCGTGTGTTGAAAGTAAAGCCGACAATTCAACATACTCCTCTGCAGGCGCAAGCAAGTGGCGCACATGTGGATAATATGGGGAGCGAGCAGGCCGTTTCATGGGTCGGTTTTGCCGCTGTGCTGCTTGGTCATGTCGCGTTGCTGGCGATACTAATTACGCAACAAACCGACACTACTCCGCTGGTGCAAGCGCAGCCTATGATGGTGAGTTTGATTGCGCCACCTGCGCCGGAGCCTGAACTAGTGCCTGTGATTGAGCCACCCAAGCCAGAGCCTAAACCTATCATCAAGCCTACCCCTAAAAAAGTGGTGCAAGAAATTAAACCAATCGACATGCCTGCTCCGAGACAGGTAGAAGCAACTACTGAGCCTGTTGAGATAGAGGTAACGCCAGCGCCCGTAGCTAATGAGGCAATCGCGGAAGCACCAAAAGCCCCGCCAAAAACAGAGCCAATAGTAGAAGAGAAAATTGAACCGCCACGATTTGGGGTAGCTTACTTAAATAATCCACAACCCGACTACCCTTCTATGTCGCGTCGCTTGGGCGAAGAGGGACGTGTCTTGATGAAAGTGCTAGTAGCAAGCGACGGTGCAGCGAAAATAGTAGAGGTTGAGCAATCGAGTGGGTCAGAGCGCCTAGATAATGCTGCAGTTAACGCAGTAAAAAAGTGGCGGTTTATCCCTGCTAGAAAAAGCAACCAGCCGTTAGATGCCTTTGTGTTGGTGCCGATGAAATTTTCATTGAGTAGCTAATACCCACTGAGCTTCATTAAGTGAATTTAACTTTTAGTACCCCCTAATTTTTATTGGAATTGTTATGAATCAAATGAATACACTTGGTTTTATTCAGCAAGGCGGCATAGTCACTATGACGGTAGCCCTGATACTTGTCGTGATGTCACTCGCTAGTTGGTATTTTATTGTAGTGAAGACCCTACAAAATTATCAACTAAAACGTGCTATTAAACGTACCATTACCGCATTTTGGGCGGCACCGCATGTGCAAGCAGGCATGAGTCAAACAGATGACTCACCTGCATTGCAACTTGCTAAGCACGCCATTGCTGCCGCGCAACACCATCAAACACATGCAACACAACATGCCAATGAAGTGTGCAGTTTTGATGAGTTTATTGCACGCAATATACGACGTAGTTTGACGCAAACACAATCACAATTAGAAACAGGCTTGTCTGTTTTGGCTTCGGTAGGCAGTGTGTCACCATTTGTTGGTTTATTTGGCACGGTGTGGGGAATTTACCATGCGTTGGCAAGTATTAGCGCAAGTGGTCAAGCCACATTGGATAAAGTGGCGGGTCCAGTGGGCGAGGCGCTCATCATGACGGCTATTGGCTTAGCGGTCGCGATTCCTGCAGTACTTGCCTACAATGCTTTTATTAAACAAAACCGCGTCATGATGGGGCAGTTAGAAAGCTTTGCGCAAGACTTGCATACCTTACTCACGACTGGTGCACCTTTGTTTTTGAAAAAAACCATTCCACACACACAACCTGTTGCCCTCAATACCACTATAGGGGTGCCAGTATGATGACCGACAACCCATTTAGTAGCCAACAGCACAGCCAACCGATGAGTGAAATTAACACCACGCCATTGGTGGATGTGATGCTGGTGCTACTGGTCATCTTTATTATTACTGCGCCTTTACTCACCCATGCGGTGAAGATTGATTTGCCGCAAGCCACCAGTCAACCACTGCCCGAAAAGCCAGAGGTGGTAGATTTAGCAGTAGATAGTCAAGGTAGAGTGTACTGGAACGATGTTGAGCTAGTGACGGGTGAGATTAAGCAAAAGCTAGCATCTGTTGCGAATCAAAAGCCGCAACCAGAGTTGCAAATTCGTGCAGATAAGAATACCCGCTACCAAGTCTTAGCAGAATTGATGGCAGATGCACAAAACGTGGGTATCACAAAGCTTGGATTTGTCAGCGAGCCTAAGTAATTAAAGATGAGGATTCAATCGCTTAAAACTTGTGCTTGGGTGCACAAGTGGTCTAGCCTTGTCTGCACTGTATTTATGTTATTGCTGTGTTTGACGGGGATGCCTCTGATTTTTGGTCATGAAATCAATCACTTGCTGGGTAATGAGGTGGATCCACCAGTGATGTCTAACAATACACCACAAGCAAGTATGGACAAGGTATTGGCAAGTGCCAAGGCGCTTTATCCAAGTCGAGTCGTTCAGTTTGTTTTTCGCGATATGGATGAAAACAATAGTTGGACCGTGAGTTTAGGTAAAACCGCGACTTCGGAAGACGATACCAAATTTGTGAAGGTAGATTCACGTACCGCTAAAGTATTGCAAGAGCCTAAATTTAATGAAGGCTTTATGTACGTTATGTTCAAACTGCATGTGGATTTATTTGCAGGGTTGCCTGGCATGTTGTTCTTAGGGCTGATGGGTGTGCTGTTGGTGGTGGCAATTATTTCTGGCGTAGTGTTGTATGCGCCATTCATGCGCAAGTTAGAATTTGGTGAAATCCGTAAAGACCGTGCGCCTAAATTAAAGCGGCTGGATACCCATAACTTTTTAGGTGTGGTTACCTTAATATGGGCATTGGTGGTGGGGACTACAGGCATCATTAACGCATGGGCGGATCTGGTCATTAAGTATTGGCAGTTTGACCAAATGTCAGCTATGACAGCACCTTATAAAGGGTTGCCGCCACCAACACAATTTGCTTCATTGCAAGCCTCGGTGAAGGCAGCACAAGCGCGTGAGCCTGATATGCGACTCGGTTTTATTGCTTTTCCAGGCACGGATTTTTCTAGCCCACATCATTACGGTATGTTCATGCGAGGTGATAGTCCAATCACTTCGCGTCTATTTAAGCCCGTGTTGATTGATGCACAAACCGCCAAGTTGACGGATAGCCGCGAAGTGCCGTGGTATTTAGCGACCTTGTTGATTTCTCAGCCACTCCATTTTGGTGATTACGGAGGCATGCCCCTCAAGATACTTTGGCTTGTATTAGATCTATTTACGATTGCAGTGTTGTGGACAGGCTTGGTACTTTGGTGGAAAAAACGTCAACATTTTCAACCCGAAATCCAACAGCGCATCGCGTTTGATGAAGCGTATGTAACACGCTAAATTAAAGTTGAAAAATTAAATATGCCCGCTAAAACCTTCATGCAAATCTTTATGTGGCCAATCGTTTTGGGTGTGCTAACGATGATTGGCCTAGTGATGACACTGTTACTGGAAACCGGCTGGTTTGAGCTGGTTTCAATCAGCGCGCTCGCTCTGCCTGTCATTGTCATGATCTATACCTATTATTTTAGAGACGTTATTCGTCATTAACCAAGCTTAATCATTCATTAGCCAGCCAACGCATCTTTCGTCTGTAGCCAGCCAAAACTTTTTGTTTGAACTACAGGAGAATCAAATGCAACCTATCATCCGTGGCAAGGCTACCCGCCACAAAATTATCGTAGCTGCTGTTTTCGCAGTATTACCTCATCTGGCTTATACAGAAGAGGAACTGCCTGAAGTTGAAGTCACATCAAATGCAGTGCAGCCAGATCAGCCTTCAGAAAAAACAAAATCTTATACCGTAAAATCGACGTCAACAGCAACACGCTTAGATACTTCGATGCGCGAGACTCCTCAATCCATTTCAGTGATTACACGCCAGCAGTTGGATGATTTTCGCATTCTCTCAGTGAATGATGCGCTTTCTTATGCTACAGGTATTAAAGTGGAACAATTTGAGACGGACCGAAGCGAATACAAGGCACGTGGTCTTAACATTACCAATTTTCAAATAGACGGACTCAATTCGCCGATTAGCTTTAGTGGCACAAATTATGGTGATCTGGATGTGGCTGTATATGACCGCATTGAAGTGTTGCGTGGTGCAAATGGCTTATTAACAGGTATAGGCAACCCTTCTGCCACGATTAACTTTGTGCGCAAACGCCCAACCAAAGAGTTTCAAGCCAAAGTCGATGTATCAGCAGGCTCTTGGGATAATCGACGCTTGGATGCGGATGTCTCATCCGCGCTGAATGCCGATGGCAGCGTGCGTGGACGCCTAGTCGCCGCGCATCAAGATAGAAACTCTTACCTGGACCGTTACAGTACAAAAAGAAACGTTATCTATGGTGTGATTGAAGCTGATGTAACGGATAACACCAATGTGGCGATTGGACACACGTATCAACAAAACGATTCTAGTGGCAATAATTTTGGCAGTTTGGCGTTGCTTTATGCAGATGGCAGCAAACGTCATTACAAAGTGTCTGACTCAACCGCGCCGGATTGGAGTTATCGAAATGTAGGTACTAATATTAGCTTTGCCGAGTTAACACATTATTTTAATAATGACTGGAAAGTGAAAGGGCAGTTAACACACAAAGAAACTACATCAAAAGGCCCTCATCATTACGTCTATGGTAATGAGAGCCGCGCTACAGGGTTGGGTTTGTTTAGTTACCCTGTGGTGTATGACTTTGCGACTAAAGACCATGTTGCTGATATTTACGCGAATGGACCTTTTGAATTCGCAGGGCGCAAGCATGAATTGGTAGTAGGTGCGACTTGGAACAAATCGTATATGAAAGAATACTCGCGCGCAGGTAATACTATTGGTAATCCAATCAATAGCTTTGACTCCTTAGGCGATTTCCCCCTACCTACATTTGGCCCTGAAAGTAAAAGCTCAGACTACCAAAGCACCACTACCAATATTTATACAGCGGCAAAGTTTAACCCAACGGATACTTTAAAAGTGACGGTGGGTGGCAGCTTGCTTAATTATGAGCTAGAAGGTATTGGTTATGGCATCCTACAAGAAGCAAAGGAGCGTAATAAGTTCACACCTTATATTGGCGCCGTTTATGACTTAAATGAAACACACTCTGTGTATGCGAGCTATACGGGTATTTATAGACCACAAGTGGAATTAGGTTCTGATGGGAAAACACTTGCGCCATTAAAAGGCAAAAACTATGAAGCGGGGGTTAAAAGTGAGTGGATGAATAAAAAATTAAACACCTCTTTCGCACTGTTTAAAAGCGAGCAAGAAAATCAAGCCCAAGCGATTGGCACAGTCATTGATCCATTAGGTAATCTTATCACCAGTTATGAAGGCATTAAAGCCACGACCAAAGGCTATGAGTTTGATGTATCTGGCGAAATGTCAGATCACTTAAATATCAATGCTGGTTATACCCGTTTGATGAGTATCAAAGGGAATCAGGACGAGAATGTGAATCCATTCATTCCGAGACATCTCGTGCATGTGACGACGGTGTATCAAATTCCGCAAATTCAACAGCTGAAAGTAGGCGCGAGCATCAACTGGCAGAGCGATACACATGTGGATATTGCGCTTGGAGGTCGTGATGTAAGATATAAGCAAGAAAGCTATGCAACACTCAATTTAATGGCGAACTATCAAATTGACGAGCACTGGAACGCAGCGCTTAACTTATACAACGTAACTGATGAAAAGTATTTATCAAGCATGCGGTATGCGTATGCTGGACAAGCCTTTTATGCAGCGCCGTTTAGCGGCTTAGCAACGCTAACTTGGAAATATTAACTTGTCGCTAGTTTAACTCTAGCCAGCCAAAGATAAATAAGTAACAAAACACAATCAATGTAAGTAAATTTTTTAATACGTAGCCAGCCAGTAAGTGTTGCTTTGCAACTCTTAGATAGCCAGCCAAATCGACAATCTAAGGGGAAATAAATGGGCTTTCATGAGCAAAGAATAGGCATGGTCGCGGTCTTGGCCGCATTATCATCAATCTCTGCATTCGCAGAGGAAAACATCAATACAACGTCAGCTAACCAAGCAGAAGAGTTGCCTGAAGTGAATGTGCAAGCTGAAGTGCCTAACGAAATTCGCTATAAACCTAAACGCGCCACAACGGCGACCAAAACTGAAGCGGACATCATGGACATTCCGCAAGTGGTCAATGTAGTGCCACAGCAGGTATTGGTAGATCAGCAGGCAAGGTCGCT
>NCGC01000057.1 GCA_002281475.1 Methylophilales bacterium 28-44-11
CTCGCAGACGTTGCATCATTACCTAATCCGCCGTTTTGTGTTGGGTTTGCAGCAGAATCTGAACACCTTATTGCTTATGCCACACAAAAACGTATTGCAAAAAAAATTCCTTTAATCGTGGCCAACGACATTAGCATTGCCATGGGCCAAGATGTCAATCAAGTCACACTCATAGACGATGCAGGCACGCATACGTTATCACTGGCGGATAAAACTGAAGTCGCGTCCCAGATTTTGCAACATGTGGTCAGCATGATTTCAACGTAAGATTGCTTAAATAATTACTTCCTGATAACAGCTGTATGATTTAACTCAACCAACTCATAAATAATTCGTAAATTCATGAAAATGCTGTTGTGATACAGGCGTTGAATCGTTATTATCGCGCGAATCAATTTTACGAAATGCGCCATTATGTCTACTCTCTAAACGTCACCCCTTAGCCTTAGATTAATACCGCTTGCAGTTGCAAGCGCATTCAGCTTTTCCATTCCTTCTGCGCATGCTGACGAATCAGAAAAAATGATTCAATTAGCCCCTATTGTCGTAACGGGTACACGTACAGAACAGAATAGTTTTGATTTGCCTATAGCCATTGACGTTGTAAAACAAGAGGACATTCAAAACGGTCAGTTGCAAATGACGCTATCAGAAAGCCTGATTCGCGTACCTGGCATTACTGCTCAAAATAGAACACAACAGGCTCAAGATCCACAAATCTCAAGTCGTGGTTTTGGATCACGCTCGGCTTTTGGCGTGCGTGGTGTGCGTGTATATGTCGACGGTATTCCACTAACCATGCCAGATGGTCAGGGCCAGCCCGGCGTAGTAGATTTGTCTGCCATTAAAAGCATAGAAGTCATGCGCGGTCCTTTTTCTGCACTCTATGGCAACTCTTCTGGTGGTGTGATTCAATTATTTACGCAAGATGCGCCCGATACACCAACAATAGGTGGCACAGTGATGTTTGGTAGCTATGATACAAAGCGCCAAATCATGAATGCTGCTGGCATTGCTGATGGTGTCGAATATTTATTAAATGCCTCAAATTTTGAGAGTGAAGGCTACCGCGACAACAGCGAAAGCGATAAGCAACAGGCCACTGCAAAATTTAAATTCAATATCAGCGAAGATACTAAAATCACAACCTTGATCAACTGGTTTGATCAGGATGCACAGGATCCTATTGGTCTAGATCGTGCGCGCGCTTTTAACAGTAGTACGCGTGACACTGTAGTTCCTGCGGCAACCAATGCTAATACACGTGTGAGTCGCTCACATACACAAGTTGGTTTTAACTTTGAACATGCATTCAACGAAAACAACAAGTTGTCATTTATCCCATACATAGGTAGTCGTAAGAATTCTCAAATTCTTCCCTTTAATGCAACTGGAACAAATGCCAGAACAAGTGAAATTTCCAGAGAATTTTATGGTTCCGATTTACGCTGGGACAATCAAGGCAAGCTAGCAGACATGTCCTACAACTTCAGTGCTGGTGTTAACTACGGTAAATCATCCGATGACAGACTTGATGTTAATACACAGTTGGCTGGTCTTCCTGCTAACGTAATTAATCGTGATGAAGAAAACATCTCAACGAATTACGATAGATACGTACAAGGCAAACTGTCAATTTTAGAGTCAGTAGACGTTCACGCAGGCTTGAGAAGAACAAAAGTTAATCTTAAAGTAAAAGATAACTTTTCAGGCTTTGGTGACAATAGCGGTTCAGTTTCATATGAAAAAACCAATCCTGTCATAGGCGCAACATGGAAAATTACACCTGCAGTAAATGTATATGCCAACTATGGCAAGGGATTTGAAACACCTACTTTTATTGAAGCGGCTTACAACTCTGCTACCAGTGGCGCAACGCCTAACCTAACACTCAAACCTAGCACGAGTGAAAATTTTGAGATAGGCTCTAAAGCATTTATTGGTGACAACACACAAGCTAATATCACATTATTTTTAGTTAAAACAAGCGATGAAATCGTTGCAAGCTCAACAGACGCGGCAAACAGAAGTATTTTTGCCAACGCAAATAAAACTGTACGTAAAGGTGTTGAGTTATCGATAGACTCTAATTTCGAAAACAATATTTCTACGTACTTCTCTTATACGCTCTTAAATGCAAAATTTGATTCTGACTTTATCGGTGCGAATGGATTAATACTCGACGGCAATCGTATACCAGGCACCTATAATAGCCAAATTTATGGTGAAATTGCATGGAAATACGATCCATTAGGTTTTAATGTCGCATTCGAGGGGAGACATAATAGTAAAGTGTATGTCAACGACCTGAACTCTGACAATGCACCTTCGAGTACCATCTTCAATTTAAGAACTGGATTTGAACAAAACATTTCAAATTGGAATTTTAAGGAATACTTGCGTATTGAAAACATGTTTGATAAGGAATATGTTGGCTCAGTCAGGGTGAATGATTACGGCAATCAACGTTACTTTGAACCAGCAGCAGACAGAAACTATTTGCTTGGACTAAGCGCAGCATATAAGTTTTAGTTGAACCCTACTTAAAAAGCCAGTGTTTTAAGCACTGGCTTTTTTGTTGCCTAGTGATTTTACAAGACAATTGGTGTTTAATAGCACATTCGCATATTCAGATACCATTTTCGTCATGTCCATTACCGTAGATTTAAAAATACTAGATAGTCGCCTTCATCATATGATGCCTAGCTATGCCACGCCAGGTTCTGCAGGTCTTGATTTGCGCGCTTGCATTGAGCACATACAGTCCATCCAACCTGGCGAGACTATCATGATACCTACCGGCATGGCGATTCACATCGATAACACTTACTATGCAGCGCTGATACTACCTCGCTCTGGTCTAGGCCATAAACACGGCATCGTGCTTGGCAACCTGGTAGGGCTAATCGACTCTGATTACCAAGGTCAACTATTGGTCTCATGTTGGAACCGTAGTAAAGAAACGTTCATTCTGAATCCGATGGAACGTATCGCACAATTAGTGATTGTGCCTGTGGTACAGGCAGACTTTCATATTGTGGATGAATTTACGCAAAGCGACCGTGGAGATGGTGGCTTTGGCAGTACCGGTAAACACTAATTTGGCATTCAATTAATATCGAATAAAAAACGACAATTCACTTGAAAACTTTGCTGCTTTCATACTATAATTGCGGTCTTTCTAAAAAAGCACAGTATTTGAAGACGATTTTGTCTCAGGAGTCATTATGGCACGTGTATGTCAGGTAACAGGCAAAAAGCCGATGGTGGGTAACAATGTTTCTCACGCACAAAACAAAACAAAACGTCGTTTCTTACCAAATTTACAAAATCGTAAATTCTGGGTAGAAAGCGAAAACCGTTGGGTTAGCATGCGCATTACTAATGCTGCTTTACGTACAATCGACAAAAACGGCATTGATGCAGTACTAGCAAAAATGCGCGCTGCTGGCGAAAAAATCTAAGCGCTAGACGTCAAGCGTCTTAGCCTACAAAGGAAAATATTATGCGTGAAAAAATCAAGTTAGAGTCTAGCGCTGGTACAGGTCATTTCTATACCACCACTAAAAACAAACGTACGATGCCAGAGAAAATGGAAATCAAAAAATTTGATCCAGTGGCACGTAAACACGTGATGTATAAAGAAACAAAACTTAAATAATTAATTATTTGAGATGTAAAAAAGCCCGTTAATAACGGGCTTTTTTATTATTCATTCTTGACTTTAATTGCTTTAATTTCAGCTGACTCTTCAGATGGATTTGCAGTGGTATTTAATACCCTAATTTCACGCTGTGGATATGGAATGCCAATATCGTGTTGTTTAAACAGCTTCCATATCTTTTGATAAAGCTCAGACTGTAATAACGCTGAACCCTCTTCTGGATCAGCCACCCAAAACGATAGCATCATATCAATTCCGCTTTCACCAAACCCTTTAACCAACACATCGATAGCACTGGTTTTAAGTGTACGCGGATGCTCCTCAGCCACACGATGCAAGATGTCTATAACCACATCCAGATCAGAGGCATATGCAACTTGAATAGGCATTTGTATGCGACCACGATGCTCTGCAGAAGTATGATTAATCACCACCTCGGTAATCATCATTTCATTGGGAATAATCACTTCTGTGCCGTCTAATTTGCGCAGTGTCATGTAGCGTGAACGTAGCTCTTTGACCACTCCATAGTGTATGTCCACCGTGATTAGATCGCCAATCTGCACAGAGCGGTCCATCAGGATAATAAAACCACTGACATAATTACTTGCTATCTTCTGCAAGCCAAATCCTAAACCAACCCCTAACGCGCCGCCAAATACGGAAAGTAGCGTGATATCCAAACCAACTGCAGATAGTGCAATCAATACAGCTAGAAAGATAAATAGGATTCGTACCAGCTTGGTAAGCACCACACGCATATTGATATTGATTTGATCAGCGCGCATCAGCTTATTTTCTAACAAGCGACTAATCCACAGGGCTATAAAAATAGTCGCGACTACAGTCAACATGCCTTGCAATATCAAAAGCAAATTGACTTTATTTTTGCCAATACTAAATGTGACCTCTTCCAACGCAATCGCAATTTCAGGCAATATACCACTCAAGTGTAGCGCTAAAATTATCCAAACACCCCAGGCTATGACATGTTCAAGGGTTTTAAGCCATCCACTGGGGGAAAATATATACCGTAAACCGTATACCAATAAACGTATTACTGCCATTGCAAGCAACAGCCGACTAGCAATTTTAAGAATACCAACATGCATCCACTCAGCACCTGCAAATCTTGCAATGGTGAGCATCAGGAATGCACTAATAGGAAACAAGATACGATTAATTGCACCTAACATCGGTTTCATATTGTCAGGCAGACGATCAAGGAAGTAGGCACGCAACATGCCATTAATGGCAAATGCGATACCCACGCAAATGATAATTATCAGAAGTTGCCACAGTGCAGCGGGCGTAGAAAAATCAGTAACGATTTCTTGCCAAATAAGTTGAATTTCCGCGTTCATGATCATCGCTAAGCCGAACTATATTAAAAAAATGGTGGCCAACCCTAAGAAAATCATAAAGCCTCCACTATCTGTCATCGCCGTTATCAGTACACTCGAGCCAACAGCAGGGTCACGTCCAAACTTATTCATCACCAGTGGGATCATGACACCCATCACCGCAGCCAATAATAAGTTTAATGTCATTGCGGACATCATGACTAAGCCTAATTCATAATTGCTGTAAAGCAAATAAGCGATTAAACCCAACACGCTGCCCCAAATTAACCCATTTAAAAGCGCAACCCCTAATTCTTTTTTAATGAGTGACTTCATGTTGTGCGTCGAGATTTGCCCCAGTGCCAAACCACGAACGATCATGGTAGTGGTTTGATTTCCTGAGTTCCCACCAATACCTGCAACGATCGGCATCAGCGCAGCAAGCGCTACAATTTTTTCAATTGAGCCTTCAAACAATCCAATTACGCGAGATGCAACTAACGCGGTGATTAAATTAATCGCTAACCATGCCCAGCGGTTTTGTACTGATTTCCAAATGGAGGCAAATAAATCTTCCTCTTCTCGCAAACCAGCCATGGAAAGTTTGTCAGATTCTGCTTCGTCTCGAATAAAATCCATGACGGCATCCACAGTAATTCTGCCAACCAACTTATGATTGCTATCGACTACAGGTGCAGTCACTAAATCATAACGTTCGAATGCTTTTGCTGCCTCATCGGCAATGTCTTCAGGATGAAACACTACAGCATCTTCAGCCATGACGTCTGCAACATTGACATCCAACTCGTGTACCACCATTCGTTTAAGTGGCAAAACGCCTTGTAAGATATCAGAACGATCCACGACAAATAGTTTATCGGTATGGTCAGGCAAACTACCAAGCCTACGCAAATAGCGCAATGCCACCTCAAGCGTAATGTCTTCGCGAATAGTCACAATATCAAAGTCCATTAGCGCGCCGACTGCGTCTTCAGGATAAGATAACGCTGATTGTAATCGTTCACGATTTTGTGCATCCAGACTAAACATCAAGTCCTGCAACACATCTTTTGGTAAGTCGGGCGCCAAGTCCGCCAACTCATCTGTATCCAATTGCTCAGCTGCTGCCAATAGCTCTTGGCTATCCATGTCAGCAATTAAGGTCTGGCGCACAGCATCGGACACTTCAAGTAAAATTTCGCCGTCCCGTTCAGCTTTTACCAAGTCCCAAACTTTTAACCGATCATCTAATGGTAGTGCCTCAAGTATGTAGGCAACGTCTGCTGGGTGTAGCACATCTAGACGCTTTTGAAGCTCACTGAGATTCTGCTTGTGCACCAAACTTTCGACGAGATCGTGCTTTGGCATGTCTTGCTTATGAACAAGACCTTCAACCAACTTGTGCTTTTCTAATAACGAGATAACCTGTTGCAGGCTTTCGCTTAAGCTTTCTTTGAGTTCTTGGATATCCGACATCACATTCCTGATATAGGCATTAATTTCATTTCGATATTATGATTTAAATTAGGCTAGAATCGTAAATTCATCGATAAATAATGCACTCAATGAAAACTCAACACAGTCACTTAATATACTTGTATACCACATCTGCATGCCATTTATGTGAGATTGCTGAGCAGTTATTATCTTCCATCCAAACTTCAACTACAGTGCAAACAATTGAAATAACTGACGATGACAACCTCATCCTAAAGTATGGCGAAATAATACCAGTCTTGTATCGAAGTGATAATCACAAGGAGTTACATTGGCCGTTTACTGTAGATGAGATTAAGTTTTTTTTGCATGATTAAAAGCAAAAAAGCCAGCATAGGCTGGCTTTTTTAATAACATCACTCTAACTTATTCTGCAGAAACAGCTTCTGTTGTCGTGTCAGGACGGTCAACAAGTTCTACCAATGCCATTGGTGCATTATCACCATTACGGAAACCGCATTTAAGTATTCTTAAATAACCACCATTGCGTGCATTATAACGCGGGCCTAATTCACCAAATAATTTACCAACGATATCACGATCACGTAAACGTGCAAAAGCTAATCGGCGGTTTGCCAACGTAGCATCTTTACCTAAAGTAATAAGTGGCTCTGCATATTTACGCAACTCCTTTGCTTTTGGCAAAGTAGTACGAATGATTTCATGACGTAATAATGAAACAGACATATTACGAAACATTGCTGCACGATGGCTGCTGGTACGATTTAACTTACGATTGCTATTACCGTGACGCATAGTAATTTCCTTAAACTTTTAACTGCAAATAAACTGGATTATGCTTTTTCCAAGCCAACAGGTGGCCAGTTTTCAAGCTTCATTCCAAGCGTTAACCCTTTAGAAGCTAACACATCTTTAATTTCATTGAGTGATTTACGGCCTAAATTAGGCGCTTTTAATAACTCATTTTCTGTACGTTGAATCAAATCACCGATGTAGAAAATATTCTCTGCTTTTAGACAGTTCGCAGAACGTACTGTTAATTCCAAATCATCTACTGGACGCAATAGAATCGGATCAACCTGCGGAGTTGATTTAACTTCAACTTCGCTTGGTGCACCTTCCAAGTTGGCGAATACTGACAATTGACCAATTAATATTCTTGCAGCATCTCGAATCGCTTGTTCCGGTTCAATAATACCGTTGGTTTCAACATCCATAATTAACTTATCGAGATCGGTACGCTGTTCTACACGCGCGCTCTCAACATGATAGCTCACTTTATTAATTGGACTAAATGAAGCATCGACCATGATGAAACCAAGTACACGATCTTCTTGATTGGTTTTCTGACGCGCTGGAACAGGTTGATAACCACGACCCATTTCAACTTTCACTTCCAAATTCAGTTTCCCACCCTTAGTCAAATGTGCAATCACATGACTAGGATTGACAATTTCCGCATCGTGACCTGTTTCAAAGTCAGCAGCAGTGACAACACCTTCGCCAGACTTATTTAATACTAAAATTGTTTCTGATTTAGTATTTAATTTTAATGCGACACCTTTAAGGTTTAATAAGATATCAACAACGTCTTCTTGTACACCATCAATTGTTGAATACTCGTGAACAACCCCATCAATTTTTACTTCTGTAATTGCAAAGCCAGGGATCGAAGACAACAACACGCGACGTAAAGCATTGCCTAATGTGTAACCAAAGCCACGTTCCATAGGTTCTAAAGTAACGCGCGCACGTAATGGAGTAATGACCTCAACATCAACAACACGTGGTTTTAAATATTCTGTTGGACTATTTTGCATAAACTTCCTTGAATGAATTCGATTTAAGAGTGAAAACTAAGTACAAAAACGCCTAATTACTTAGAATACAACTCGACAACCAATGATTCATTGATGGTTGCAGGTAACTCGTCACGTTGTGGTTTTGCTTTAAACTTACCACTTAATGATTTCACATCCATTTCTAACCATTCAGGAAAACCACGTTGTTCAGCAGCTTCTAATGCCGCTTTAATACGCAATTGTTGCTTTGAAGCTTCAGCTACTGAAACAACATCACCCGCTTGCACTTGATAAGAAGGAATATTTACTCTCTTACCATTTACTAAAATACTGTTGTGACGCACAATTTGACGTGCTTCAGTACGCGAACCACCTAAACCCATACGGTAAGCAACGTTATCTAAACGGCATTCAAGTAATTGCAATAAGTTTTCGCCTGTAATGCCTTTTTTACGATCAGCTTCTGCATAGTAACTACGGAATTGTGCTTCTAGCACGCCATAGATACGACGCACCTTTTGCTTTTCACGCAATTGAACACCATAATCAGATAAACGTGAATTACGACGTTGACCATGTTGACCTGGTGGGAAGTTACGTTTTTCAATTGCACATTTATCTGTAAAGCACTTTTCAGCTTTCAGAAAAAGTTTTTCGCCTTCACGGCGGCATTGACGGCATTTAGGGTCTAAATTTCTAGCCAAGATATTTCTCCAGTAATCTTTATTCGCTTAAATGCGACGTTTTTTAGGTGGACGGCAGCCATTATGTGGCACAGGCGTCACATCAGTAATACTTGTGATTTTAAATCCTGCTGCATTTAATGCACGCACAGCTGATTCACGACCAGGGCCAGGACCTTTAATACGTACTTCTAAGTTTTTAACACCAGATTCTTGTGCTGATTTACCAGCAACCTCTGCTGCAACTTGCGCTGCAAAAGGTGTACTTTTACGTGAACCTTTAAACCCTTGACCACCAGAAGTTGCCCATGACAGCGCATTACCCTGACGATCAGTGATTGTAATAATTGTATTGTTAAAAGAAGCATGCACGTGAGCAATACCCTCTGCAATATTCTTTTTAACTTTTTTTCTTACACGTACATTAGCTTTTGCCATGTTGTACTGTCCTTACCTATGTATCTAACTTAAATTTATACGATTAAACTAAAAACGTTATTTAGATTGCTTAATTGCTTTTACAGGGCCTTTGCGTGTACGTGCATTGGTTTTTGTACGTTGGCCACGGACTGGCAAGCCACGACGATGGCGAACGCCACGGTAGCAACCTAAGTCCATCAAGCGCTTAATATTCATAGACACTTCACGACGTAAGTCACCTTCAACTTTAACCTTTGCAACTTCATCACGAAGTTTTTCTACATCGGCGTCATTGAGATCTTTTACTTTAGTAGTCGCCAAAACACCTGCAGCTACGCAAATTTTTTGAGCAGTATTTCTACCAATACCATAAATCGCGGTAAGCGCAATTTCTGCATGTTTGTTATTAGGGATATTTACCCCAGCAATACGAGCCATACTTTAACTCCAAAACGAATCGCAATGACAAGCGACCAAATAAAAAGCCTTAAATTTTAACAGGTTATAGTGAAACTATCAATTCCAATAATAACACTGTCCTCATCTACTAACCTTGACGTTGCTTATGACGTGGGTCTGTACAAATCACACGTACAACTCCACGACGACGCACGACTTTACAGTTACGGCATAATGCTTTTACTGATGCACGAACTCTCATAATTTACCTCTAGCTACCAAATCTATTTAGTTACTTCACGCGGAATGTTATGCGTGCTCTTGTTAAGTCATAAGGTGTCATTTCAACTGTTACCTTATCTCCTGGAAGGATACGTATGTAATGCATGCGCATCTTCCCAGAAATATAACCTAATACTGTATGACCATTTTCCAACTTCACTTTGAAAGTAGCATTCGGTAGATTCTCTAAAATCTCACCCTGCATTTCAATGCGGTCTTCCTTGGCCATGTTTCCCGGCTAACGCGCTGATGCGCCACCTTTAAAATTCGCTTTTTTGAGCAACCCCTCATACTGATGAGACATGAGGTGAGATTGCACTTGCGTCATAAAATCCATCGTGACGACTACAATAATCAGTAACGAAGTACCACCGAAGTAAAACGGAGTGTTGAATTTTAAAATCAAAAATTCTGGCAACAAGCATACTAACGTAATATAAAAAGCTCCTACTAACGTCAGACGACCCATGATCTTATCAATGTATTTTGCCGTTTGCTCACCTGGTCGTATACCAGGAACAAATGCACCACTCTTCTTCAAGTTATCAGCCGTTTCTTTAGGATTG
>NCGC01000211.1 GCA_002281475.1 Methylophilales bacterium 28-44-11
TGAAGATGTGAACTCACCTCCGATTGATGTCGGTTTTAAAGTGGCAGATCACTCTGCTTTAAGCAAAATCTTTGGTTTGGAAGTGACAGGCGATGCATATGCTGTGATCTGGACCACAACGCCTTGGACATTGCACGCTAACCAAGCGGTGAGTGTGCATCCTGAGTTGACGTATGATTTGGTGCAAACGAGTAAAGGGTTGCTGATACTTGTGCATGAATTGGTAGAAGCAACATTGGCGCGCTATAGTGAAACCGACACTCAAGTATTGGCATCATGCCAAGGTGAGGCCTTAAAGGATTTGTTGTTAAATCATCCGTTTGACCATCGCCAAGTGCCGATAATTTGTGGCGAACATGTGACTACCGAAGCGGGTACTGGCTTAGTGCATACCGCAGCAGCGCATGGTAACGATGACTGGTTGGTGATGCGTGCCAATTTTCCGAATGAAAAGCCACGCGTATTGATTGGTGGCGATGGCAAATTCTTCACTAGCGATTTGGTGGAATTTGCAGAGATTCGTGGCTTGAGTCGCCAAGAAGCCAACAAAGTGATTTTGGCCAAGATGCAAGAAAACGGCACCTTACTCGCCAGTGCGCGTTTGAATCATAGCTTTCCACATTGCTGGCGCCATAAAACACCGTTGATGCAATTGGCAACGCACCAATGGTTTATTGGGATGAATGCGCAAGATGCGAATGGAGTAGCGTTGCGCGAGCATGCCAACAAAGCGGTAGACCAAACTGAATTTTTCCCAAGCTGGGGTCGTGCACGTTTAGAGGCGATGATTAAGAACCGTCCTGATTGGTGTGTATCCCGTCAGCGCAATTGGGGTGTGCCGATGCCGCTATTTGTGCATAAAGAAACCGGTGAACCGCATCCAAAAACAGTGGAATTATTAGAACAATCAGCTTTGCTCACTGAGCAAGCGGGGGTAGAGGCTTGGTTTAGTTTGGATAGTGATGCGTTTTTAGCACAACACGCACCAGACAATGCTGCACAGTATAAAAAAGTCTCCGATACCTTGGATGTTTGGTTTGATTCTGGGGCTACCCATGCGGCAGTACTCAAACGTCGCCCAGAGCTACAAAATCCTGCTGATTTATACCTAGAGGGTTCTGATCAACATCGCGGTTGGTTCCAGTCTAGCTTGCTGACTGGTTGTGCCATTGATGGCCGTGCGCCTTACAATGCCTTGCTGACGCATGGTTTTGTGGTGGATGGCGCAGGCCACAAAATGAGTAAATCTAAAGGCAATGTGGTCGCGCCACAAAAGGTGATGGATACGTATGGTGCAGATATTTTGCGCTTATGGGTAGCCTCTACCGATTACTCAGGTGAGCTGACCATTTCAGATGAAATCTTAAAACGAGTGGCCGATAGCTACCGTAAA
>NCGC01000212.1 GCA_002281475.1 Methylophilales bacterium 28-44-11
GAGAAGCAGATTCAAGCCACAGATGGTCTAGGCACTGGCATGAAATGGTTAAGCGAAAAAACCAATTGTTTAACGATTCAAAGTGGCGAAGGCTTTTGTCGAGATTAGGTTATTTATGAATAATTGCCTTTTTTATCCTTGTTATTGAGCGCATTTATCTCATTGTAAAAATGTTCGCCTCCAAAATGCTCCATTTCTTTTAAAAAGTTAACTTATGCAAACCTCCTTTATTTTGAGTGCTAGCCTTGCTATTCATGCTGCAATTGTCGCCAATGAGGCCGACATAGAATCACTTGACCGTGCAATCGGCGATGGTGATCATTACATCAATATGAAGCGAGGCTCAGAGGCAGCCGCCAGCATGTATAACGAGTTACTAGCGTTACCTGCGGATGAAGCGCTTAACAAAATTGGCTCAAAGTTACTGAGTACCATAGGCGGTGCGGCGGGGCCACTTTTTGCAAGTTTTTGTATGGGCATGGCCAAAATAGTTAAACATAATGGCGGTAATACTGCATTGGAAATTGCAGCAGCTTTTGCAGCGGGTGTTCAAGCCATTGTACAACGAGGAAAAGCGCAAGTAGGTGAAAAAACCATGCTCGACGTATTGGTGCCTGTTTCCACCCATTTCACGCTATTGGCTGCAGAAGGTAAATCCAATATCGAGATTGCGCGAGCCTTAAAATTAACGGCCGATCAAGGCTTGGAATCCACTCGCAATTTAATAGCGACTAAAGGCCGTGCGGCAGGCTTGGGCGAGCGTGCGATTGGGCATTTAGATGCCGGCGCAAAAAGTTGTCAGGTCATGGTGCATACCGTGTGTGATTTAGTCATTCAGGGGAAAAACTCATGAAAAAATTCATCAATCAAGTGGACGATGTATTAACCGAAAGTTTGTCTGGTTTTGCCAGTGCGCATCGAGATTTAGTCACACTTCAGCTAGACCCGAACTTCCTCACACGTAGCCAAAAAGCGCAAAATAAAGTAGCCATTATTTCTGGGGGGGGTTCTGGCCATGAGCCACTGCATGCGGGCTACATTGGATATGGCATGTTAGATGCCGCCTGCCCTGGACAAGTGTTTACCTCCCCTACCCCAGACCAGATGTTAGCTGCCGCTGAAGCAGTGCATGCTGACAAAGGCGTGCTTTTTATTGTAAAAAATTATGCGGGCGATGTAATGAATTTTGAAATGGCAGCTGAAATGCTCCCGTTTGAGCATGCAACCATCCTGACCAGCGATGATTGTGCAGTGGTGAATAGTACTTACACCACTGGTCGTCGTGGCGTAGCTGGCACTGTAATTGTAGAAAAGTGTGTGGGCAGTTTGGCTGAAACAGGTGCCGATTTGGCG
>NCGC01000058.1 GCA_002281475.1 Methylophilales bacterium 28-44-11
TTACCGATCTTAAAATGAAAAATATGGACGGCTTTGAATTGATTAATTTTATAAAATCTAAGCCTGAGTATAAAAATATCTTCATAATAGTAGTCACTAGTATGAAGATAGATCAAGTAGAAAATTCATTACCTAAAAATATTACATTATTAGAAAAGCCTATACCATTTGCTGAGTTGAAAGGTTTTGTAAATGCACTAATCAGAATGAAGTATGAAGAGTGAGTCGGCTTAGATGGAGTTGAAAGTTTCAACCAACACATTTAGATTCGCTTGCGACCACCCTCTTACCTTATAAATGACGATATCTAGAATTAGTTTTAAGCCAATTCATAAAACCATCCCTGTAAAGCAAAAACCATGTAGTGAAGTAAATGTAGCAAATATCACTTTTATTAAATTCTCATCAAATTTACCTGTCGGTAACATTTGAAAAATCATTAAAATAGAACTTAGCTCTTAAAATATGCCGGGCACTGTGCAAAAAGCAAAAATAGATAGTAAAAGCAAATAGCGGTTCAACTATTAGCAGCAATACACTTACTGCCGCTATTTCTAATTGATGTCGCTTTATTGATTGGCTTTTATGTACACTTTTAAGATTAATAACATAATTGTAAAAAGCATGGAGATAAACGCTAAGGACTTCAAATCAAACAAATCATATGGTTATGTATGAAAGTTAAATATTAAGACTAGACATATAGTGCAATAAACTGTTCAATTTCTTCATTTAAGTCAACATGCGCCGAAAGACCATTAATCCATCGTTTTGGGATAGCGTCTATACCCAAGGTTGCACCAAGTATTGCACCTAACACGGCACCTCTGTGGCAGTTGTCGCCACCAACATTGGTGTTGGCAATGAGTGCACTTTCAATATCATCATGGTAGCGAGCGGCTAGATAAAGTACCGAAGGAAACGATTGGTCAATGTAGCAGGCTGGGCTGAGCAGACCGCCAATAATGTCGTGATCTGAGCTTTTGTTAGCGCGAACACCCTGAATCACTTTAGCGGCCGGAAAACCAAGATTATTAGCCGCGGCGCAAGCTAGCTGTTCTGTGTCTGGATTTAAATCGTGAAATATATGAAATAGTAATTTACTGAGTTCCAGCGTGTGGCGCTCTAGCAAGGCTGAGCGGTGCGTAAGACGTTGTTGCGCGATAGCAGCTGTATTAGTAGCTACTACGCTCCCCTCACCTAATGAGGCCATTATGACCATAGGTAAGCTAACCAAACCACCCATAGATGCTGTGTCATGTCCCTCATTTCCTGCACAATCTTTTGGGGCGATACCTTTGGCATAGTTTGCGAAAAAGTCACGGTGGTAAGACTCGGCGTAGGTGTCGTTATGCCGATCTGGCTCTGTCATAAATCGAATATATTCTGACAAAAAATCAGCTGGATCGTAATGGCCTTTAGCAGAAAGTGAGCGTAACAATACGCGTGCACACAATAGATTAAGAGTGTTATCTCCTGCTTGCATGCCTTGATGATAATGGCGGTTAGCTTGGCCCCAATGTTGTTTTTTTCCTTTAAGAATCACGTTACCCACAATGTCGCCATCTTGAGAACCACGTCCAGCTTTGGCTGTGTTTGCTAATGCCATAATGGAGTTTGGATGATGTGACTTGGGTGCTTGATAATCGCGTATTTGGCCAAAATCTTGCCAAAGAGCGGCAATGTTGTAGTACCAATGCACTGGCATAGCCAACGCATCACCAACAAACATTCCCCATAGCGCGCCCCGTATACGATCCGCTTTATTCTGTGCTTTGTTACTCATGTCATCCTATTTATTCTATTTTATTGAAAATTAAAACCAATTATTGAGGCCACCATTCATCAGCGAAGTTCAACTATCCAAAATTTCTGTTACATGTTGAATGCGCTTCCAATCAATCGTGCCAAAATGTGATGATGTACAAATCATTTAGACTTTTTTTGCTATGCAATATGTTCTCTTAAAGGCATCATTTCGAATGTTTTGCAGCGCATTCATAGAACTTGTTTTTAAAAACCAAATCACATGATGTGCTATTACTTTTAACCCATTGGATACTTAAATGCTTACTTGGCAAGATATTGAAAAATTCGTGACGCATGGCAACCCGCCAGCAAACAAACGTATTGTTAAAACCGGTATGCAATGGCGCAACTTATTACCGAATGATGTGTTTGAAGTGACACGTAATGCTGGCACGGAGCGGCCTTTTAGCTCGCCCATGTGTACACATTTTGAAGCCGGTGTGTATGCTTGCGCCTGTTGCGACACCTTGTTATTTGATTCAACAGAAAAATTTGATTCTGGCACGGGCTGGCCCTCTTTTACGCAACCCGTTGATGTTAATAATGTGGCCTATTTTAATGACGACAGCGTCGGCCGGATGCGGGTTGAAATCACCTGCAATACCTGCGATGCGCATTTAGGTCATGTATTTCCTGATGGTCCTGCGCCTAGCAGGTTGCGCTATTGCGTCAATGCGCTCTCATTAAAACGTATAACATAATGTAATTTGGTTGAAAAAAGCATACGTAAGCATGCTTTTTATGCTTGATTTTGAGATTGCTGCGCTCGCCACATCTCAGCATAACGTTGACCCAACATTAATAATGACTCATGCGTTCCCCTCTCGATGATCTCTCCCGCTGACATGACCAATATTTGATGTGCATGGGTAATGGTAGAGAGGCGGTGCGCAATGATTAAGGTGGTGTGATTTTTGGCAAGCTCGTTCAGTTCTTTTTGTATATAGCGTTCAGTTTCAGAATCCAAGGCAGAGGTTGCTTCATCAAAAACAAGTAACGCAGGGTTTTTTAGCAGTGTTCTTGCAATCGCCACGCGTTGTTTTTCACCACCAGATAGCTTAAGACCGCGCTCTCCCACATCTGTGTTGTACCCATTGGGCAAACGCATTATAAAGTCATGGATTTGTGCCGATTGTGCAGCCGCTTCGATTTCGGATTGGCTGGCCCCTGGTTTACCGTAAGCAATATTAAATCCAATCGTGTCGTTAAATAGCACCGTATCTTGGGGCACAATGCCTACTGCCTGCCTGAGGCTTGCTTGTTTCACGGTTTTTATATCTTGGCCATCTAAATAAATTGCGCCCGATTGTACGTCGTAAAAACGAAATAACAATCGAGATAGCGTGCTTTTACCTGCGCCACTGTGCCCCACCACTGCTGTCGTTTGACCTGGCAAAATGTCAAAAGAGACTTGATTTAATATGTCACGGTTTTGTTCATAATAAAAACATACGTCTTGAAAACGCACATGCGGACCTAAATCGGGAGAGTGAATCTTTAAGTCTTTTGCATTGGGAGCATCCGCAATTTCTTGATCAGTGTTCAGCAAATTGAACATCTTGTCGATGTCTGTTAATGATTGCTTCATCTCACGATAGAGCACACCTAAAAAATTAAGCGGGATATACAACTGAATCATCAGCACATTCACTAAGACCAAATCACCAATGGTCATCTTTCCGCTTGCAACTCCTTGACTAGCCAAACCTAAAATACACACTAAGCCTGTAACAATAATCGTTTGCTGACCAAAGTTTAGAAAAGCTAATGACTTTTGCGATTTGATGGCAGCTTGCGCATATTTTTTTAGATTGACATCATAGCGAGCCGATTCGTATTGCTCGTTTCCAAAATACTTCACTGTTTCAAAATTAATCAATGAATCCACTGCGCTTTGGTTGGCCTTAGAATCCAGCGTATTCATTTCACGCCTAAAGTGGGTACGCCACTCTGTCACCACGATGGTAAATACCACATAACAAAAAAGCGCAATAAAAGTCACCAGCACAAACCGAATATCATAAGCAAATAAAAAATAGCCGAGCACCATTGCAAGCTCGATGAGGGTTGGAATAATGCTGTAAAGAGAAAAGGAAATTAATGATTGAATGCCACGCGTGCCGCGTTCAATATCACGTGTCATGCCTCCTGTCTGTCGCGTGAGGTGAAAGCGCAAAGACAAGGCATGCAGGTGGTTAAAGACTTGCAAACCCACCTGTCGCACTGCTTGCTCAGTCACTTTAGAAAAAATCAACTCCCGCAATTCGGCAAATAATGAGGTTGATAAACGCAATACACCATATGCCACAATCAAACTCACTGGCACCACCAACAACGCTTGAGAAGTAGTGTTGATGCTCATTGCGTCCACTATTTTTTTAAGCATAATGGGGACGCCCAAGTTGGCTGCTTTGGCCACCACCAAGCACAATAACGTAAAAATTATGCGTGCCTTATAAGCGATTAAATAAGGCATTAAATTTTTAATGACTTGCCAATCTTGGAGTTGTCGCTTTTGAAGCGTCTGGCTGGCGTCGGTTTTGAAATGCTGCATAATTGTGTGTAATTTAATGTTGCGCCAAGGCGCATTGTAAGCGCGTGAGCGCTGCCATGACATTGGCTTTCGTTGTGCCGATATTCATGCGCATAAACCCTTCACCTCCACGGCCAAACATAGCCCCCGGGGATAGACCTAATTTAGCCTCTTGAATAAAAAAACGGTTTAACGATGCATCATTAAGCTTGAGTTTGCGGCAATCTAGCCACAACAGATAGGTGCCTTGTGGGCGAATCACGTTGATTATAGGTAAATGCTCATGGATAAACGCAATGGCTTCATCACACGTGTTTTGCAAATACGCCATTAAAGCGTTTAACCAATCACCACCCTCACGATAGGCTGCTTCAAACGCAACAAGATTCAATGGGTTGGTAACCGAAACGCCCATGGTATTCAGATAGGATTGAATCGCTAAGCGGTGAACCTGATTGGGAACAATTAATGCTGACAATCCTAAGCCGGGAATATTAAAGGTTTTGCTGGGCGACACGGCCGTAATGATGCGGTGGGATTCGTCAGACATTAGCTTCTCAGACGCTAAGGCCAAATTACTCAATGAATGGTGTTGCGCATTGGCATACACCAAGTCAGCGTGAATTTCATCGGCTAAAACAATCAAATCATGCTTTTTAGAGATGGCTAAGAGTTGTTGTAACTCACCTTGTGACCACACACGCCCAACAGGGTTATGCGGTGAGCAAAGCATCAGTAATCCAGCATCTTTCGCGCAACTATCCAGATGCTCAAAATCCATTTCGTACTGTAATTTACCTAACCCGTCATCCTTTAGCACCAACGGATTTTCAATCAAACGACGATTTTGATTGGTTACTGCAGTAAAAAAAGGAAAGTAAACGGGCGGTTGCACCACCACACCTGCATTTTCTGCAGTTAACGCAGCCACCACCAAATTTAATGAAGGCACCACACCTGGCGTGAGTAAAATCCATTCACGCTTTACTTGCCAATGATGTTTTACCAACAACCAATCCATCAATGCTTCATAAAGGCTTTCTGGCGCAATGGAGTAACCAAATACAGGATGGTTTGCTCTAGTTTGTAACGCTTTTGATATTGCCTCTGGAATTGCAAAATCCATATCGGCCACCCACATCGGCATGACATCGTTTGTACCAAATGTGGCTAATCTGCCATCATATTTCAGTGATGAGGTATCCTCACGTGCTATGTTGTAGTCAAACAAATGGATTAAATTTTGCGTCAAGTGATGCGTTCCCAAAGTGTCACTTCGGAGAGCGTATGCTGAAACTTGTGGCGTGTTTCACGAATCACAAAAGGGATTTCTTTAGGTGTCTGCATGAGTTTAAAGTGTGGACCAAGTACTGCTTTCAGACCATCTAATGTTGTCACGTTTTCGCCATCTTGTTTATACCCACCAATCCACTCCTCTTTCGGCGTGTGTTCTTCTAGCCATGTATAAGGTGAAGTAATCATCAACACGCCACCCACATTTAAACGCGTGTGAATGTTGCTTAAAAATTGGCGCGGACTGTAAAGTCGGTCAATTAAATTTGCAGCTAGAATAAAATCATAGCCGGTAAATTGTGGCTTGAGGTTGCACGCATCTCCTTGCCAAAATTCCACTTTATGCGCTACTTTATCTAGTTGAAGCTCTGTTAGATTACGTTCTTGATAGCTCACTAAATCACCTTCATTAACCATGGTGTAGCGCAACACACCTTGCTGCGCCAGCTTAAGGGCTAGGCCAATAAAGCGCGCTGAAAAATCAACGCCTGTCACGTGATCAAAATGCTTGGCTAACTCAAATGTGGCGCGCCCAGTTGCGCAGCCTAAATCAAGCGCTGTTCTTGCAGGTTTGGTTTGCAGACTTTGAATCGCGAAATCACTTAATGCTTTGGGGAAATTAGGCACGCCAAAATAGGTGTCGCCATAATGAAATTCAGCATACTCTGAAAGCTGTTTGTCAGATTCATAATGCGATGCGTTTTCTTCGATTGGGGTATCAGTCACGATATAGCGGAATCCTGCATGTTGAAAAAAATGTCGTCTAAACGCGTAACGAGCACTTTTTATGGCCTCGTTGCCTGTTGCAATCCATGAACCGCCCTTGATTAAATTATGGCGGCCATCATACGTTGGTGTTGTAAAATCATCGTACAAAGGATGCACTTTAAAACCATCAAACGGGAAAATGGGCGTTTCTGTCCATTGCCAAACATTGCCCACTGCGTCATACAAATCCCCATGCGCAAACTGATTTACGGGGCAAGAAGATGCAAAGTGATCGAGAAAAAGATTTGCATTCATACTACCCGCTACGTTTTCGTCTGACAAGCCAGCATGCTCGTAGAGACTATACCACTCATGCTCTGTTGGCATGCGCACGTTCTTTCCTGTTTGTATAGACAACCAATTGCAAAAGGCCTTTGCCTCATGGTAATTTACCTCTACAGGCCAACTCCAAGGCATGTGAATTTCCTCTGTCATTAATCTTAGCTTCCAAGCATCCCCGTTTTTTATCCAAAATGTGGGGTGCGTAGCTTTTGTATAATGCAACCACCCAAGGCCTTCCTCTTGCCAGTATTGGTCATTTTGATAACCACCAGCTTTTACAAAGGCTAAAAACTCAGCATTGGAAGTCAGATACTTTGCCGCCTGAAATGCAGGGCAATGCGTTTTAAATTGACCATATTCGTTATCCCAACCGTAATAATCGGCTGATTTACTTAGCGCAATATCCCTTGCTGGAATATCTATCAAGCTGTTAGTGGGTGCCATCGCATCTACGGCTTGGCATGGCGACCAATCTGCTAACTGTTGTACAAATTGTAGAGATTGTTGCCGAATCAATACTGAGCTGGTTTCCAAATGAATGCGTTCGTGCTCTATCCCCATCAAAATAGGCCACCACTGGCTTTCCCAGTCAATCGGCAAACTCAACGGAAGCGTATTAATCAACTCGTCTACCACCAAACGCACGCTGGCACGGTAGTCTTTTACCTCTGCAGGCGTGGGCCAGTTGTAGTTCATCTCGTTTACATCGTCCCAGCCCATTTCATCCACACCAACGGCAAACATCGACTCAAACTGCGGATTTACGCGCTTAGTAATTAAGCCAGCCAAAATTAACTTATTGATAAAAAAAGTATTGGTATGGCCGTAATAAAAAATGAGCGGATGTCTTAAGTGAATTGGTTTGACGTAATAGGCTTCGTCACTATTCAGTGTCTGAAATAAGCGCTCATACAAATCTGAAGTTTCATGAAAATAAGCACGTATCTGCTCACGCGTGACTGATGTTTTAGAGTTATTTATTACAATGCTACGATTTGAAAGATTGTTCATTTTTTTGTTCTGATTGGTTTAGTGGCTGATGCATTAAGCCATTAAATTAGATTTTGAAATTTATTTTAAAGCATATGTTTTAATTATAAAGCGCATACAGGCGTGCGCTCATTGATTGAAGGTGTTTGGTCAATTACAGAACTGAATTAAAAAACCTCACTCACTTTGGTATGTTTTCAAAGTATTAGTTCATTAAAAACGATGCAAAAAATTCCCAACTATTTTTCCCTCACTGTTTTGAAATATTTCACCATTGGTAGTTCTACCCAAATAAATAGAATATGAGCAACAATCACTGATACAACAAGTCACACGATCCACATCATGGAATAACATCCTGACTTCAATGGCTGCCTTGAGTTTAGTCATCTGGATATAGCTCCCAATGACCAGCGCGAATCAATTGGGTGACTTCACGCAACTCCATCTCCAGTGCACGGTCTTCATCAAGAAAGGGGGAGTACGCTCGTACGCGTTGCATAAAAGCTTGCAAGTTGGCTGGTAAATAGGTGGGGGAATCGTCAGAATCCACCATCGCCTGTCGTAGTGTTACCCCTTGCACTGCGGCAAGTGTCATGGCAGCAGCGACTTGCTCTGTCAATTCTAGCACCCGTAAACAATCACGGGCTGCAATCGTACCCATGCTTACTTTATCTTGATTATGACATTCTGTTGATCTTGAAAACACACTGGCTGGCATGGTGAGTTTAAGCGCTTCTGCTGTCCAAGCCGATGCGCCAATCTGCACTGCCTTGAAACCATGATTAATGGCTGCACGCTCTCCGGTACTACCTGAGAGATTCTGGGGTAAGCCATGATTGTATTTACTGTCCACAAGTAAGGCGAGTTGGCGATCCATTAAATCAGCAAGATTCGCTACTGCGGTTTTAAGTGAGTCCATTGCAAACGCTATGTGTCCGCCATAAAAGTGGCCGCCATGTAGCACCAATTCATTTTCGCCATCAATCAATGGGTTGTCGTTGGCACTATTTAACTCATTTTCAATATCACGTCGCATCCACGTCAGCGCGTCTCGCACCACCCCAATCACATGAGGAGCACAACGAATGGAGTAACGATCTTGTAATCGAATCTCTTCGACATCATTGCCACATAAGTCATCATAAATCCATGCCGCCGCCTCATTTTGTCCTGCATGTGGTTTGGCGGCAAATAGTCTCGGGTCAAAATGACCACGATTGCCACGCAATGCAATGGAAGCCAGCGCAGTCAATCGGCAACATAGCTTAGACAAATAATGTGCTCTCTGCCAAGCAATACATGCCAAACCTGTCATGACAGCTGTTCCATTCATGATGGCTAAGCCTTCTTTTGGCGCTAGGGTTATAGGCGCTATTCCTAACGAAGCCAATACCTCAGAGGTGGGGCATGTTTTTCCTGTGTAACGTACTTCACGTTCACCTATAAGTGCGGCTGCCACGTAGGATAAGGGTGTTAAATCGCCACTCGCACCGACAGATCCCTCTGCAGGAATATTGGGCAATATGCGAAAATTAATCAACGATGACAACTGTGCTAGCAACTCCCAACGCACGCCTGAATAGCCCTGTGCCAATGAATTCAACCTGCACACAAGCACCGCCAAAGTTTCATGGTCATCAAGGTATTCGCCCAAGCCACAGCCATGGTAGCGCGTAAGATGTAATGGCAATTCTGCCACTAGGTGTGATGGCACCATCACCGTGCATGAGTCGCCATAACCAGTATTGACGCCATATACGATGCCATCATTCGCTAACAATCGTTCAAGAAAATCTGCGCCCCGTTTGATTCTCTCTTTAAAAGCTGGGTGATTCGATAACGCTACGCCCTTGTTGTTGAAAGCGACACTTAACACATCTTCAATACTTAGCTTACCTTTGCCAATTTCAATAGATAGCGTGGCAGATGAATCAGATTGGGCGGAAATGGATTGCATGTTTAAGCCTTGGGGTCATTGGGGATTGGCTATTAGTCGCCAAAAAAATCAAAGAAATTAAACTACTTATGTGTGCTTCTAAACAATAGGATTCAATTCTGATGCATATTGTTGAATATACGATTGTAATCGCTCATGACAATTTGGTCTTGGCAATATGATACGTTCAGCTAATGAGTCCAAATAACTATGTTAATTACCACATTCATACAAATTGACTACTTCACGTAACAGCATGATGATTGTCTTCGGGTGAAAATAGGGCATGAACGGCTGCGGAAGTGAGTTTACCTTGTGCGCTCATGGGAAGTTGTTTTACAAAACGCCAATAGCGGGGCAGTAACACCTTGTCAAAATATTGTGCAAGATAAACCTTTAAAAGTTGTATCACATGGCGACGTCCATGTTGCGCCAGTATGCTCTGCCCTTCTTTTGTGAGTTCAATCGCAACACCCACACTTTGCTTACGACTAGCTAATGCAACTGCGGCAGCTGCCTTTATCCAACTGTGCTTGAGGAGTAGCGATTCCATATCTGGCAAGGACAATCGCTTTTCTTCGATTTTAACGATGCGATCTATACGGCCAAGCAAATGAAAGCACCCATCAGAAAGTAACTCGATTGCATCATCGATCACCTTCGGTAATGCATCTGCCAAGAAAGGTGAT
>NCGC01000059.1 GCA_002281475.1 Methylophilales bacterium 28-44-11
CAATAACGCATCTCTATATCTCGTCTAATCATTTTCTCGTATCATACGATGGACTTGGATTTGAATGGAATAGAAATGGCAAAAAATGTACTTGGCACCGCATTACAAACATGCAGCATGAATCCACTGACAGGATTTACACGCACTGGCTGTTGTGAAACAGGCTTGGAGGATCAGGGCAGTCACACTATTTGCGCACAGATGACGGATGAGTTTCTCGCATTCTCATTTTCCAAAGGTAACGACTTAACGACACCACGATTGGAGTTTGGCTTTACTGGCTTAAAAGCAGGAGACCGTTGGTGCGTGTGCGCTGCGCGCTGGCTAGAGGCCTCAGAAGCGGGATTTGCCCCACCGGTTGTATTAGAAGCCTGCCACGAAAAATGTCTAGAAGTTGTGAGCCTTGCTGATTTGAAATATCACGCGTTACGTTAGTCCATTTTTAAATGTCTTGAATAAATGGAGCTACATTAACTATTAATCAATCATATTCTTCAGGTTTAGCTGAGGCAAGCGTTTGAGCGCAGACAGTGCATTTAGTACGGCAAGCGAATGGCAACGCGGGAATTTGATGTAAAAAACAAAACGCATTTTCTTTGGTGTTACCTGAGCCGTTAATCCTGAACCAAAAAAGTCCAGGTGGTAACAGCCTAAAGCACTTTAGGTTCACTCACCAAGAGCCGCTTAAAAGCAGACCCAATTTAGAGCGATCACACCGCACCCGAATAGCCGAAACCTATAACAAAAACTAGTTCAAGGAATTTAGACTCAGGCAACACCAAAGAAAACGTTAAGTTGGATGTTAAAACTTAAATGTGACGTAATAATGAAGTGATTAACTACAATTGCTATTTATAATAGCTTATTTTGCAACGAAATCGCTTCATCAATTTGATTCTGCATAGCAAACATCCTACGCTTAATATCGCCTACGTCAACTCCACCAGACTGCGTGTTAAGCAATTCATGCGAAATATTAAGAGCGGCCATAATGGCAATTCGTTCAACCCCTACAATTTTGCCTGCATCGCGAATTTCACGCATTTTGTGATTGAGATAATCGACTGCTTCCAACAACCCTTTTCGCTCTTCATCAGTGCAAGATACCGTGAATTCACGACCTAAAATTTCGATGTCAATGGGTTTGGCAGCCATTAAGATTGACCCTCCGCTGGTAACGTACCTAGCAAGCTCTCTAACTGATCACTGGCTTGCAGCATGTTATTTTTGAGTCGAGCAGAGTCCTGCGTTACTAGTGTAAGTTCAGATTTCAGTTGCTGATTCTCATCACGCAAAGACGCACATAAGCTAATAAGCTTACTCAACTTGTCCTCTAAACTTTTTAAATCAATCTCCATGCGCCCACTATAATTGAAAAAAATCATTATAGTCAATAGTTAACGTTTACTATTCAAAGTGATTTGGCACGATTCGAACTTTCTGTTGTATAAATATTTTTTATGTGTGGTGGAACTTTAGTTATAATCTTGTTTGTTGTTAGGTGCCGACGTTACTTTTCTGTAATTAGGTGAAACTGGGAAACAGGTGATTTGTGTGCAAACACAACCACTCCTGTGCTGCCCCCGCAACGGTAAGTGATTTTAGATTTACAACATGCCACTGAGCGCAGGCTTGGGAAGGTGTAAATTGAATTGTCACAAGCCCGGAGACCGGCCTACATAACTAAAGCCTTTTTGGCTATGTTGGAAATACCGCGGGGTGACGGTGGTTCGAGATGCGTTGTATTGCAGGATACTCCGTGCTTTGGTCATTTTTATTCCTTGGTTATTTCTTTTGAAAACATCATGCGGGGTCGCATGAAATCACGGAAAAACTATAATGACAAAAACAATCATTGCCAGTTTAATTGGCATGGCTTTTACACACTCTGCTGTTTCTGCAGACAATATCAACTTAGATGAAATCACGGTGAAAGCCAACCGATTTGAACGTAACGAGAGTGAAACCACCTATGCTTCAGAAATTCATACCACATCACAAATTGAGGCTTCCGGGGCCACCACGCTTTACGACTATTTAGCACAACAAACTTCCTTGAATTTACTTTCAAGCTTTGGAAGTAAAGCAACACCCTCTATCAATTTACGTGGATTTGGAAATGAAAACGGTTATCAAAATGTAGTTATCACCGTTGATGGTCAACGTTTAAATAATATTGATCAAACTTCTCAGTTACTTGGCGCTATTCCACTTGGAAATATTGAGCGTATAGAAATCATTAAAGGTAGCGGCTCTGTTATTTATGGTGATGGCGCTACTTCAGGTGCTGTACAAATTTATACCAAGAATAAGACAGGTGTTACTGTCAGCACTTCTCTTGGCAACTTTGGTCAGAAAAATCACTATATCAATGCTGGTATCTCTGAAAAGTTTATTGATCTATCAGCAAGTTTAGCGCATGACAGTCATGATGGTTTTAGCAAAAAAGATATAACAGGCCATCATGATCAATTCACTGCCAATACGCAAAATGTGAAACTAAAAATTAAACCTACCGATTATTTACGCTTTTTAGCTGAGGGTACCAGTTCAAGAAACGATATTCGTTATGTGAGCCCTTTGACACGTGCAGAGTTTAGAGGCGACCCAAGACAAAGTGCAGGAACAACGTATACACAACAAGGCTTAAATACAGACCAATGGAAAGTTGGCACAGAGTACGATATCAGTGAATCATTAAAACTAGCCGCCACCCATTACCAAGAAGACAAAAGATCTGAGTTTACAGGTTTCATTGCCGATTACGATTATCGCTCTGATGACATATCGCTAAGTTTTAACCATGAAAATATGAGTGTGATTGTGGGTTATCAAAATTTTGATGGTGACCGCAAAACCTCGTCTAACACCACTACAAAGAATAATAGTGCAATTTTCTTAAGTGGCGAATATCAACCTGCTTGGATATCTGAAGCACTTACATTATCTGCTGGTGCACGTAATGAGAAAGTAAACTACCGCTATAACCCAACGACTGGCGTTACACTTAAGGACAGTGAGCATTTGGATGCTTGGGATGTGGGTGCTAACTATCGATTTACCCCTGAGCTTACTATTTTTGCAAATTACAACCAATCATTTCAGGCTCCGGATATTGATCGATTTTTCGTGCAAGATTTTTCATTGTTCCCAACGATTACTACCGCTTTCAATGGCTTTATTGATCCTGCAAAAGTCAAAACATTTAACTTGGGATTGAATCATACTACGGCAAACAATCGTTTTAAGATTTCGGTTTTCCGTGCCCAATTGGATGATGAGATTTATTTTAACTCTAACTCTTTTACCAATACGAATATCGACAAATCTCATAAATATGGATTAGAAATTCAGGATTATTATAAACTTAACAGTCAATTAAGCGCATCTATAATCTATAACTATACGCGTGCGATTATTGATAAAGAGCGTGATTTTGGTGCCTCAGTAAAAGACAAGGATTTGCCTGGTGTACCGAAACATACCCTGGTTGCGAATGTAAATTATCAATTTTTAAATCATGCCAGCTTGAACATCAATCATACATGGCGTGATAAGTCTTATGTTTTTAATGATTTCTTAAATAATGCACCACAAAAACAAGACTATTATCAATCAACCAATATTGTATTGAGTTACCAATACAACAACCTTAACTTCTTTGCAGCTGTTAACAATTTGTTTGAACACGAAAACTCTATTCAAACTAGTGATGACATTACCAGCCCAGATGGCAGTACATACCCTGTTGATTTTGTACGCACTTGGCGCATTGGCATGCGGGCAGATTTTTAAAAAAATGGTATGATGTCAAAAGAAGTTATTGGAGAGAAATATGGGTTTATCCACCACACAAAAAACAGCACTCACAGCAGCAATCATCGCCTTTTTTATGCTACTTACCCGCGGCAGTCACGTGTTAACGCAAGTATCTTTACCAGATGCCAGCTTGGTTTTGTTTCTATTGGGTGGCATGCTTTTAGGCCGTTTTGCATGGTTTGCTGCATTTTTTATCTTAGCCAGTTTCATTGATTTTGGTGCTGCTGCGTTTGATCCTGCCCAAGGCTTTTGTTTAACCAATAGCTACTGGGGTTTGATACCTGCATATGGCGCCATGTGGATAGGTGGCACTTGGCTGAGCAAACAGCAAGATGCGTTTAATGCGATGCCTTATGCTTTGGTAAGCTTAGTGACTACATTGATTGCCTTTGTAATTTCTACGCAAACATACTATTTATTCTCAGGTCGTTTTCCTGCCAATGGCGTGATCGAATCGATGCAACATGGCTGGGAATATCTGCCAAATTGGATGGGTTTCTCAATGATGTATTTTGCTGCAGTTTGGCTTGCTGTGATGGCGTTACGCAACATCAAAGCCATTCAAACTTCAAAAGTGTAAAAACACATGTTTGCATTTAAAGCCGCTTATATTCAGCGGCTTTTTTTGTCTCTTATATGACCAGCCCACACGCCTATACTGAAGCTGAGCAGGCCGCTATTTACAAGGTAATTGCGGAGCGACGCGATATGCGTCACTTTTTACCCACCCCTATTCCCACTGCTCTGCTCACTAAACTTTTGCAAGCCGCACACCATGCGCCAAGCGTAGGCTTAATGCAGCCTTGGCGTTTTATACGTGTGACTAACCCTGAACTTCGTCAAACCATCCACACACAAGTGAATGAGGAGCGTATTAAGACGGCACAGGCCATTGGTGAGTTTGATACGACTGCACGTATGGCAGAATTTATGCGGTTAAAAGTAGAAGGTATTTTAGACTGTGGTGTCGTGCTCATTGCCACCTTGTGTGACCATAGAGAAAAGCATATTTTTGGCCGACGCACATTACCCGAAATGGACATGGCCTCTGTGAGCTGTGCCATTCAAAACCTATGGCTAGCCGCTCGTGCAGAGGGCATTGGGATGGGTTGGGTGTCTATGTTTGATCCGGAAAAATTGGCAAAACTGCTCAATATTCCTAATGGTGCTAAACCAATCGCGATACTTTGTTTAGGGTATGTGAATAGCTTTTACAAAGAGCCCATGCTGGTAGAAGAAGGCTGGGCAAAAGAGAGGCCGCTTTCAGACATGCTCATGGATAACTTTTGGCAACATGATGAGAAGTCGGAATAAGCATGCAAACACTATTAATATTTGCCATAAAAAGCGACCATCAATACCCGATGACCACGTTGGTTTTACCAAAGAACCGTTCATGACTACCCATTTAATATTAGGTGGGGCGCGATCTGGCAAAAGTGCTTATGCCGAGAGAGTAGCATCACAAAGTGAATTGCCAGTGACCTATGTTGCCACAGCACAAGTATACGACGACGAATTTGCGCAACGTATTGCACATCATCAATCGCGTCGCCCCGCTTATTGGCAAGTCATTGAAGAACCGCTTGGCTTAGCGGAAACACTTCTTTCCATCGATCAGCCTGACACATGTATTATTGTTGATTGCTTAACGCTTTGGCTTGCGCAATGCATTTGTCCTGATTGCAAACCACCCCAAGGCGTTGAATGGCAACATGAACGCACGCATTTGTTGGCGACTCTGCCCAAGTTGCAGGCGCAAGTTGTGCTAGTCAGCAACGAAGTCGGCATGGGGATTGTTCCATTGGGCGAAATCAACCGTCAATTTCAGGATGAACAAGGCCGATTGAATCAAGCCGTTGCAGCGATAGCAAATAAGGTGAGCTTTATTGCCGCTGGATTGCCCATTTTACTCAAAGGATAAGCATGGAAGTATTTGAATTAAAAGGTGAGCATATTGCATTATGCGACCTACTTAAACTAGTTGGGATAGCCGATAGTGGTGGGCAAGGCAAAGCCATGGTGGCTGGCGGCATGGTGACAGTAGATGGTGAAACAGAGCTGCGCAAAACAGCTAAAATACGTGCAGGTCAAGTCGTCATCTGTATGGGTCAAACTATACAGGTAGTTTAAAAGTAAATATTCTCAGCGATTTACAAATTCTACTTTAGGAACTGCCCCGCAAAAGTCTAATTGGGTGACACTGCCATAATCAACGCTAAAGCGAAACAACCCTTTTAGCTGCATATTGAGCACATGCGCCAGCATGGCCCGCACCATGCCGCCGTGTGTCACCACAAGCACATGCCCACTGGGGTGTAGTTGCATTATTTCTTCGACAAACGCCACACCACGCTGTTGCAACTGGCTGAACGTCTCACCATTGGGTGGTGCTAACTCTGCGTAATTGTGTGCCCAGTGATCAAATGCATCCCTTGGAATATCGTCCCATGCGCGCATCTCCCAGTCGCCAAAATGTAATTCTTTAAGGCGTTCGTCATGCACTATATGATCTGACACCAATGCATGGGCTAGCTTGACACATCGTTGCAGTGGGCTGGAAAACACAGCATCAAAAGACACGTCTTTCAACTTGTCTTTTGCTTGCGTAGCCTCATGCACAAAGGTTGCGGCCACATCTATGTCTGTTTGTCCGTAACACACGCCCGAGGCAATTTGTAAACTGGTGTGGCGGATAAGGGTCATTCTCATACGTGCAAGCTCCATACCAATACACCCAAGTAAAAGGCAAGTTCTGTAATCTGTTGCATCGCACCAAGGGTGTCGCCAGTGTAACCACCCAGCCATCGTTTAATTTTATGTGCCCACCACCACCAAGCGCATAACATGGGCAAACTGGTCAGCAATATAAATTGCGCAATCACCGTCCACGAAAGCTGGTTGAATACCATTACTCCTATCACGGCAACATAAGGTGCTAAACCAAAAACGTGTGCGTAGATTAAATCAATTGTAGAAATTTGAGTCGCTAAAGGCTTAGATTTTCCATCGAATTTGATATACACCAAACAACGCATTACCCACACCGCTGCTAAACGACTAATCGCATGCCCTCCAATCAAAGCCAATGGAATAACCACTGGGTGCATGGCTTGTAAAGTTTGAAACTTGGCAAACAATATGAGAAACAATGCCACTGCACCGTAGGTTCCCAACCTTGAGTCTTGCATGATAGTAAGTATTCGCTCACGACTCCATCCACCACCTAAGCCATCTGCGCTATCAGCCAAACCATCTTCATGAAATGCGCCTGTTACATAAATGGTCGCCGACATGCTGATCATGACGGCTAACGATTGCGATAATACAATATTGGCCAAATAAAAGATAAGACCTGCTATGCATCCTATCAACACTCCCACAAGTGGAAAATATTTGGTGGATTCGTTGAGTTCTGCTTCTTTAAAATCAGGAAAACTTGCAACAGGAATGCGTGTAAAAAATCCTAGCGCTAATAACCATCGACGCCACTCTCGCTTCATGCATCTACCCTTTTAGATATGCCAGCACTTTCAAAACTTGCCATTTCATTTAGAAAATTGACCGCACCTTGTACCAGCGGATACGCCAATGCTACGCCTGTGCCCTCCCCTAACCGCAAACCAATGTCCAATAAGGGTTTAACTCTAAGATAGTCTAACAAGGCTTGATGGGGACGCTCATCTGACCGATGCGCAAAAATACAATATTCCAAAATCATTGGTTGAATTTTACTTGCCACCAAGATTGCCGCAGTGGCAATAAAGCCGTCAATCATTAACACCGCTTTCTGTTCCGCAGCTGCCAGCATCGCTCCCACCATCATCGCAATTTCAAAACCGCCAAATGTTGCCAGCACTAGGTAGGGGTCATCCGCATTAAGTTTATGATATGCAATTGCCTGAGACAGAATAAGAGTTTTATTCGCCAACCCTACATCATCTAATCCAGTGCCCCGCCCTACGCACTGTGCAATTGGCACAGAAGTAAGCACACTCATTAAACAACTTGCGCTCGACGTATTGCCAATGCCCATCTCACCAATTCCAAGCACGTTAGAACCTCGAGACAGTTGTTTTTTAGCAATGTCAGCACCCTTTGTAATTGCGGCATGACACACATCCATGCGCATTGCGGGAGCATGTAGAAAATTGGCAGTACCTAAGCCCATTTTGGCAGGAATCAAACCCATTTCATTGGCAAAGGTATGATTTACACCTGCATCAATCACCAATAGTTGCATGCCTACTTGGCGACAAAATACATTGATGGCCGCACCACCCGCCAAAAAATTTAACACCATTTGCGCAGTCACTGCTTGTGGATATGGGCTTACACCACTTTGTGCAATGCCGTGATCTCCTGCAAACACTAGCATGGCTGGATTGATTAGCGTTGGGGTGAGTGTCTGTTGAATGCATCCAACCTGCAACGCGATTGCTTCTAGTTGCCCAAGTGCACCTTGTGGTTTAGTCTTAAGTTTGATTTTATGCACGAGCGCATCGTGCAAATCTTGATTGAGAGGAGAGAGTTCAAAATGAGTCATGACGTATTTTACATGACGCCAAAAAAATTAATCCCGTACTATCTGCATAGCACGGGAATATTTTTCAATTATTACGTTGAGTTACGGCGCTGTTGCGTCGTGTGCCGCCTCTTTTGCAGCCTTCACAGCATCCACTGCGGATTCTTTTGCGTCTGCAGCAGCTTCTTTCGTATTAGTTGCCACCTCTTGCGCTGTCTCCACTACTGACTCTTTAGCATCGGTTGCAGCTGCAGCTGCAGCGTCTTTAGTTGCATCAAGAGCTTCGCCCATTTCTGATTTAGCCTCGGCAGCCGCTTCTTCTGTTTTCTCACTACAAGCCACAGAGAAGCTTGCAGCAAGCAAACCAATCAACAAAGTACGTACAAATGCGTTCATTCTAAATCTCCTGTTTAAAAATTATTACTGTGGTGGAATGCGCAACATTTGACCTGGATAAATTTTATCTGGGTGCGATAGCATCGGTTTATTTGCGTCAAAAATACGCATATACAAATTGGCATTCCCATATAATTCTTTAGCAATTTTTGATAGTGTATCACCACGTACAACAGTGTAAAACTGCGGCGCTATCTCAGCCTCGACCACACCTATTTGATCTTGTACGTGCTCCACACCATCCACATTACCGCAACATAATAAAATCTTTTCCTTAATTTCTTGAGTGGCTGCCATCCCTTGCACAATCACTGTGCCTGAAGCGCCGTCAAATCCTATCGTTAAACCATCAGCAGTCAGATTCATCTTTGCAACATAAGCAGCAATTGCATTGGCTGCTGCGCGATTTGCAGCTTCCACATTTACTGGAGTTGGCTCTTTCTTAGCGACTTGTTCTGCCGCTTTTACTTCACCTGTCCCAAAAAGCTTTTCACCAGCTTCTTTAATAAACGAAAATAAACCCATCTGCTTCTCCTTAATTAATTAACCAACCATCATCTTTTAACCCAAGATAACAACAAAATGCCGAACTCATCATAAAGTAATAGTTTTAGATTGACTACGCATAAATGAATTAATTTTCTAATGCATTGTTGCAGAGCCCACTTTGTTTGCTATAATGCGCGACTTGCAATTCACATACAATGTAGTTGCAACGCTGGCCGGGTAGCTCAGTCGGTAGAGCAGCGGATTTAAAATCCGCGTGTCGCAGGTTCGATTCCCGCTCCGGCCACCAATTAAATCAACGACTTAGATGTTAAATCTAAGTCGTTTTTTTATTTAAGATAGAAAGTGTCCACAAAGTGTCCACCGATTTTAAACGTCTACTTCCCCCCACTCGGGCTTGTATTTTAAAACGTCTTTGAAATGCTCAGGACTCAGATGCGCATAACGCATAGTGACGTTTAAACTACAATGGTCCAATATTTTTTGAAGTGCGACAATATTGCCACCATTGGCTATAAAATGACTTGCGAAGGTATGTCGCAGCACATGTGTCATTTGCCCATCTGGCAGGTCAATACCGCAAGCATCTATTGAACGCCTGAATGTTGATGTCGCATCTGGTAAAGGAGCATTTTCATTAATTAAATTTGCCAACTCAACGCTAATTGGAATATATCTTGGTTTTTTATTTTTAGTGTGTTTACTAGGGAGACCTAATACTCCATTCTTAATTTGACTAGAAACTACGTTAGATGCCTCACCCCATCGGGCTCCAGTTTCTAATGCAATTTTACATATTACATAGCCACCAAAACTTCTTTCTTTAATATCTTCAAGCAGTTTTCTAATCTCATCAATTTCTAGGTAGCGTAATTCGGTCTGAACAACTTTAATTTTCTTTATAACTGGTGGAGTTAGTCCAACATGTCTAATAACACTTGAGACGTAGATCATTTCTTTGTTAGCTGTTTCGGCTT
>NCGC01000213.1 GCA_002281475.1 Methylophilales bacterium 28-44-11
GCAACAAAGTGTGGCAACATCCATCGATCATGTAATTCGGTACCCCAATGGATGAGTTTTCCTTGATATGGCGCTTTCCAGAACCTTGCCACCAGTGCGCGCAACAGCAAACTTTGCAATAAACTCATACGGGCATGTGGTGGCATTTCAAAGGCGCGAAACTCCACTAATCCCAAGCGACCAGTAGGCCCATCTGGTGAATACAATTTATCAATTGAAAACTCAGCGCGGTGTGTATTACCCGTCAAATCCACAAGTAAGTTGCGTAATAATCTATCTACCAGCCAAGGGCGTTCACTTTCATCGGTCGTCGGTAGTGCTTTTTCCATTTGTTGAAAAGCAATTGATAACTCATATAAGTTATCGTCCCTCGCCTCGTCTACTCTTGGTGATTGGCTGGTGGGTCCAATAAACGTGCCTGAAAATAAATAAGACAATGCTGGATGATTTTGCCAGTATGTAATCAGACTTTTAAGTACATCAGGGCGGCGTAACATAGGGCTATCAATAGCCGTCGCGCCACCTAATGTCGCGTGATTACCTCCGCCCGTGCCAGTATGACGGCCATCCAACATAAACTTTTCAGTACCAAGGCGCGTCAGTCTGGCTTCTTCATATAGCACTGTCATTTTATCCACCAACTCTTGCCAATTGGCAGAAGGATGAATATTCACTTCGATGACTCCGGGATCAGGCGTTACGCTTAACACTTGAATTCTTGTATCACGCGGAGGGGTATATCCCTCTAGCCAAAGTTTAAGTTTTAATTTGGCTGCAGTATTTTCCACAGCTGTGGTCAGCGCGAGATAATCTTCCAAACGCGCAACGGGAGGCATAAACACGTATAACCGACCCGCACGCACCTGCACACAGAGTGCGGTATGAATCACTTCGTTTGGCAGAGGTTTTGCCGATTTATGTTTGATACTGACGGTGGGTTTGACGCTAGATTTTTCAAGTTCCGCTAAAGTTTCTAATGTAGCAAATGTGTCCAGCGGAAACTCTGCATCCATGTCTTCTGGCAGTTCCCACGGTAGCGAACTCAGCGGCAAACGTAAGCCCATAGGCGAGTCGCCACTCAACAAGTACAGATGCTCACGCTTGAGTGGCCATTTACTGGTAAGCCACTGCCCAGCTTTTTTAGCTTCTACTGGCTTAATCGGCATCACATAACCAACGATGGCCCCCAAGTCGGTCTCTAACAATCTGGCTAAACGCCGGCGTTCTTCACTGTCTTTAAGGTTAGTTTTTAGTGGGTCGATATTCTCAGGGAGATTTTGCTCAAAATTAATTTGCGACAAAATATCTTCATAGGCTGGG
>NCGC01000214.1 GCA_002281475.1 Methylophilales bacterium 28-44-11
CGCATTGTTGGCGGGTACCAAATACCGTGGTGATTTTGAGCAACGCTTAAAAGCGGTGATGAAAGAGTTGGCTGAGAAGCCAGATGCGATTTTATTCATTGATGAAATCCATACTTTGATCGGTGCAGGCGCAGCCAGTGGTGGTACGTTAGATGCCAGCAATTTACTTAAACCTGCGTTATCTAATGGTTCTCTCAAGTGTATTGGTGCAACTACCTATCAAGAATACCGTGGTATTTTTGAGAAAGACCATGCTTTATCTCGTCGTTTCCAAAAGATTGATGTAGTAGAACCAAGTGTGGCTGAAACCATCGAAATTCTTAAAGGCTTAAAATCAAAATTTGAAGAACATCATAGCGTGAAATACAGTGCAAGTGCACTTAGTACCGCTGCAGAGTTGTCTGCCAAATACATCAATGACCGCCATTTGCCGGACAAGGCCATTGACGTGATTGATGAAGCGGGTGCTGCTCAACGTATTCTGCCAAAAAGTAAGCAGAAAAAAGTCATTGGCAACAAAGAGATTGAGGACATCATTGCCAAGATTGCGCGCATTCCGCCCAAAAATATTTCTAGCGATGATCGACATGCCTTAAAAACGTTAGAGCGTGATCTTAAAGCAGTGGTGTTTGGTCAAGATAAAGCCATCGAGACATTGGCTTCGGCTGTCAAAATGGCACGTAGTGGCTTGGGCCAAAACAATAAACCGATTGGTAGCTTCTTATTCAGTGGTCCCACTGGTGTAGGTAAAACTGAAGTAGCGAAGCAATTGGCTTACATCATGGGCATTGAGCTAGTGCGTTTTGACATGAGTGAGTACATGGAACGTCACGCCGTAAGCCGCTTAATTGGTGCGCCTCCCGGCTATGTGGGTTTCGATCAAGGTGGTTTACTTACCGAAGCGATTACCAAACAACCGTATTGTGTATTGTTGTTGGATGAAATTGAAAAAGCCCACCCTGATATTTTCAACATTTTGTTGCAAGTGATGGATCACGGTACGTTGACAGATAACAATGGCCGCAAAGCGGATTTCCGTAATGTTACTATTATCATGACAACCAATGCCGGCGCCGAAAATATGTCTAAATCGAGTATTGGCTTTACCAATGCGAAAGACTCAACCGATGAAGCAGCCGATCTCAAACGTTTCTTTAGCCCTGAGTTCCGTAATCGCTTAGACGCAACGGTATCGTTTGGCGCGTTGTCACAAGAGATTATTATTCGCGTGGTGGATAAATTCTTAATGCAATTAGAAGATCAATTGCATGAGAAAAAAGT
>NCGC01000215.1 GCA_002281475.1 Methylophilales bacterium 28-44-11
TGGGGCTGTAGCCGGTCCCAAGGGTATGGCTGTTCGCCATTTAAAGTGGTACGTGAGCTGGGTTTAAAACGTCGTGAGACAGTTTGGTCCCTATCTGCCTTGGGCGTTGGAAATTTGAAGGGACCTGCTCCTAGTACGAGAGGACCGGAGTGGACAGATCTCTGGTGTACCGGTTATCACGCCAGTGGTATTGCCGGGTAGCTAAATCTGGAAGAGATAACCGCTGAAAGCATCTAAGCGGGAAACTCGCCTTGAGATAAGATTTCCCTAGGCTTTAAGCCTTCTAAAGAGTCGTTCGAGACCAGGACGTTGATAGGTTGGGTGTGGAAGCGCAGTAATGCGTTAAGCTAACCAATACTAATTGCTCGTGAGGCTTGACCCTATAATATTAAGAGAAATATACCTGTGAAAGGGGAAATGTGAAAAGTGAAATGTAAAAATCGTTTCACGATTCACCGCCGCAAAGCGGCATCACCTTTCACGGAAAGAATCGCAGTGCAATCAAGAACCCGATTTACTTCTTCCAGAGATTTAATGTTCAGTGAACATTAAATCAATATATTTAGTTTTTATGTTGGTATGTTAAAATGCCGGCATGAAACAACAAACTTAGTAGCTTGCAGAACAGCGCCGGCAACTTACCAGTTTGTCTGACGACCATAGCGAGTTGGTCCCACTCCTTCCCATCCCGAACAGGACAGTGAAACGACTCCGCGCCAATGATAGTGTGGATTACCCATGTGAAAGTAGGTCATCGTCAGACTCCTTACAAAGCAAAAACCCCCTCCGGAAACGGTGGGGGTTTTTGCTTTGTATAGAATTTAATGTTGACTTACTTGAACGTAGTGAAAACAACTCGCCAGACAACTGGCGGCTTGTTTCGACGACACAAAGGTCAATTTAATAGGTTGTCGTCAAAGTAGAGCTTGCCCCGTACCTGATACGGGGTCATTCCCCTTCGATCAACTCAGGGCAGGCTTCGGCAAGCGCAGGACAGGATCTCGACTCCCCACAAGCAAAACCCCCTCCGGAAACGGTGGGGGTTTTGCTTTGTATAGAATTTAATGTTGACTTACTTGAACGTAGTGAAAAGACGCGCAGGACATCGTCGTGCGCGTCTTTCAGCGACACATCTAAACCGAATATGGGCTGGAGCTAAAGTAGAGCTTGCCCCGTACCTGATACGGGGTCATTCCCCTTCGATCAACTCAGGGCAGGCTTCGGCAAGCTCAGGACAGGCTCTCGACTCCCCACAAG
>NCGC01000216.1 GCA_002281475.1 Methylophilales bacterium 28-44-11
AGAGATGGATGTGCAAGTGGCTATCCATTCTGATACTTTGAATGAATCTGGGTTTGTAGAAACCACCATCGGTGCGTTTAAAGACCGCACCATTCATACTTTTCATACCGAAGGTGCAGGTGGTGGCCATGCGCCGGATATTATTAAAGCTGCTGGTTATGCCAACGTGTTGCCGTCGTCTACGAACCCAACACGGCCCTTTACGGTAAATACGATAGATGAGCATTTGGATATGCTCATGGTATGCCATCACTTAGACCCTTCCATTGCCGAAGACATTGCCTTTGCCGAAAGTCGTATCCGTCGTGAGACCATTGCCGCTGAGGATATTCTGCATGATTTAGGCGCATTCTCCATGATGTCGTCAGACTCACAAGCCATGGGGCGTGTGGGCGAGGTGATCATTCGCACATGGCAAACGGCGCATAAAATGAAGGTACAGCGCGGTCCGCTCAAAGAAGATTCGGAGCGTAACGACAACTTTAGAATCAAACGCTATATAGCCAAATACACCATTAACCCAGCGCTTACCCATGGCATCGCGCACACCGTGGGCTCAATTGAGGTAGGGAAAATGGCTGATTTAGTCATTTGGCGTCCTGCTTTTTTTGGTGTTAAACCTTCTACTATTATAAAAGGCGGCATGATTGCTGCTGCTGCGATGGGCGACCCTAATGCTTCTATTCCAACGCCGCAACCAGTGCATTATCGCCCAATGTTTGGCTCTTATGCGGGAGGCTTGAAAACTGCGGTCACGTTTGTATCGCAGGCTGCGTTAAGTAACCCAGATATTGCTGCGCTTGGTTTACAAAAACCATTAGTGGCGATTAGCGGTACGCGCCATGTGAAAAAGAAAGACATGATTCATAACGGCTGGATGCCAACGATTGATGTGGACCCAGAAACCTATCGTGTATTGGCGGATGGCATGGATTTAGTGTGTGAGCCGGCCACGGTATTGCCTATGGCGCAACGCTACTTTTTATTTTAATCATGATTCACTTAACTGAACGCATTGCAGTCGCAGGTCATATTGACGACACTGTGGAGTTGCCGTTTGATAAACGTCAAAAAAGTCGTTTACGCGTCAAATTGGCATCGGGCCAAGAGGCCGCTTTGTTTTTAACGCGTGGCATCATTTTGCGTGGTGGCGATTTGCTTCGTGGTGGCGATTTGCTTAAATCTGAATGTGGCAAGGTGATTCAAGTACTAGCTGCGCAGGAACCTGTGTATAACGTCATTGCACCCAGTTTGCGTGAGCTTATGTGCGCCGCTTATCACCTAGGCAATCGCCATGTACCCTTACAAATTGGCGATGGTTGGTTGCGTCTAGAGCAAGATTATGTGCTCAAAGACATGCTGTTAGGTTTGGGTATGCAAGTGGCTGAAACATTTGCACCCTTTGAACCAGAAGCAGGCGCCTATGGCGGTGGCCACCGGCACGGACATGACGAAGAAGCCACTGCCAATTTACGGCCACCTTACTTACAAAATAAAGCAAGGCAATCTCATGGCGAGTAGCTTAGCGCTTAGCCGATTATTACAACTGGCGAGCCCCATGCTACCAGTGGGTGCGTATAGTTACTCGCAAGGTTTAGAGTGGGCAATAGAATGCGGCAATGTGAATGATTTAAATAGCGCAAAAACTTGGATAGGCGATGTATTGCACATCTACCAAGCCAATTTTGAGTTGCCTGTGTTGCATCGTTTGTACCTCGCTTGGCAGCAAGATGATTTAGCCGCTGTACAAACGTGGGATGCGTTTTATCAAGCGGGCCGCGATACCTCAGAAGCGTTGGCTGAAACCAAGCAAATGGGTTATTCCTTGGTGCGTTTGCTCAATGATTTAAAAGAGCTGCCAGAGGGTTTGTTGGTAAATATCAATCAACTGCAAACCCCTGCATTCCCTACCATTTATGCGGCCGTGGCGCAGCATTGGCAAATTCCTGTGCATGATATGCTGCAGGGTTACGCTTGGGGTTGGTTAGAAAACCAAGCCAGTGCCGCCATGAAATCTGTGCCTTTAGGGCAAGTGGCAGGACAAAAAGTGTTATTTGCACTGGGTGAAACGCTGCCCGATGTCGTGACCAATGCCATGTCATTGCATGATGATGAAATCAGTAACTTTAACCCGCTACTCAGCATTGCTGGGTGCTTACATGAAACCCAATACAGTCGTTTATTTAGATCATGAAAATACATACCCAATTTACAACACCCACGCCAGAAGTCGAACAGTTTAAAGAGCCACTGCGCGTTGGTATCGGCGGCCCTGTCGGCTCTGGCAAAACCGCGCTTACGTTAGCTTTGTGTAAACGTTTGCGCGAT
>NCGC01000217.1 GCA_002281475.1 Methylophilales bacterium 28-44-11
GCCACCTTGAGTGGTGTTTTAAAATACTCAGCAATGCCTTCTTTTTGCGCTTTTGAGGTTGAGCCCAATAACCACATCAATAGAAAAAATGCCATCATCGCTGTCACAAAGTCGGCATAAGCAATTTTCCACGCACCGCCGTGATGGCCAGCAGCCGTTTTTTTAATTTTCTTGACGATAATCGGCGCAATACGATCTTCAGCCATGGCTGCATCCTTTAGCTATTATTTGATTTGCAGTAAGTGTCATCAAAGTTTATTTTGCAGCTCTGGCTGCTTTTACATGGTCTTCTAGCTCAGCAAAGCCTGGGCGCTCTGTGGAGTACAATACTTTACGACCGAACTCAACAGCGATGGCAGGTGCATAACCATTTAGGCTTGCTAACAGAGTCACTTTTACGGTTTGGAACATCTTGGTGGATTCTTCAAGTTTTTGTTCTAACAAACCAGACAAAGGCCCTACAAAGCCGTAAGCCAATAAAATGCCCAGAAAAGTCCCGACTAATGCGTGTCCAATGAGCACACCTAGTTCATTAGGTGGCAAGTGCAAACTCTCCATGGTGTGAACTACGCCCATCACGGCAGCCACGATACCAAAGGCAGGTAATGCATCCCCCATCTTTGCCACACAGTGCGCCGGCACATGACCTTCCATATGGTGAGTTTCAATCTCGTTATCCATGAGGTTTTCTACTTGAAACGCATCCATATTGCCGGATACCATCAAACGTAAATAATCAGTGATAAATTCAACCAGATGATGGTCATGTAAGATTTTGGGATACTTTCCAAATAAAGCACTAGATTCTGGGTCTTCGACGTCTTTCTCTATGGACATCATGCCTTCTTTGCGGATTTTGCTTAGAATTTCAAACAACAGTGCTAATAAATCCATGTAAAGCGCTTTGGTGTATTTTGACCCTTTGAATACACTTGGTAACGCTTTCATCGTCGCTTTAATCGCTTTATTGTCATTACCCACTACAAATGCACCAATAGCACCGCCAAAAATCATTAAGACTTCTAGTGGTTGCCAAAGGCCACCTAAGTGACCACCCGCCATGGCATACCCACCAAAAATAGTGCCGCAAATAACTACATATCCAATAATCACAAACATGCTCTAATCTCCGAAATAGCCAATGAAAAACTTTTCAATTAGAGTCAGAATAACAACAGTGGAGGCAAATCAATTGAGGGAATAAAGGGGATTTACTGGGCTTTTAAAGCTAATCACG
>NCGC01000218.1 GCA_002281475.1 Methylophilales bacterium 28-44-11
GAAGTAACCATGTACGTAATGAACAAATAATTTTTGTTCTAGGTTAGACAAAAGGGAGCATATGCTCCCTTTTTTGTATGTAAATATCTATTCGCCAATCATTTTAATGAGCACGCGCTTATTGCGCCTGCCATCAAATTCACCATAAAAAATTTGTTCCCAAGGGCCAAAATCCAGTTTACCTTCGGTGATTGCCACTACGACTTCCCGTCCCATGACTTGACGTTTAATATGCGCATCGGCATTGTCTTCACCCGTGTCATTGTGACGATATCCACTCACCGGTTCATGCGGTGCAAGTTTCTCTAGCCACACTTTGTAATCATGATGCAGGCCACGTTCATCGTCGTTAATAAAGACGCTGGCAGAAATATGCATGGCATTGATCAATGCAAGCCCCTCTTTAATTCCACTTTCTCGCAGGCAAACTTCAACGTCAATGGTAATATTTTTAAAATCCATACGTGCTGGGATGTTAAACCACAATTCTTTACGATAACTTTTCATTGCTGTCTCCTCTGTAACAACGAATATTCTAGCATCCAATCCCAAACAAAAAGGCCTCCTAAGAGGCCTCATGCTTAACATTGATTGTTATGGTTTTTTTTAACCTTTCACCTCTAACGCTTGTGAGAACACTTTACCTTCGTTATCAGTTGCAACGACTTCCAGTTTACCTGGTGCATCTGGCACAAACTTAAATTTCATATAAGGGTTTTCGCTAGTGCCCACACCCACATCCACCGTCATCACTGGTTTGCCATTATAGGTAAAGGCTGTTTTATTGATATAAAACGCTGGCACATAGCCTTGCGAGACTAAATCACGTTGTAAACCAGTACGCATCACATGACGAATATTAAATACGGCTTGGCTAGGGCTACCAAACTGCACTGGCGCTTCTACGTTCATTTTGATTTTACCGGCTTCAGCGCGCACTGCGGCTTCATCATTGTCTACCGTACCGCCACAACCACCCGCTGCGCGAATTTCACGTTTCGCCATATAGAGCTTTCCATCGGCTGACTCACCAATTAAACGCACATAAGAATCTGTTTCCATGCGAATGCGCGTTTCCATGATGAAATTACCCAACATGTCTGTAAGGTGATAGGTCGACGCCAATTGAATAGGGTTAGCATCCACTAACACATAGATTTTCTTGATATCTACACCATTGGCGGCTGCTTTATCATAACTAAAGGTCACCGGCACTTGGGCACCACT
>NCGC01000060.1 GCA_002281475.1 Methylophilales bacterium 28-44-11
TTTGTGTTTTTTATCTTAACCGTAGCCGCAGCCGAATCTGCCATTGGATTAGCGATTTTAGTGGTTCTTTTCCGAAATTTACGCACCATTAACGTGGACGATTTAGATCACTTAAACGGTTAATCTTATGAGCATGTCAAAACTACTTTTATTAATTCCTTTGCTGCCATTGGTAGCAGCTACTGTTGTGGGACTGTTTGGCAGGAAAATGCCAAGACATTTTGCGCATGTGTTGACCATCGTTGCAGTTGGTATGGCGTTTATATTGTCCGCTTACGTGCTCAATCAAACCATCAATGGTTTTACACTGAATGAAACTGTATATCGTTGGTTAACGTCCGGACCTATCCAATTTGAAGTAGGTTTTTTGATCGATAACTTAACCGCAATGATGATGGTGGTAGTGACTTTTGTTTCCCTCATGGTCCATATCTATACCATTGGCTACATGCATGAAGATCCTGGCTACAGCCGTTTCTTTAGTTACATCTCGTTATTTACCTTTGCCATGCTGATGCTAGTCATGAGCAATAATTTTATGCAATTGTTTTTTGGCTGGGAGGCGGTAGGCTTAGTCTCCTATTTGTTGATTGGCTTTTGGTATACCAGACCAACCGCCATATACGCCAATTTAAAAGCATTTTTAGTCAACCGAGTGGGTGACTTTGGTTTCTTGTTAGGCATAGGCATGGTGCTCTATCATTTTGGTAGCTTGGATTACGCTGCAGTATTTGAATCGGCGCCACGCTTGGCTGATGCTCAAGTGCAATTATTACCAAATGTGTCATGGTCGCTGATGACTGTAACCTGCATCCTGTTATTTATTGGGGCCATGGGTAAGTCTGCACAAGTCCCCTTACACGTTTGGTTGCCTGACTCTATGGAAGGCCCAACGCCTATTTCTGCATTGATCCACGCTGCAACGATGGTGACAGCAGGGATTTTTATGGTGGCACGTATGTCCCCGTTATTTGAATTATCAACTACTGCACTCTCCACCGTGATGGTGATCGGTGCAATTACTGCTTTATTTATGGGCTTTTTGGGCATCATCCAAAACGATATCAAGCGCGTGGTGGCGTATTCCACATTGTCACAGTTAGGGTATATGACAGTGGCGCTTGGCGCATCGGCTTATTCTGTTGCGATTTTCCACTTAATGACACACGCCTTCTTTAAAGCGCTATTATTTTTAGCCGCTGGCGCAGTCATCATGGGCATGCACCATGATCAAGACATTCGCAATATGGGCAACCTTAAAAAGTATATGCCTGTGACATGGATTACATCATTAATTGGTTCGTTAGCGTTAATTGGCACACCATTCTTTGCTGGATTCTATTCCAAAGACAGTATTATCGAAGCGGTAAAAATCTCAGAAATTACTGGTAGTGGCTTTGCTTATTTTGCAGTGTTAGCAGGGGTATTTGTAACCGCGTTTTACTCATTTAGGCTCTACTTCTTGGTGTTTCATGGCAAGGAAAAATGGCGTCATCCACACCATCATGCACATGAGGATGGTCACGATGCACATCATCACGGTTTATCGCCAGAGGACAATCCACATGAGCCAAGCTGGGTTGTGAAGCTCCCATTGATTTTATTAGCCATTCCATCTTTAATGATTGGCTACATTGCCATCGAGCCGATGTTGTTTGGTACATTCTTTAACAATGTGATTGTGGTCGATGCCAATGCACATCCTGCCATGACTGAACTAACCCATCATTATCACGCCTTGTTGCACAGTCCAGCGGGGATGGCATTGCATGGGTTTATGACACTTCCATTTGCGTTAGCATTATCGGGTGTATTGCTCTCTTGGTTCTTTTACATGAAGCGTCCAGATATTCCAGCAATGATTCAAACCAAATGCCAGATTGTTTATCAAGTCTTAGAGAATAAATACGGGTTTGATGCGTTTAACGAGCGTTTCTTCGCAGGAGGTTCACGTTTTATCGGTGGCAAATTATGGCAAATTGGTGATGTGCAGCTCATTGATGGTGCCATGGTCAATGGAACAGCCAACCTAATTGGAAAAATCGCCAATAAAGTGCGACATTTACAATCAGGATTAATTTATCACTATGCCTTTGCGATGATTATTGGCGTGTTCTTGTTCCTCACATTCTTTATTAAAATCAACTAAAAAGTTGCACATGACAGTATTTAACCAACATCTTTTAAGTTTCGCCATTTGGCTACCTATGCTTGCAGGCGTCATGGTTCTTTTGCTTGGTAGCGATCAAGCACCAAATAGAACACGTTGGGTTGCGCTCGTGGGTGCTGTCATCAGTTTTTTAGTGACTATTCCACTTTATACAGGCTTTCAATTAGAAATCGGCACGTTTCAGTTTCAAGAAAGTATGTCTTGGATACCAGCCTTTAATATTCATTACCACTTGGGTGTGGATGGTTTTTCTGTTCCGTTGATTTTGTTAACCAGTTTCACCACAGTGTTGGTGGTAGTGGCGGCTTGGGAAGTCATTACGAAAAGTATTGCACAGTATATGGCTGCCTTTTTAATCATGAGTGGTCTCATGATTGGCGTGTTTAGCGCACTAGACGGTATTTTGTATTACGTGTTTTGGGAGGCAATGTTAATCCCCATGTTTTTAGTGATTGGGATATGGGGTGGGCCAAATCGTGTCTATGCCACAGTGAAGTTTTTCCTCTATACCTTGTTAGGTTCTTTGTTGATGCTGGTGGCATTTATCTACCTGTATCATCAAACAGGTAGCTTTGCCCTCACTGACTACTATGATTTACCTATCCCGATGAATGCCCAAATCTGGATTTTCATTGCGTTTTTTATGGCGTTTGCTGTCAAAATACCAATGTGGCCAGTGCATACATGGTTACCCGATGCCCACGTTGAGGCGCCGACAGGTGGTTCAGTAGTATTGGCTGCAATTGCTTTAAAACTGGGTGGCTATAGTTTTTTACGGTTTGCCATGCCGATTGCACCAGATGCTGCACATTATTTCTCTAACGTCATGATTACCTTATCACTGATTGCTGTTGTATATATCGCATTTGTCGCATTGGTACAAAAGGACATGAAAAAACTTATTGCATACTCGTCTATTTCACATATGGGCTTTGTTACCCTTGGCTTTTTTATGTTCAGTCAACTCGGATTAGAAGGCGCTGTCGTACAAATGATCTCACATGGGTTTATTTCAACAGCCATGTTCTTGTGCGTAGGTGTCCTGTATGACCGTATGCATAGTCGTCAAATTGCTGATTACGGAGGTGTAGTCAATACTATGCCAATGTTTGCTGCCTTTGCAGTATTGTTTGCCATGGCCAATAGTGGATTGCCTGGTACGTCTGGGTTTGTAGGTGAATTTATGGTTATTTTAGCGGCAGTTAAATTTAACTTCTGGGTGGGTTTCCTTGCTGCCACAACGTTAATATTTGGCGCAGCATATACGCTCTGGATGACCAAGCGCGTATTTTATGGCGAGGTTGCCAATGCACATGTGGCCGAATTGAAAGACATTAATCCACGCGAATTCTCAATTCTTGCAGTCTTAGCAATATTGGTAATTGGATTTGGTGTGTATCCAGAGCCAATCACCGCATTATTACAGGCAACAAGCGCAGAATTTTTAACGCATATGGAAACAAGTAAATTGCCAATCAGTAATATTCCAGCGGTGGGTATCTAAAAAAATGGAAAATATATACATGGATATCTTAAGTGCGCTACCAGAGATTACAGTGCTTTGCATGGCAATGTTTATTTTGATAGTGGATTTGTTCATCAAACCGCAAAATAGATTTGTTATTTATGGCTTAGCGCAATTTACGTTGTTTGCGGCTGCCGTATTCACCTTTCAATCTCATACACCTGCAGTGGGCTACTTGTTTAGTAACATGTTTGTGGATGATACGCTGGCAGATGTGCTCAAGTTGATGACGTATCTAGGTACCTCCATGATGCTGGTGTATACACGGCAATACATGCAGTTACGTAACATGTTCCGTGGTGAATACTATGCCATGGTTTTGTTCTCAATGCTTGGCATGATGATCATGATCTCTGGTCAAAATATGTTGACCATCTATATGGGTCTAGAGCTATTGTCATTATGCTTATATTCGCTGGTAGCGTTTGATCGTGATAACCCCCGTGCATCTGAAGCCGCCATGAAGTACTTTGTGCTTGGTGCCTTAGCCTCCGGTATGTTGTTATACGGCATGAGCATGATTTATGGTATGACGGGTAGTTTGAATATTACTGAAATAGCCAATGCAATCTCAGAATTAAATGCACACAACCCAGTACTCATCATGGGCTTAGTATTTGTGGTGGCTGGTTTAGCATTTAAGTTTGGTGCCGTACCATTTCAGATGTGGGTGCCAGATGTGTATCAAGGCGCGCCCACTTCAATTACATTGTTAATCGGTTCTGTCCCTAAATTCGCAGCATTTGCCATTACGCTTCGATTATTGGCACAAGGACTTTACCCGTTAGCAGCGGATTGGCAAGACATGTTGCTAATCATGGCTTTACTATCCATTTCTATTGGTAATCTCAGCGCTATTGCACAGACCAATTTAAAACGTATGTTGGCTTATTCCACCATTTCACATATCGGTTTTCTTCTGTTTGGTCTGATGAGTGCAAATTTAAATGGTTTTGCCTCAAGCATGTTTTATATCTCTGCTTATGTGCTCATGACATTAGCAGGCTTCGGCATGATCTTGTTGCTTTCAAGACAAGGTTTTGAAGCAGATAAATTGGATGACTTAAAGGGTTTAAATCAGCGTAGCCCATGGGCTGCCTTTATGATGATGATCACCATGTTTAGTATGGCAGGTATCCCACCGACTATCGGATTCTATGCGAAATTTACAGTACTTCAGGCCGCATGGCAGGCTGGATTTACATGGCCAGTAGTTGTAGCTGTATTACTGGCTGTGATTGGCGCGTTCTACTACTTAAGAATCGTCAAATTGATGTATTTTGATGATTCAATAGACCATACGCCAATTAAGGCACCCGTAGATATGCAATTGGTGCTGAGTATGAATGCGTTAGCATTATTGTTATTGGGTATGCTTCCTCAAGTGCTGATGAATGTTTGTGGTCTCTCAGTTGTTACTAGCCTGCAATAAGCAAGCTATTAAACGCCTTTAATAAAACATTCGATCAATATGACACCCCAGCTGACCATTCTGTTATTAGCATTTGTAGTTGCCAATCTGCCTTGGTTTTCTGATAAGGTCTTTTATATCCTTAAGCTTAAATCCAACCATAAAAATCTTGCTTGGTGTTTATTGGAGTTACTCTTACTGTATCTGATGATTGGTGCTGTTAGTCATTATGCAGAGTATGTGGTCTATGGACAAATTGCAAAACAAGCTTGGGAGTTTTATGCGGTGACGTTTAGTTTGTTTCTTGTATTTGCTTTCCCCGGATTCATATATAAAATTTTGTGGAAGAAGCATTAATTCACATAACATCATACTTTTATATAATTAAACTTTAGACCATCAAATTGTATAACAACAAAAAAGCCATGACATGTCATGGCTCTTTTTTATTTTAATGATGCAAGATTTGATTTAATGATGCAAGATTTTATATTTACTCTACATTTACACCATACAGAATTTCGCCATCACCTAAGTTAGGACCACCACAGTTTTTAGGATTATTAATGCAGTTTTTTACGACACGACCAATTATTTCTTCATCCCAACCGTTCATCCAGTCTGCGTGTAAAGAATAACCACCTGGATAAGCCGTGCTGTAATTGTCGCTAGCCAAACGATATTTTGCGTTAGCGTCTAAACCAGGGAAATCAGCATTAATCGTGATGTTAGGTATTTGTACAGGATGACTTGCTGGACAAGAGTTAGCAGATTTAGTCACTACACCTTGTGCATTCTCGCATTCATCACCGCACGAGAATGCCATGTGAGATTTATGGTCTGGACTGTCTAAGTTCTTACCATCCCAACATTGTGGGAAAGTCACAATCATGCGTAACATTTGGTTTGGACCGCCACATGACTGTTTGATATGGCTTCCTTGCCAGATAATTCCCCAATTTGCAGGATTCATGACTTGTGTCTGGTCTTGGCAGAAAAATCCACCTTCAGCATCAGCTACTGCTAAAGGTCTAGCGTTCCCAGCAATCATCCTTAAACCAGCGGGAGGCGCTTTCATATACATTCCGCTTTTCTCATCAACAGCTTTGTAATAGACCACAACAACTGAAGGTTTAGAAGGTGCACCATTCGATGTATTGATTAAGCTGGGCATCCAGTATCCAGAGCGATTTAGAATCCCACCTGCACAAGTACTATTACCGGAATTTCTAAGGCTAGCATTTGTGCTGTAAGCATTCGCTCCAGTATTACCAAAAAAGGTGTGGTGATGCGTTGCATTTGGAACACCAGGAAAGACAATGGGATCATCATTGCTCATATGAGAATATTCGCAACTAATTCTGAAAGCGCCTGCATATGGAAATGATTCGGCTTTAGGTATGGCTGCAGCTTTGATGAGAGGTGTTGAGAAACCAACAGCTGGTCTTGGAGCTAACGACGTATTAACTGCTGGCATTAAGTTAAGACCTTTAGGGTCAAGATTTTTTGCCAACAATTTATTATCGACGTAAAAGCAACGGTTATAAGCACCAGATTTTGGGTCTCCCATTGCTGTTGCATTACACCCTATACTGCCAGTAACATTTTCTTTGGTTGTCCATTTTGTATGTACACCAAACCATACTTTTGCAGTGACACCAGCAGGGATAGTACATGTTTCCATATTGCCATTACATCCAACTGCAACTTTAGGAGGGTATGTAGTAGCCACTGTGGTTGAACCAGTGGTAGTACCTGAAGTGGAACCAGTGGTAGTGCCCGAAGTAGAGCCAGTGGTAGTGCCCGAAGTGGAACCAGTGGTAGTACCTGAAGTAGAGCCAGTGGTAGTGCCAGAAGTAGAACCAGTGGTAGTACCTGAAGTAGAGCCAGTGGTAGTGCCTGAAGTAGAACCAGTGGTAGTGCCTGAAGTAGAACCAGTTGAAGGCTGAGTCACTGCAACCGAAACACCGGATGGAGTGCTAGAACTTACGCTAGATTCGATAGGACGGAAGCCTGAATTTTGCCCACTTAGTGCATTTACAATTTGTGCAAGAGCCGCGCTTTGTTTTGCTGTAGAAGTATTTGAAAATTGTTTAAGTAATGCATTTTTTTGTGATGTAGAAGCATTTGCAAGTTGAGCCAAAACTGCATTTTTTTGTGCTGTAGAAGCATTTGCAAATTGATCTAGAACTGAATTTTTTTGTGCTGTAGTAGCACCTGAAAGTTGTGACATAAGTGCATTTTTTTGTGCAGGAGCCGTAGCGTTTGCAATTTGTGTCAAAACTGAACTATTTTGAGCTGATCCAGAATTAGGACTTTTTTGCGCTAGTGTCGTATTAACTTGATTAAACAAGAGATTTAATACAATCGGATCATTTTTTTTTGCGTTTGAAGTTTTCAAGTCAGGGTTAGCACATAAACTATCTTCTTTGATTAATTTAAGTAAAAGTGCTTCAGATTTTTTATTTTTGGTTAATGAAGCCGGTGGCACATCAGAATACTGCATGACACCTTTGTTATCACGCCAACGATAAACATCTGCATTAGTACTATTGCTGAATCCAGCTAGGGTGAGCAAAAGCAAAGGGAGGACTTTTGCTTTTGTTGAATATGAAATATTCATTTTTGGTTACTCCAACATTTAAAACTTTCTTGTTATCCCTTGTTTTTTTTAAATCTTATGTATGTTGGCTATTACAACTACTATCTTCTTATGAAGCATATTCTATAACATGATATGATTCTGTCAACCCCAAAATCAATCTTTTTAATGAATATTTTGTTACAAAATATTACAAGAATGAATGAGTTACGTCATCTTGTTAATCATTTCAATTAAGTCAGTTGGGTTTTATCTTTTTACATTATATTGTGATTTTAACCCTCTGAAATTTATAAAGAAAATTCATGCAATCTCAGTCATTTAAACATAGAGTTATTCGTTCAAGTTTGTGGATTTTTAGTGGAAATGCACTCACGCAAATAATTCGATTTATCAGTAATTTGATTATGACTAGGTTATTGGCACCAGAAATGTTTGGGCTGATGGCGTTGGCTGGCGTGTTTATTTTTGGTTTGAACCTACTATCCGACATTGGACTAAAACAAATTTTAATTCAAAGTAAGCGTTCTGATGAACGTTTCGTCAACACAGTTTGGACGATTCAGGTGGTAAGGGGGTGGATGATTTGGCTATTATCTATCGCAGTTGCTGCTGTATTTTATGTGATGAGTGCGAAGGATTTGTTGCCAGTCAACAGTGTGTACAATAACGAAATGTTTCCCTACATCATCGCTGTCATTGGCTTAAATTCAGTATTCTCTGGATACGAGCCAACCAAGCTTACCTATGGAAACCGTAATTTAAATTTAAGATTAAATGTCACCATTGCATTGATTAGTCAGGTGATAGGCTTTATTGCCATGATGTTGTGGGCCTATTATCAGCCCGATGTATGGGCTTTAGTAGTGGGGTCACTAGTAGCAACACTTTCTATGACTGTGTTGAGCTTGTATTTGATTGATGGTAAAGCAAATTACTGGTGTTGGGATAAAGAGATTTATCAGGAAATCTTGCATTTTGGTAAATGGATTTTTGTGTCCTCAATCATGGGCTTCTTGGTTATGAGTAGTGACAAACTCATGTTAGGTGGTTTAGTCGATGCAAAATCTCTAGGCTATTTTGCGATAGCAGGCCTACTGGTCGGTGCAGTGGTGCAACTGATTGGCTCGCTCATCCATACGGTCGGCTTTCCTGCACTCAGTGAAACATTCCGTGAGAATCCAAACGCATTGGGCAAAGTATTCTATAAGTTACGCTTACCGTTTGATTTAATTTTAATGTTTAGTTGTAGTTTTTTGTTTGTGACCGCAGACATGGTGGTTGATATTTTATATGACGCCCGTTATCAGTCTGTTGGTTGGATATTGCAAATATTGTCTATCAGTTTATTTGAAGTGCGTTATCGATTGGCAGGAGAATGCTTTTTGGCGATGGGTAAGCCAAAACTTCAAAGTAGCTTAATCCTTGTCAACTTGGTATGTTTATATGTGTTTGGCTTTAGTATGTATTATATGTTTGGATTTAAAGGCTTGGTATGGGCGGTTGCTTGTAGTGCCTTGTCTACCATCCCATTAATCTTGTTTTACTTGAGGAAATACAATATTTTGGATTGGAAAAAAGAATTAGTAGTTTTGCCAGTGCTAGTCCTTGGTTATATGGCTGGTATGGCGACTAACTTTATATATGATAAGTTTATTTAATGCGCATAATGCTGCAGAGACATAATGAAAAGTATAAAGGGGTGGATATATGCGTTTAGATGACCAGCAAGAAAGTGCTAATGTTGAAGACCGTCGCGGTGGCGGAGGTGTTGGTGGTAAAAGCATAGGCGTGGGTACCATTGTGCTTGCACTGGTCGCTATGTATTTTGGTGTTGATCCTGCTGTGGTGTTAAATTTAGGGCAGGGATTACAACAAACGGAGACTTCAGAAGCTAAGCCTATTCCCAAGGATGATCCGATGGCAATCTTTGTCGCCAAGGTGCTCGGCAGCACGGAGCAAACATGGGATCAAGTGTTTCAGCAAGCTGGTCAGCAATATGTTCCACCCAAACTT
>NCGC01000061.1 GCA_002281475.1 Methylophilales bacterium 28-44-11
AGCGGGCGACAACGTAGGTGTTTTACTACGTGGTACAAAACGTGAAGAAGTGGAACGTGGTCAAGTATTGGCAAAAGCTGGTTCTATCAAACCACACACAAAATTCACAGCAGAGATCTACGTGTTAGGTAAAGATGAAGGTGGTCGTCACACACCATTCTTCCAAGGTTACCGTCCACAGTTCTACTTCCGTACGACAGACGTAACGGGTGCTGTTGAATTGCCAGAAGGTACAGAGATGGTGATGCCAGGTGATAACGTATCAATCACAGTAACATTGATTGCGCCTATCGCGATGGAAGATGGCTTACGCTTCGCAATTCGTGAAGGTGGTCGTACTGTCGGTGCCGGCGTCGTTGCTAAGATTATTGAATAATAATCAACCTTAGTAAGTTTGCATCGAGTAATTGATTGATGTGAAAGCCATACCATCAACCCGGTGTGGCTTTTTGAAAAGTTAAAAGTTGTATAGGCCAATAGCTCAATTGGTAGAGTATCGGTCTCCAAAACCGAGGGTTGGGGGTTCGAGACCCTCTTGGCCTGCCAAATAACAATGCAAACCATTTGAAAAAATGGTTTGCTTTATAATTAAGTGAAACACTTATGATAGATAAATTGAAACTGGTGCTATCCCTATTATTGCTAGTGGCGGGTATCGCTGGTTTTTATCTTTTGGAAGACAGGGCGCTCGTTATACGAATTCTAGCTGTCATGGCTGGAGTTGCTGCAGGGTTAGCAGTGATGTGGACATCGCCAGTAGGCAAGAATGCACTCGGTTTTGTGGGTGATTCTGTTGCAGAAGCTAAGAAGGTGGTGTGGCCAACACGTAAGGAAACCATACAAACCACTATTGCTGTGTTTGTGTTGGTGCTGATTATGGCTGCTTTCTTGGCAGTCGTAGATATTGGCTTTGCCTATATGGTGCAATGGTTAATGGGACGGAGTGCTTAATGAGTATGCGTTGGTATGCAGTCCAAGCTTTTTCAGGGATGGAAAAGTCTGTCAAAGCAGGATTAGAAGAGCGTATTACACGCTCAGGTTTGCAAGATCAATTTGGCGATATTTTGGTGCCAGTTGAAGAAGTAATTGAGATGAAGTCGGGTCAAAAAACGATTTCTGAGCGTCGTCTATATCCAGGTTATGTATTGGTACAAATGGACATGACGGATGAAAGTTGGCATTTAGTTAAAAGTACGCCACGCGTGACATCTTTTATTGGCGGTAGTGCGCAAAAACCAACGCCAATTAAAGACAAAGAAGTCGAGATTATTTTAAGACGTATGGATGATAGCAAGTCAAATCCAACGCAGAAATTGACGTTTGAAAAAGGTGAGTCAGTCCGTGTGATTGATGGGCCTTTTAAAGATTTCTCTGGTGGTGTGGAGGAAGTGAATTACGAGAAAAGCAAATTACGCGTTTCTGTGGTCATTTTTGGTCGTGCAACACCTGTCGAGTTAGATTTTAGTCAAATCGAAAAAGAAGTGTAGTAAGTGAATTGCCTGCATCAGCGGGCAATTTGTGTTTAACGGGGAGCTTAGAAATTAAGCGCATGTACCCATTTTAGGAGTTTCATCATGGCGAAGAAAGTCATTGGCTACATTAAGCTGCAAATCCCAGCAGGTAAAGCCAACCCAAGTCCACCAGTCGGCCCAGCATTGGGTCAACGTGGTTTAAATATTATGGAATTCTGTAAAGCGTTTAACGCTGCAACACAAGGCGTTGAGCCGGGTCTTCCAATTCCAGTAGTAATTACAGCGTTTGCAGACAAAAGTTTTACGTTTGTAATGAAAACGCCACCAGCGACCATTTTGATTAAAAAAGCAGCGAAAATTGAAAAAGGTTCAGCCCGCCCCCATACTGATAAAGTAGGTAAAATCACCCGCAAACAAGCGGAAGAAATTGCTACCACCAAAATGCCAGACTTAACAGCGGCAGATATGGATGCGGCAGTACGTACGATTGCTGGTAGTGCACGCAGCATGGGTATTGAAGTGGAGGGTGTATAACATGGCGAAAAGAATAGATGCGTTGCGTGCAAAAGTTGACCGCAATAAGTTGTATCCAGTACAAGAAGCATTGGGTATGGTTAAAGAAGGCGCAACCGCTAAATTTAACGAATCAGTAGATGCAGTGGTTAATCTTGGTATTGACGCCCGTAAATCTGACCAGTTAGTGCGTGGTGCTTTGGTCTTACCAAACGGTACAGGCAAAACAACACGTGTTGCAGTGTTTGCACAAGGCGCGCAAGCCGAGGCCGCGAAAGCGGCTGGTGCGGATATCGTTGGTTTTGAAGATTTAGCCGAACAAGTCAAAGCGGGTATGTTGGATTTTGACGTAGCGATTGCTACGCCAGATGCGATGCGTATTGTAGGTGCTTTGGGTCAAGTATTGGGTCCGCGCGGTTTAATGCCAAACCCTAAAGTGGGTACTGTGACGCCTGATGCTGCGACTGCAGTAAGGAATGCAAAAGCTGGTCAAGTGCAATACCGTACAGACAAAGGCGGTATCATTCATTGCACGATTGGTCGCGCATCATTCACGTTAGAGCAATTGCAAGGTAACTTGGCTGCACTCGTGGATGCACTGAATAAAGCTAAACCAGCGTCAACTAAAGGCGTGTACTTGAAAAAAGTATCTGTCTCTAGCACGATGGGTCCTGGTGTGCGCGTAGATCAAGCCACATTAGTGCAATAAGTAATTAGGCGTAATTGCCTTAAAAAGAACTTTGGGACTGCTGCAAATTGATGGATTAAATTTGTGGCAGGAACATCAAAGACCGTTGGTATCCTTCGGGATTTAATCGATACGGACAATAAATGGGTGATGGGGGTTTTTAAACGCTTATCCTCTGATTATTCGATGTAAAGACCAACGCAGATGGCGCACCCGATACAGGATATGAATATGCCCTGAATAAGGACGCCGTGAGCGGTGCAGTACATTTTGTGCTGTGCTTTATTAACGGAAGGAGTAAAGACCTTGAGTCTCAATCTTACAGAGAAAAAAGAAGTAGTTGCTGAAGTAAGTGCGCAAGTAGCATCAGCGCAGGCGATTGTTCTTGCTGAGTACCGTGGCATAGGCGTTGCAGATTTGACAGTATTGCGTGCAGAAGCGCGTAAAGCTGGCGTGTATTTGCGTGTATTGAAAAATACATTGGTACGTCGTGCAGTTGAAGGTACGCCATTTTCTGGTTTATCAGATCAAATGGTGGGTCCACTGTTGTTTGGTATTTCAAGCGATCCAGTGGCAGCGGCAAAGGTATTGAACAATTTTGCTAAAGCGAACGATAAGTTTGTGATCAAAGCAGGTGCAATGCCAAATCAGGTAATGGATTTAGCTGGGGTTCAAGCCTTAGCATCTACATTAGGCAGAGAAGAGTTGCTTGCGAAATTCGCACGTACACTCAACGAAGTGCCAACCAAATTTGCACGCGCACTTGCAGCGGTTCGTGACGCTAAAGAAGCAGCTTAATTCATACGCAACATTATTTAATTTTAGGGAATATTCAAATGGCAATTTCAAATGCAGATATTTTAGACGCAGTTGGTGCAATGTCAGTGTTGGAACTTTCAGCATTGATTAAAGAAATCGAAGAGAAATTTGGTGTATCAGCAGCTGCAGTAGCAGTAGCAGCTGGCGGCGGAGCAGCTCCTGCAGCCGCAGCAGCAGAACAAACAGAGTTTAACGTCATCTTGTTGGCTGCTGGCGAAAGCAAAGTGAACGTCATTAAAGCGGTTCGTGAATTGACAGCATTAGGCTTGAAAGAAGCGAAAGACTTAGTTGACGGTGCACCAAAAGCAATTAAAGAAGGCGTAAGCAAAGCTGACGCAGATGCAGCATTGAAAAAACTGATTGAAGCTGGCGCAACTGGCGAAATCAAATAATCCTAATTTAGGACTAGGTGAGGCTGACGGGAGACCGTCAGCCTTCGCCGTTTATAGCTACACAGCATGTAACAAAATGTAACCCAGTTTTACCGTTGTATCGTTGTACTAAAGTTTCAATTTCATTTAAAAAAGAAGTTAGAAATCAAAACATTGCAGTGGATGAAAAGTGTTTTGTCTTCTACCCTCAAAATTTCAGGAGACGCTATGAGCTATTCCTTTACCGAAAAAAAACGCATTCGTAAAAGCTTTGCTAAACGAGAGAGCGTTCAAGAAGTTCCCTATTTACTCGCAATGCAATTAGAGTCATACAAGGCTTTTTTGCAAGCAGAGATTCCTGCAGATAAACGTACTAATGATGGCTTAGAGTCAACATTTCGTTCTGTGTTTCCCATTGTCAGTCATTCTGGCAATGCACGTTTAGATTACGTCAGTTTCCAATTGGGTGCAGAGCCGTTTGATGTCAAAGAGTGTCAGCAACGTGGCTTAACCTACGCTGCGCCATTACGCGTCAAAGTGCGTTTGACCATCATGGACAAAGAGGCTTCAAAGCCCACCGTTAAAGAAGTGAAAGAACAAGAAGTCTATATGGGTGAATTACCATTGATGACGGAAAACGGTTCTTTTGTCATTAACGGTACCGAGCGTGTGATTGTTTCACAATTGCATCGTAGCCCAGGCGTGTTCTTTGAGCATGACCGTGGTAAAACACATTCTTCAGGTAAATTGCTGTTTTCAGCACGTATCATTCCTTACCGTGGTTCATGGTTGGATTTTGAATTTGATCCAAAAGATTATTTGTACTTCCGTGTCGATCGTCGCCGTAAAATGCCTGTGACTATTTTGCTCAAAGCATTGGGCTATACACCGGAACAAATTCTACAAACATTCAATGATACGGATACCTTCCATATTGGCCCGAAAGGCGTCGAATTTGAATTGGTAGCTGACCGCTTACGTGGTGAAGTAGCAAAATTTGATATTGCTGACAAAGCTGGTAATGTGTTGGTGGCGAAAGACAAACGCATCACAGTAAAACATATTCGTGATATTGAAAAAGCTGGCGTTACAAAAATTGTTGTGCCAACTGATTTTATTATGGGTCGCGCTATCGTTGCGAATATCATCGATAAAGAAACTGGCGAAGTGATTGCTAACGCGAATGATGAAATCACTGAGACATTATTGGAAAAATTGCTCGAAGCGAAAGTATCGGTGATCAATACTTTATATACCAACGATTTAGATCACGGTGATTTTATTTCTCAAACATTACGTATTGATGAAATCCCAGACCAATACAGTGCACGCGTGGCTATTTATCGCATGATGCGTCCTGGTGAGCCTCCAACCGAAGATGCGGTTGAAGCGTTGTTCAATGGCTTGTTCTTCTCTGAAGACCGCTACGATTTATCAGTAGTCGGCCGTATGAAATTTAATCGTCGTGCATACCCAACCAAACAAGAAGAGCGCAGTGCAAACTGGCTACGTAACTTCTATGCCATGGTAGGCGAGCAAGGCGACACCGGCGCTAACATTCTGAACAATCATGACATTCTTGCTGTGATTGGCGTGTTGTTGGAATTGCGTAACGGTCGTGGTGAGATTGATGATATCGATCACTTAGGTAATCGTCGTATCCGTTCAGTCGGTGAACTTGCAGAAAATCAATTCCGTGCAGGTTTAGTGCGCGTGGAGCGCGCGGTAAAAGAGCGTCTGTCACAAGCGGAATCAGATAACTTGATGCCGCATGATTTGATTAATGCAAAACCAGTGTCTAGTGCAATTCGTGAGTTTTTTGGCTCAAGCCAACTCTCACAATTTATGGACCAAACCAACCCATTATCAGAAATTACGCACAAACGTCGTATTTCTGCATTAGGCCCTGGTGGTTTAACGCGTGAGCGTGCAGGCTTTGAGGTGCGTGACGTACATACTACCCATTATGGCCGTGTATGTCCGATTGAAACCCCAGAGGGTCCAAACATTGGTTTGATTAACTCCTTGGCATTGTTTGCGCGTACGAATCAATATGGGTTCTTAGAAACACCGTATCGCCGTGTTGACGATAATAAAGTCACGACTAAAATTGACTTTTTGTCTGCAATCGAAGAAAGCCAATACATGATTGCGCAGGCCAACACTGAGTTGGATGCAAAAGGTGGCTTTAAAGAGGAGTTGGTGTCTTCACGTTACCATAACGAATTCACGATGACGCAGCCTGATCGCGTGCAGTATATGGATGTGGCGCCAAGTCAAATTGTATCTGTCGCGGCGTCCTTGATCCCGTTCTTAGAGCACGATGATGCGAACCGCGCATTGATGGGTGCCAACATGCAGCGTCAAGCTGTACCTTGTCTACGTGCAGAAAAAGCAGTGGTAGGTACGGGTATTGAGCGTACTGTTGCAGTGGACTCTGGTACGACAGTGCAAGCACGTCGTGGTGGTATTGTCGATTACGTGGATTCAAGCCGTATTGTGGTACGTGTACACGATGCTGAAGCACAAGCTGGTGAAGTAGGCGTAGATATTTACAACTTAATCAAATATACGCGTTCAAATCAAAATACCAATATTAACCAACGTCCGTTGGTAAAGGTCGGTGAAGTGATTGCACGTGGTGATGTGGTTGCAGATGGTGCATCAACAGACATGGGCGAGTTAGCGCTTGGCCAAAACATGTTGGTAGGCTTTATGCCTTGGAATGGTTATAACTACGAAGACTCGATTTTGATTTCAGAGCGCGTAGTGGCAGACGACCGTTACACATCTATTCACATTGAAGAACTTTCAGTGGTTGCACGTGATACCAAATTGGGCCCTGAAGAAATTACGCGTGATATCTCCAACTTGTCTGAGCGTATGCTCGGTCGTTTGGATGACTCAGGCATTATTTACATTGGTGCTGAAGTTGAAGCGGGTGATGTGTTAGTCGGTAAAGTGACACCAAAAGGTGAAACCACATTGACGCCAGAAGAAAAATTGCTTCGTGCGATTTTCGGTGAAAAAGCATCTGATGTAAAAGATACCTCATTGCGCGTGCCTTCTGGCATGAGCGGTACAGTGATTGATGTGCAAGTATTCACACGTGAAGGTATTGACCGTGATCCACGTGCGCAACAAATTATTGATGACCAATTGGCTGATTACAAACAAGATTTAGCCGACCAGATGCGTATTGTGGAAGATGATACTTTCGGCCGTATTAATCGTTTGTTGGCGAATAAAGTGGCTACTGGCGGTCCTAACAAGTTGAAAAAGGGCGATGCATTAACGCCTGAGTATTTAGCTTCTGTAGGCCGTTATGATTGGTTTGATATTCGTTTAAGCGACGAAGATGCAGCCCGTCAATTAGAGCAATTGAAAGACAGCTTAAGCCAAGCACGTATTGAATTTGACAACAAATTCGAAGAGAAAAAACGTAAATTGACGCAAGGTGACGAATTGCCACCAGGCGTACAAAAAATGGTGAAAGTGTACTTGGCTGTGAAACGTCGTATCCAACCTGGTGATAAAATGGCTGGACGTCACGGTAACAAGGGTGTGATTTCAAAAATCTGTCCAGTAGAAGATATGCCACACATGGCCGACGGTACACCATTGGATATTGTATTGAATCCATTGGGCGTTCCATCACGTATGAACATTGGTCAAATTTTGGAAACCCACTTAGGTTGGGCTGCTAAAGGTTTGGGTAAACGCATTGGTGATATGCTGCAAGCAGAAACCAAAGTAGCTGAGATTCGTCAGTTCTTAGACAAAATCTATAACAGCAGCACAGGCAAAAAAGAAGACATCGCGTCATTCAGTGACAAAGAGATATTGGAACTTGCGCAAAACTTGAAACAAGGTGTGCCATTTGCAACGCCGGTGTTTGACGGTGCGGCGGAATCTGATATTCGTGCGATGTTGGATCTAGCGTTCCCTGATGATGATGAACATACGAAAAAACTACAGTTCCACGCGGGTAAAACCCAAGTGAAATTGTTTGATGGTCGTAGCGGCGATGCGTTTGAGCGTCCAGTGACGGTTGGTTACATGCACGTATTGAAATTACATCATTTGGTCGATGACAAAATGCATGCACGTTCTACTGGCCCTTACTCATTGGTCACACAACAACCATTGGGCGGTAAAGCACAATTCGGTGGTCAACGTTTTGGTGAGATGGAGGTTTGGGCATTGGAAGCGTATGGTGCGTCATACACCTTGCAAGAAATGCTGACTGTCAAATCAGATGACGTCAACGGCCGTACTAAAGTGTATGAAAACATTGTGAAGGGCGAACACAAAATCGATGCTGGTATGCCAGAGTCATTCAATGTGTTGGTGAAAGAAATTCGTTCACTCGCTATCGACATCGATTTAGATCGTAATTAAGGAGAATTCGGATGAAAGCTCTATTAGACTTATTTAAACAGGTAACACAAGAAGAGGAATTTGATGCAATTAAGATTGCATTGGCTTCGCCTGAAAAAATTCGCTCATGGTCTTATGGTGAAGTCAAAAAACCAGAAACCATTAACTACCGTACCTTCAAGCCTGAGCGTGATGGCTTGTTTTGCTCAAAAATATTTGGCCCGATCAAAGATTACGAGTGCTTATGCGGTAAATACAAACGCTTAAAACACCGTGGTGTCATTTGTGAAAAATGTGGCGTTGAAGTCACACTATCTAAAGTGCGTCGTGAGCGTATGGGCCATATTGAACTGGCTTCACCAGTTGCACATATTTGGTTCTTAAAATCATTACCAAGTCGTTTAGGCATGGTATTGGATATCGCTTTGCGTGATATCGAGCGCGTGCTTTACTTTGAAGCATTCATTGTGATTGACCCAGGCATGACGCCACTCACACGTGGCCAATTGCTGACGGAAGATGACTACCTAGCCAAAGTAGAAGAATACGGTGATGAGTTCAACGCAGTGATGGGTGCTGAAGCGATTCGTGAGTTGCTTCGCACGATGGATATCAATGATCAAATTGAAGTCTTGCGCCGCGACCTAAGCGAAACTGGTTCTGAAGCGAAAATCAAGAAAATCGCTAAACGTTTGAAAGTGCTAGAAGCCTTCCAAAAATCTGGGATCAAACCAGAGTGGATGATTCTTGAAATCTTGCCAGTACTACCACCAGAATTGCGTCCATTGGTACCACTAGATGGCGGTCGTTTTGCAACGTCAGATTTGAACGACTTATATCGTCGCGTGATTAACCGTAACAATCGCTTAAAACGCTTGTTGGAGTTAAAAGCACCAGAAATTATTGTACGTAACGAAAAACGTATGTTGCAAGAAGCGGTGGATTCACTGTTGGACAACGGTCGTCGCGGCAAAGTGATGACAGGCGCGAATAAACGTCCATTGAAATCATTGGCTGACATGATCAAGGGTAAAGGCGGTCGTTTCCGTCAAAACTTGCTTGGTAAGCGTGTTGATTACTCTGGTCGTTCAGTGATTGTGGTTGGCCCAACCTTAAAACTGCATCAGTGCGGTTTGCCGAAAAAAATGGCGTTGGAATTATTCAAACCGTTCATTTTCCATAAATTGGAAGTGTTAGGTTTAGCCACAACGATTAAAGCTGCGAAGAAAAAAGTAGAAGAAGAAGGACCAGAAGTTTGGGATATCTTAGAAGACGTGATTCGCGAGCATCCAGTGCTATTGAACCGTGCGCCTACATTGCACCGTTTAGGTATTCAAGCGTTTGAACCTGTATTGATTGAAGGTAAAGCGATTCAATTGCATCCACTCGTATGTTCAGCGTTTAACGCCGACTTCGATGGTGACCAAATGGC
>NCGC01000062.1 GCA_002281475.1 Methylophilales bacterium 28-44-11
TGCATTGGATTATCTTCACCCTCATCCGCAAAATCATCGGCTTGACGGGCGAAACTGTAAATCACTGCAACTGCATGACGATATCTTTTGGGTAAAAGGATTGAAGCAACCGGAAAGTTTTCATAATGCTGTTGAGCGTGCTGCAAACTCGCTTGTGCGATGGGATTTGCATTTAACGGTGGGGTAGATTCTAATTTCATGAAGCGTAAAGTATGCCATAAAATATTCGTAGCCTATGCGCATACGCTACAATAAACAAAACATCTGAGAGAAGTGAACTATGTTAGGAATTATTGGAGGTACAGGTCTTACCGAGCTGGCTAACTTAAATATACATCGACGTTTAATTGCGCGTACGCCCTATGGCGAACCATCACAGCCATTGGTATTTGGGGATGTGGATGGCATGGAAGTGGTGTTCTTGGCAAGACATGGTGGCGGACATACCATTCCCCCACACGCAGTAAATTATCGGGCCAATATCTGGGCATTGCATTCAGTTGGTGTGTGTGAGTTGTTGGCTGTCGCAACCGTGGGTGGTATTCATTTGCAATTAAAGCCTTCTGATATCGTATTACCAAACCAAATTATTGATTACACTCATGGTCGTAAAAATACCTACCATGATGGCATCGAATTACCGGTGAAACATATTGATTTTACCGAGCCTTACTCAGCAGCGATGCGCCAGAAATGTTTGCGCGCCGCTCAGATCATCAATCAGCCTCTGATTGAAGAGGGGGTATATGCCTGTGTGCAAGGCCCACGATTAGAAACTGCGGCAGAAATCAACAAGTTGGAACGAGATGGCGCTTCTATCGTTGGCATGACCGGTATGCCAGAAGCAGTGTTGGCGCGCGAATTAGGCGTAGCCTATGCTGCGATATGTCCTGTCGCCAATTACGCTGCGGGGCGTGGCGATAGTGTGAATGGTATTCAGTTTGAAGGTGTGATTCCACTACTGAACCAAACCATGCAAAAAGTGATGTTATTGATAGAACAGATTGCCAAAGAGCGTTAAAACCAGATGACTATTAAAACTGTCTTGAGAATGGGTGACCCTATCTTGCTTCAACCAGCAACTGAGGTGTTGCAGTTTGATACGCCAGCGTTGCACGCGTTAGTACAGGATATGCAAGATACGATGACCCATATGAATGGTGCTGGCATTGCAGCGCCACAAATTGGCGTAAGTTTACGTGTGGTGATTTTTGGGGTTGGTAGCAATCCACGTTACCCGGATGCGGAACAAGTGCCTTACACCGTGTTAATTAATCCCACCTTGCATCCGGTGGGCGATGCACAAGAGGATGGTTGGGAAGGGTGCCTTTCTGTACCAGGGATGCGCGGTGTTGTGCCACGCTATCAACGGTTGCATTACACAGGTTTCGATCAATACGGTAATCCCATAGATCGTTTGGTATCTGGCTTTCATGCACGGGTAGTTCAGCATGAATGTGACCATTTAGATGGGATTTTATACCCCATGCGTATACAAGATTTATCTAATTTTGGCTTTACTGACGTACTTTTTCCAAATCAGGATATTCAAGACGATTAATTTCTTGCTATAATAACGCTTTCGCGAAAAGTGGCAGGGCATAAGTTTTAATGTGTGCATGCAACATTTCCAAGATTGTTGTTCACAATAGTCTTAAAAGCGATAGTGTTTTAATTTGGAAGAGTGGCAGAGCGGTTTAATGCTACAGTCTTGAAAACTGTCGTGGGTTCACGCCCACCGTGAGTTCGAATCTCACCTCTTCCGCCAAATGATTATGATGCCGCTTTTAGTCAGCGGCATTTTCATTTTACGCATTACTTTTTAAGGATGTCATATGAGTCAAATTATTATCGATCACAACCCATCACCAGAGAAATTGAAAGAACTCGGCGTTACTAGCTGGTCTATTTGGGACTGTGAGCCATCAAAATTCCCACTCGATTTCAGCATGACTGAAAGCGCTTATGTATTAGAAGGCGAATTCCACGTGACACCACAAGGTGGTGAAAAAGTGGTAGTTAAAGCAGGCGATTTTGTTGTATTCCCAAAAGGTCTTAAATCACAATGGGAAGTTGTAAAGACATTGAAAAAACATTATAAACATTCATAATTTTTTGAATGCAGCGTTTACATGAAGCCTTGAGTCATCAAGGCTTTTTTTATGTCTTATGGGGGAGTAGTTGCATCATGACATGATTAAAACATAGTCACTTCGAATATACAGCATTGTCAATTTTCCAATGCATAAGTAGTTACTATAGTTTTGAAAATACGGACTCTAACTTTTTAATTTCTTCTGAAACTAGTTTTTTGCCTTGTTTAGATGTGATTAAAAAGCAATCCTCTACGCGATTGCCTAAAGTGTTAATTTTGGCATTATGTAATTCAATATGACATGCCAAAAATGCTTGCGCCATTTCCGCTAATAAACCAGGTCTGTCGTTGGCAATAACCTCTAACTGGTGGTACTGACTGTGTGGCACAGTGGAAATATCGACTTTTGTTTTGATAGGCATGTGTTTGACTTGACGATTCATTCTGCCTTGAATTGGTTTTTCTAACGATGCATTGTCAATGAGCTCTTGCGTAAGAATCGTTTCAATATGTTTTAATAAACCACTGTAACTTACTTGTTTAGTCGATTGTTCTAGAATGATAAAGTTATCTAGCACATAGCCGTGTTTAGAAGTGAAAATTTTAGCCTGCGCGATGTTGTAATGCATGCTGTCAAAGAAATGACAGATGCGCGCAAAAATATCATTGCGGTCTTTGGCATAAATCATTACTTGAATCCCATCGCCTTTGGGGCTCAATCTAGCCCGCACAATGGGTGAAGTAGCATTGATGTGCGGCATCAGTAAACGACTTTGCCAGGCAATCTCATCACTATCAAATCGCACAAAGTAATGTTCACCAAAGGCTTCCCAAAGTGGGCCGGCGGAGGCTTTCTCTAATCCAAAACTGGCTAATTTCTTGGCAACTTCTTGTTTGCGAATTTCAATCTGGGTGGAGACATCCGAGTGTTCAGCGCGTAGAACATTGAGGCTTGAGAAATATAAGCTTTCCAACAGTTTGGCTTTCCATGCATTCCATACGACTGGGCTTGTTCCACGAATATCAGCTACGGTGAGTAAATATAATGCAGTGAGCCTATATTCATCCTGCACAAATTCTGCAAAATAATTGATGACCTCTGGGTCAGACAAGTCACACTTTTGGGCAGTACTCGACATTTTTAAATGTGACTGAACCAACCACGCCACCAATTCTGTTTCTGCTTTGAGTAATCCATGTAGTTTGCAAAACCGTCTCGCGTCAATGGTACCTAAATCGGAGTGGTCACCACCACGTCCTTTGGCGATATCATGAAATATGGCTGCAAGATACAGTAAGTAGGGTTTGTCAAAGTTAGAAAATAACTTGCTACATAAGGGGAACTCGTGCGCAAGCTCAGGTTTCGCAAAACGTCGTAAATTGCCAAGTACGTTTAACGTATGTTCGTCGACGGTGTATACATGAAACAAATCATGCTGCATTTGCCCAATCACTTTGCCAAAGACTGGTATATATTGACCTAGCACGCCGTAACGATTCATGTTGCGTAGGGCACGATTCACACCATTCGGTTGGGAAAGTATCTGTAGAAATAATTCTTTATGAACGCTGGATTGACGAAAGTCATGATTGATAGACTTTTTGACACGTTGTAATTCACGTATCAAATCTGCGCTAAATCCTTGTATTTCCGGATGTTGCTGTAATATCAGAAAGCTTTCAAGAATTGCAGACGGTTCCAGTTGGAAGATATGTGCGATATTGGCGTGCAACAGCCCATGTTGAACAAAAAAATGGTTATCAATCGGCTTTGCAAGTTGTTCTAATGCTAAATTGGCTTGGAATGTTTTCAGTAAAATTTCATTCATCAGACTAATGAAATTCACACTTTGATAATAGTGGTGCATCAACTGTTCACTTGCACGTTTACTCGGTGTAGTCACTAAGCCAAAATCTGCAGCCAATTCGTTTTGAAAATCGAATAGCAGTCTATCTTCTCTACGTCTAGCTAAATAGTGCAAGCGCACACGTAAGGTTTGTAAGTGATACTCATGACGCTTGATCTGTCGCAACTCTTTGTCATTGATGACATTGTTTTTTTTGAGATCTAACCAAGTGTTACCCATTTTTTGGCTTTGGGCCAACCATAAAGCCATATGTAGGTCGCGCAACCCACCAGGGCTTTCCTTTAAGTTTGGTTCTAAGTTATAGGCGGTATCATTAAATTTAGCATGTCTATTCTGCTGTTCTTTTAATTTTTTTTCTAAAAAAGTTAAAGGATTAATGATGCCATGAATGGCTGTATTGAAGATGTAGAACAATTTTTTAGGGCCAATGATTAAGCGTGCCTCAATCAGGTTGGTCAGGATGGTGACATCGCGTTCGGCTTCATCCATACATTCGCTAAAAGTTCGAACACTGTGCCCCACATTTAAACCAATATCCCATAGCGCCCCTATCAGACCTTCGACCTTTGTTTGCTCATTTTCCTTAAAGTTATCAGGTAATAAGATGAGTAAATCAATATCAGAATAGGGGAAGAGTTCTTGTCGACCATACCCCCCCACCGCAATCAGGCAAATGTCCTCGTTTATTTCAAACTTTTGCCAAATGTCAATTAACAGATGGTCTATGCTAAGGCTTAAGTCTTTGAGCAGGCGAGATGTTTGCTGAGTAGCAAAAAAATGGGTTTCTAAAGCGCTATGTTGTGTCTTTAGTCTCTCACGCCAATCAACAATTGCCTGATTCATCGATATTTATGCAGCTAACGGGCAAGCAGGGCTTCCACTAGAAAGCGTCATCACTTCGTAACCAGTATCTGTTACTAATACCGTGTGCTCCCATTGGGCAGATAAACTGCGGTCTTTGGTGACGATGGTCCAACCGTCAGGCATTTGTTTGATATCACGCTTACCAGCATTAATCATCGGCTCAATCGTAAAAATCATGCCGGCTTGCAATTTCAGACCTTGGCCAGGACGACCATAATGCAACACTTGAGGTTCCGTGTGAAACTTCTTGCCAATACCGTGACCACAAAATTCGCGAACTACACTAAACCCATGTTTCTCTGCAAAGCTTTGAATGGCAAATCCAATGTCACCCAGCGTTGCCTGTGGTTTAACTTGTGCTATGCCAAGCCACATGGCTTGGTAGGTTAAATCACACAAACGTTTAGCCTGAATCGAAGTTTCCCCTACTTGAAACATGCGACTGGTATCGCCGTGGTATCCATTTTTAATGACCGTGATATCGATATTAACAATATCGCCATTTTTAAGGACTTTGTCGCCCGGAACACCATGGCAAATTTGATGATTAACTGAGGTGCAAATAGACTTAGGGTATGGTGTGTGGCCATCAGGCGCGTAATTGAGCGGTGCAGGAATCGCTTGTTGCACATTCACAATATAATCATGGCACAGCTGATCCAGTTTTTCTGTGGTCACACCATGCATCACAAAAGGGGTGATGTAATCTAACACTTCAGAGGCTAGCTTGCCTGCAATGCGCATCTGCGCGATATCTTCATCTGTATTTAGGGTAATTGCCATGAGGGGTAGATACGAACTTGAAAGTATGCATATTCTAGCACAGGGAGCGTTTAGTTAAGCGAGCATTGCACCAAAACAAAGTGAAGCGGAAAGCGTGAAAAAGAGGAGTTTTTAATCGCTTATTCAAGCTTTGACTTGTCATTTTATACGGTATGCTCAAAGCCCTTATAGGAGATTTGTATGGTGGATTTGTTACAAGCTAGCGCATCACGTGATGTCAGGGCTTGGGTTAAGTTCTTGACCACAGCTGATATTCCCGTCCTAAAACAAACAGCAAGAGAAATTAGCCGACTTAAAGAAGATGAAGATAATGTGAGTGCGCGTGATATTACAATGGTGGTACTGAACGACCCCATGATGGTATTTAAAGTGCTGACCTATGCTCAAATTCATAAAGGTCGGAATCAATTACAAGATTTAGCACAAGTGGAACAAGCGCTTTTGATGATGGGTACGTCTACCTTCTTCAATCACATTCTGCCACAACCGATTGTGGAAGAATTGTTGAATAAGCACCTAGTCGGATTGATGGATTTATTGAAGCTCATTGTCCGTGCACACCGAGCTTCTCGTTACGCTGCCGAATTTGCAGCCCATTTGATGGATTTGCATGCGGAAGAAGTGCGTGTGGCAGCGTTGTTGCATGACTTGTCAGAAATGCTGATGTGGTGTTTTGCTTCAGATAAAATGACTGAAATTGCTAAACTTCAACAAGCCGACAGTACGTTACGCAGTAAAACCGCCCAAGAGCAGGTGTTAGGTTTTAAATTGACCGATTTGCAACAAGCGCTCATACACGCATTTCAGCTGCCTCCATTGTTAGCGCAGTTGATGGAAGATGAATCCTCAGAGTCACAGCGCGTTAAAAACGTGAGGATTGCGGTCAATCTTGCCCGTCATTCTGCAAACGGGTGGGACAATGCGGCTTTGCCGGATGATTATCGGGATGTAGCTGCATTATTGCGCGTCGATGTAGAGCGCGCGTTACATATTATTGGTGTGCCAAAAACAGAGAACTAGTCCTTGCAATCACTAGCAAATTCAATTGCTTAGTGGTATAATCACGCCTTCGCATTTCCTTTGAAATGTATTTTTAAATCTACACACCGCCTAGTCTAGGGTGCCTTTAATAGTCTAAGTTAGTCTAACTTATTGATTGTTAGGGTGTTTTTAGTGCAGTGTGAATTCATAACCCTGTGAGAGTGAGAAAAGTATGTCAGTTACTATGCGTCAAATGTTAGAGGCCGGTGTTCACTTTGGCCACCAAACCCGTTATTGGAACCCTAAAATGGCTGAGTACATTTTTGGTGATCGTAACAAAATCCATATTGTAAACCTTGAAAAAACACTACCATTATTTGAAGATGCACTTAAATATGTGCGTACATTGGCAGCCAACAAGGGTCGTATTCTTTTTGTGGGCACAAAACGTCAAGCCCGCGATATCGTGAAAGAAGAAGCAGCACGTTCTGGCTGTGCTTATGTGAATCACCGTTGGTTGGGTGGCATGTTGACTAACTTTAAAACAGTTAAGCAATCGATTAAACGTTTGCATGACTATGAAACCATGTTGCAAGACGGTAGTTTGGAAAAATTCGGTAAAAAAGAAGCGCTTGGTTACAAGCGTGAAGTAGAAAAATTAGAGCGCTCTATTGGTGGTATTAAAGAAATGGGTGGCTTGCCAGATGCGATATTCATTATCGACGTTGGTCATGAAAGTGGCGCAATTACAGAAGCGCTGAAATTAGGTATTCCAGTCATTGGTGTTGTAGATACCAATAACTCACCAGATGGCGTAACGTATGTGATCCCAGGTAACGATGACTCAAGTCGTGCTATTCGTTTGTATGCACGTGGTATTGCCGATGCCGTATTAGAAGGTCGCGCTAATGCAATTACAGAAATCATTAAATCAGCAAAAGAAGAAGAGTTTGTTGAAGTTGCAGAAGTAGCTGCGGAGTAATTATATCTCAAGAAAAAGGGGCGCTTAGCCCCTTTTTCTATTAAAAATATTGAATATAAACATAAGGTTAGGAGTTTAAGATGGCTGAAATTACCGCAGGTATGGTTAAAGAATTACGTGAACGTACAGATGCGCCAATGATGGATTGTAAAAAAGCATTGACCGAAGCAGAAGGTGATATGACGCGCGCTGAAGAAATTTTGCGTGTACGTTTTGGTAACAAAGCAAGCAAAGCTGCAGGTCGTGTAGCCGCTGAAGGAACAGTAGGCATTAGTATCAGTGCGGATGGTAAAACAGGCACATTGATTGAAGTTAATTCAGAAACTGATTTCTGTGCAAAAAATGAGGACTTTTTAGGCTACGTGGCCGAACTTGCGCAAGTCGTCAATGCAAACAACCCAGCTAACATTGAAGCGGTAGCAGCTTTACCAATGCGTGGTGCAACAGCAGAAGAATCGCGAGCGCAATTGGTAGGTAAAATTGGTGAGAACATCACGCCGCGCCGTTTTGTGCGTACCGCTGCGCAAGGTAAGTTGGTGAGCTATGTACACGGTAGCAAAATCGGCGTGTTAGTGGATTTAGTCGGTGGAGATGAAGCCCTTGGCAAAGACATTGCCATGCACATTGCCGCTGCAAAACCTAAATCTTTGGACGCGTCAGGTGTTGACGCCGCTCTGATTGAAACAGAACGTCGTGTTGCTATTGAAAAAGCAAAAGAAGCTGGTAAGCCAGAAGCAATGTTAGAAAAAATTGCTGACGGTACTGTACAAAAATTTTTAAAAGAAGTGACATTGTTAAGTCAAGTATTTGTCAAGGATGACAAAATGACCATTGAACAATTGTTAAAATCTAAAAATGCTTCTGTTGCTTCATTTAGCATGTTTACAGTGGGTGAAGGTATTGAAAAAGCAATAGTGGATTATGCCGCCGAAGTCGCAGCTGCAGCAAAAGTATAAGAGTATCTACATCTCAAATCTTTCAGATTTGAGCGCTTAGTAATCAGTGAGTTTAGCCTATGCTAAACTCACTTTTTTTTGCCTGAACCTGTGCTGTTTAGCCTTAAAAGTTTAGGCAAACAATGTGGTTTGTGATTAAATAAGCAAAATTTAAAATTAGGGAACGACATGGATAAACCTGCCTTTAAGCGCATACTTCTAAAACTATCGGGCGAAGCTTTGATGGGTGATGATGCTTATGGCATTAACCGTGCGACGATTACATCCATTGTAGCGCAGGTAAAAGAGGTGGTGGATTTAGGCGTTGAGGTTGGCGTTGTGATTGGCGGCGGAAATATTTTCCGTGGTGTTGCGCCGGCAGCAAGCGGAATGGATAGAGCAACAGCGGATTACATGGGTATGTTGGCGACGGTGATGAATGCGATGGCATTGCAAGATGCCATGAAGCATGCAGGTATTCCAGCACGAGTACAAAGCGCACTCAATATTGAAGCGGTAGCAGAACCTTATATTCGAGGTAAAGCTATTCGGTATTTGGAAGAAGGGCGCGTGGTCATTTTTGGAGCGGGTACTGGCAATCCATTTTTTACTACCGACACTGCAGCGGCATTACGTGGTGTGGAAATAGATGCGGAAATTGTATTAAAAGCGACCAAAGTGGATGGTATTTATACCGATGATCCAAAAAAGAATCCTGATGCTAAACGTTATGAAACAGTTACGTTTGATGAGGCAATTCAAAAGAATCTTAAAGTGATGGACGCGACTGCCTTGACATTATGCCGCGATCAAAAAATGCCCATTTCTGTGTTTAGTATCTTTAAGCCAGGCGCGTTAAAGCGCGTGGTGATGGGTGAAAATGAAGGTACGCGTGTGGTGCTTTAATCGAATACCTGCTTTAGTTTGAATAAGTGCTTTCAATTAAAAAGTGCTTTATTATGAATATGTAATTAAAGAAATTGTTGGAGTAAAGACATGTTAGACGAAGTAAAAAAATCTGCTGAACAAAAGATGCTCAAGTCAATTGAGGCGTTAAAAAACGATTTGGCCAAAGTGCGCACTGGACGTGCGCATACAGGTTTACTGGACCATGT
>NCGC01000219.1 GCA_002281475.1 Methylophilales bacterium 28-44-11
ATAGGGTGCAATGTTTTAATATCTGGATTAGAAAGCACTACACAGCCATCACTCGCACGTGGAGGGCGACTATAAGTGTCTGTTGGTGTGCCATGCAGCCAGATACCCGAACCATTACGCTTTTCATAGACATCAATTTCATTGGGATAATTCAATGGATATGCACCTTCTCCATACATATCAGGCAAAGGTTGCACTAGTTTAGATGACGCAAAGTAGACACCTAACGGCGTACGCTTGTCGCCCTTTGCTTTTTTATCAATTCCATTTTTGCCTATGGTGACATAGTAATCAGAGAGATATTTCAGCTGTCCATCCTCTTGTTTGGCGTATAAGAATAATCTGGATTTTGAAGTATCCACTACCACTGCATAACGCTGGGATTCATCTAACTGTATTAATAAGTTAGGCTGTAGATGTTCTTTGTTTTTTTCTAAATAACTTTCTAAACGCTTTTCTGCTTCCTCTTTCAAGTCTTCAACTTCTCGTGGATCTTTGACAAACGCATCACCAAATGAGCTGAGCATGCGTGCGCGTGACGCCAACAAATCGCCGCGAATGAGGTAAGCTAATTTAAAGTTGGGGGTGCTTTGAATGAGTTGATTCACCGTATCAAGTGCATCGCTGTTTTTACCTTGCTTAATCTCCATCAAGGTCTTGGCCAACATGCTCTCAATAATGTTCGCACTATACTTTTGTGCTAAAAATCGTGCAGCAATACCTTCTTGATTGACGGCCGTGGCATTCCAAGGCAAAACAGCACCTAGCAGCAACACAACAATCGATACATACTTAAATCGCAACATGGGTGAGATTATACCCTCCAAAACCTAAAACTTATCTCTAATTCAAATAGATATCTTATCTACGTCATGCACTACATTAACGGCCAGCAACTTCTTGCTCAATCAACCACTTTCCGTTCACTTTTATCATCGTTAACGTTTTACGGGTACCCTGCGGTTTACCATTGGCAATATAACGTTGACTGAACTGAACTTTGGCTTTGTCTGCGCTTTCCATGGTCACTTTGGGGTCATTTACTTCGACCGCAATAGATTTAGGGCGGCTCACACGATCACGTCGCATGTTCTCCCATGCTTTGCGCGACTCCCCTTTAGGTGTTTTGAAACCATCCGCATAACTGCCTAAATAATTGTCAACATTTTGATCCGACCATGCTTTTGCCCAAGCACTCACCGACCATGCTTTTGCCCAAGCACTCACCGCATCCATCACTACTGTTTCGTCGTTTGCACTTGTATCTGCAACTTTAGCTGGCTCTGGTTTAACTACTTCCGCTTTAGACAAAACCGGCTGTTTATTGTCAGCCAATTTAGAGGTGGTAGCAGACTTCGCTATCTCCGCAGGTTTAACTGGCTCTTTTGCGGCAATAGCCGCTTTGCTTGTGCTTGGTCTTCCACCAAATAAATCAGTAATCATCGACAACTTGCCTTGCGCTCTCGCATTAGAGGTATCTAATTTAAAAGCTTTGTCATAGGCTTCAGAGGCAAGTCTTGCATAAATATCACCCAAATTCTCGTGCGCAGTCGCATAACTTGGATGGGTTTTAATGGCAGTTTCTAGGGCCTTACGGGCTTTGTCATATTGGCCTTGGTCTGCGTAAAGTACCGCAAGGTTATTGTAGGGCTCAGGTAAGTTTGGATATTTTTCAGTGAGGTCAACAAAGGCCTTAATTGCTTCATCACGCTTACCTAACT
>NCGC01000220.1 GCA_002281475.1 Methylophilales bacterium 28-44-11
TGATGAATTGGATTGCCAATTTCTTATTTGCCACTGCGATTGTGATGATGTTGTATGGCGTGCTATTTGTGGTGGTGCATTTGCCTATATTCCCATTAAGGGAGGTTCGCGTGGAGGGCAATATGTCACACGTCAATCGTGAGCAAATTAAGTTGATTGTAGCGAAACATTTAAAAGGGAATTTCTTTACGTTGAATTTAGAACGAACCCGTGACGCATTTGAAAAACTGCCTTGGGCACGTAGCGTGAGTGTAAGAAGACGTTGGCCAGATCAAATCGTGGTCGGTGTTGAAGAACATCAGGCCTTAGCAAGATGGGGTAATTTAGCTTTGGTGAATACACATGGCGAACTGTTTAATGCTGCATCAGATGCGCAATTGCCAGTGTTCTTTGGACCAGGCGATGGCGTGTTAGAAGTGACAAAAGGCTATGCAACGTATGAAAAAATTTTACAGCCTGCCAAATTAAAGATTGCCCAAGTACGACTTTCACCCAGGCGTGCATGGGAAATTAAAACGCAAGATGGGATGCAAATTGCGGTGGGACGCGTCGATATGACCAAGCGTTTGGAAAAGTTTGCAAAAGGGTATGTAACGACATTAAGTCAACTCAATGTAAAGGTGACTTATGCAGATTTACGTTATCCAAATGGGTTTGCCGTTAGAAAGCCAGCCCATATGAAACAACAAGAACAGAAGCCGTCAGCATGAGCAACAAGTGAATAATAGGTGGGGAAAACACATGAGTAAAGTGCGAGAAGATAAGAATTTAATTGTGGGGCTGGACATTGGCACCTCAAAAATTGTAGCCATTGTGGCAGAGCTGTTGCCAGAAGGATCAATCAAGGTGATTGGCTTGGGGCAGCATATTTCGCGCGGTTTAAAAAAAGGGGTGGTGATTAATATTGATTCCACCATGCAAGCGATTCAACGCGCCATTGAAGAAGCGGAATTGATGGCGGATTGCAAAATTAATACTGTATTTACTGGGATTGCAGGCAGCCATGTCAAAAGTCTCAATTCGCATGGCATGGTCAAAATTAAAGATGCAGAAGTCTCACAGATGGATGTGGATCGAGTGGTGGAAACAGCGCGAGCCATTGCGTTGCCTGCAGATCAGCAAATTCTGCATATCTTGACGCAGGAATTCATCATTGATGGTCAAGAAGATGTGCGTGAGCCATTGGGAATGAGT
>NCGC01000221.1 GCA_002281475.1 Methylophilales bacterium 28-44-11
TGATAGCCGACGATTTTTGATTCATCAATAGTATCAATCTGCTCTGAATCTAAAAACATTTCAGCGTAACGCAAATAAATTTTCTCTCGAATAAACAAATCAAATATATCTGGATCAATGTGTTGGTTTAACTTCATATTGCCTAAAATATTTAATGTGTCAGACAATGTTTTTGCCTTTTTATAAGGGCGATCTTTTGAGGTGAGTGCTTCAAAAATATCTGCTACACCCATGATTCTCGCAGGAATAGACATTTGGTCACGCCTTAAGCCTTTAGGATATCCAGTACCATCCATACGTTCATGATGGCCACCAGCATATTCTGGCACGCGCCTTAACCCCTTAGGATAAGGCAGCGATTCCAACATGTTAATGGTCACGACAATATGATTATTGATGATCTGCCGCTCTTCTGGGGTAAGTGTGCCTTTTGGAATGGTTAGGTTGTTGGTCTCATCTTCACTTAAAAATTTAACAGACTGACCCGCCTCATTTTGATATTGATAGTTAGCGATTTCACGCACGCGCGTCTGATCATCTGTACTCATCGACTCACTCCCGTAATTGACTTTGCGGATAAAGTTTTTATCATCATCTAGCTGTTTTTTTATCACATTGATTTCATGGGCAAGATGTTTGGGATTGACTAGTTTACCTTTTGCCTGTGCCTCAACGACTTTACGTAAATGGTTGGCTTCACGTTGCGATTTTAATAATTCAAATCGCTCATCAATCAAATGAATACGGTCGAATATGGTTTCGAGTTTAGTCGCCTTGTCCATTATGGATTCAGGCGTGGTGACTTTGCCACAATCATGTAGCCACGCTGCAATTTTCAGCTCGTACAGTTCTTGCGCGCTTAATGTAAAGCTTTTAAAAGCATCATGCTCTGATTGATTGGCGGCCTCTGCCAACATCATGGTCAGCACAGGCACGCGTTGGCAATGGCCACCTGTATAAGGCGACTTTTCATCAATCGCATCTGCAATGAGTTTGATAAAAGATTCAAATAAGCTTTTTAAGCCTTCGATGAGATGGTGGTTTGAAAGCGCAATAGCCGCTTGAGAAGCCAGCGACTCAACCAATCGTTGATGAGAGTCTGAGAACGGGATGATGGCTTGTGTAGCAGAATCTTTGGCATTAATCAGTTGTAATACGCCAATCACTTCATTCTCATGATTGCGCAT
>NCGC01000222.1 GCA_002281475.1 Methylophilales bacterium 28-44-11
AATAGTGCATTCGCTTCCTCTAAATGCGTTGCTGGTATAGTCATCGATAGATTTGCGGTACATGAATCTGCACTCACTTCTGTGACCTGTAATACGACTAGCTGATCAGTGACGGCATGGCCAAACGCAGGTGGAATACGGTTGATTAAATAATTCTGCTCGTTTTGTGCAAGTGTGGTCAATTGCGTAGGGTTTAAACAAGCAGCTTTCGCAAATGAGGATATACCACCCAACAAAAGGATCCAAAAACTACGTGAAATCGACATAACTGTTCCAATTGAAATAATAGTTTTAGGACAGATGAAGTTTAACGGAGTTCTGAATAGGTCAAATACCGGTACAAAAGTGATAAAAGAATATAGGCAATTAGTTAAAAAATGCCCCGACAGCATCTATTGTATGTTCTACATCTGCATCGGACAGTTGTGGCCCAATCGGCAGACTCAAGACTTGTTTAGCATATTGCTCTGCCACAGGATATTGTCCCTGCGCCATATCGAGTGTCTGATAAGCCTTTTGTAAATGAGGTGGCAGTGGGTAATGTATCAGTGTTTGTACACCCGATTGTGTCAAATGCTGCTGTAATGCTTCACGTTGTGGTGTAGCGATGACAAATAAATGCCATACTGGATTTGCACCATTTCGTATCGTTGGCACAGCAAACGGTAAATCAACAAAGGCAGATTGATAGCGCGCTGCAATGGCTTGCCTACGAGTGTTCCAAACATCTAAATACTGAAGTTTGACCGCTAACACTGCTGCTTGAATAGGATCGAGACGACTATTGACGCCTAGCTCCTCATTGTAGTATTTGATGGTTGAACCATAATTGCCCAATTGGCGGATGCGCTTTGCCAAAGCTGGGTTTTGTGTTGTGACTGCGCCACCATCGCCCAACGCACCTAAATTTTTACCCGGGTAAAAACTCCAAGCCACCACATCGCCATGGCTACCAATGCGTTGCCCATCAAAGGTTGCTCCATGCGCTTGTGCCGCGTCTTCTACTACATATAGATCATGCTGTTTGGCTAAGGCACAAATGGCAGGCATTTCTGCAGGCATGCCATACAAGTGCACAGGCATAATGGCTTTGGTGCGAGGTGTGATAAATGGTGCAATGTCTTGGGCGGTAATCAAATAATTGCCTAATGTAGGCTCGACAGGGACAGG
>NCGC01000223.1 GCA_002281475.1 Methylophilales bacterium 28-44-11
TGCTCATCACGTTTTTTCACACGATCTGCCCACGGATCAACAGCCCCCTGTAATGCATACAGCAAACGCTCAAAAGCAGCTTTGCGTCCTTCTGCATCTTCCAAAATGCGTTTTTTCACATAGTCTAGCCCTACACGTTCAATCCAGTGCACCGTGCGGTCTAAGTAGCGGGCTTCTTCACGGTAAACTTGGATAAAGGCACCAGAGTATTCAATCACTTCCTCGGCCGTTTTGACTTTACAAAGGAATTGGGCAACCTCGGTTTTGATACCGCCGTTACCACCCACATAGATCTCCCAGCCAGAGTCGACACCAATAATGCCCACATCTTTAATACCTGATTCGGCACAATTACGAGGACAGCCAGAGACTGCAAATTTCACTTTATGTGGCGCCCACATATGGTCAAATGCTTTTTCAATGTCAATGCCCAATTGCGTCGAGTTTTGCGTACCAAAACGGCAGAATTCAGACCCCACACATGTTTTCACGGTACGGATTGATTTACCGTAAGCGTAGCCAGACGGCATATCTAGATCAGCCCACATGCTGGTGAGGTCTTCTTTTTTCACACCGAGTAAGTCAATACGCTGACCACCAGTGACTTTCACCATCGGCACCGCATATTTATCTGCTACATCAGCAATTTTGCGTAGTTGATCTGCAGAAGTCACACCACCGTACATCCGTGGAATGACAGAATAGGTGCCATCTTTTTGGATGTTGGCATGCACACGCTCATTGATAAAGCGTGATTGCGGATCATCTTTGGCTTCATGTGGCCAAGTGGAAATTAAGTAATAGTTCAGGGCAGGACGACAGGTAGCACAACCATTGGGTGTGCTCCAGCCCATGCCTTTCATGGCATCTGGAATATTGAGGTATTTGTGTGTGCGAATCTCTTCTCGCACCATTTCGTGGCTCTTATCGGTACAGCCACAGATGGATTTTGCTGAAGAAGGAGGCGCATATCCGCCACCCAGTGTTGACGCTAAAATTTGTTCTACCAAGCCGACACAGGAGCCGCAGCTAGAACCTGCTTTGGTTTGTTTTTTTACATCGTCAATGGTGAACAAGCCTTTTTCTTGAATGGCTTTCACAATCGTGCCTTTACACACGCCGTTACATCCACACACTTCCATTTCGTCGGTCATGGCGGCT
>NCGC01000224.1 GCA_002281475.1 Methylophilales bacterium 28-44-11
AAGCAAATCGCCACCACGCAAAATGATGCCACGCGTTAAAAACAAAGCGGCCTCTTGGCCCGATGCCAATTTGACGCGTAAACGACTTTTTTGACGTTTGTCAAACGGCAACTCCAGAGTGTCGTCAATATGACCTGCGACTGCAATGCGTTCAGTTAAGTGAATCATAATTAAAATAAAAAGTAACGTTGTGCCATAGGTAGGACTGTCGCGGGCTCACACACCAAATCCATGCCATCCGCCAATACACGATAGGTTTCTGGGTCCACATCAATAGTCGGCATCCAGCCATTATGGATCATGTCTTTCTTTTTCACATGGCGCGTACCACTAATGGCTACCAATGGTTTTTGCAATCCAAGGGCGGCTACTTCAGGATTTTTCAATGCTGCTTGCGAGACAAAGGTCACCGCTGTTTTTAAGCCCCCGGCATAAGAGCCAAACATCGGGCGGTAATGCACTGGTTGCGGCGTTGGAATAGAAGCATTAGGGTCGCCCATTGCAGCCGCTGCAATCATGCCGCCTTTTACAATAGTAGAAGGTTTAACTCCAAAAAAAGCAGGACGCCAAATGACTAAGTCTGCCATTTTCCCTACCTCTATTGAACCTACGATATGCGCGATGCCATGCGTTAGTGCTGGGTTAATCGTGTATTTAGCAATATAACGTTTGATTCTAAAGTTGTCGTTGCGCTCAGAATCTTCGCTGAGAGCACCACGCTGCACTTTCATTTTGTGCGCTGTTTGCCATGTGCGAATGATCACCTCACCCACACGTCCCATGGCTTGCGAGTCTGACGACATCATGGAAAACGCACCTAAGTCATGCAGAATATCTTCAGCGGCAATGGTTTCACGACGGATACGGCTCTCGGCAAAGGCAATGTCCTCGGCAATGGAAGGGTCTAAGTGATGGCATACCATGAGCATATCTAAATGCTCATCTATCGTATTTACCGTAAAGGGCCGTGTTGGATTAGTGGAGGACGGCAACACGTTCGCATAACCAGCGGCTTTAATGATATCTGGTGCATGACCACCGCCCGCACCTTCGGTATGGAAGGTATGAATGGTGCGGTCTTTAAACGCACCGATGGTGGTTTCTACAAACCCAGATTCATTCAAAGTATCAGAATGGATAGCCACTTGCACATCCATCTCTTCTGGCAAACTGGCATTGCCTTTGCCCAAAAAACCTAAATTCATGGGAAATGCATCAGCCGCTTGTAACATTCGATGTATATGCCATGGACCAGGCGTGCAAGTCGTAGCAAACGTACCCGTAGCAGGCCCCGTGCCGCCGCCTATCATGGTGGTCACACCAGACATCAGCGCTTCCTCAATTTGTTGTGGGCAAATAAAATGAATATGCGTATCAATGCCACCTGCAGTGACGATCATGCCTTCACCCGCAATAATCTCGGTGCCTGCACCAATGGCAATGGTGACGTCTGGCTGAATATCAGGATTACCCGCTTTACCAATCGCAGAAATATAGCCAGCCTTGATGCCGATATCCGCTTTGACAATCCCCCAGTGGTCGATAATTAAAGC
>NCGC01000063.1 GCA_002281475.1 Methylophilales bacterium 28-44-11
ATCGAAGATTCGCCTTGTTTTCCTGAAGTCAGCGCAAACAAATATGCAATTAACATTCGATTTAATAGTTTAGATTTTGTACAAAAACCTAAACAATGTGATCATGATGTTGAGTTTTCAATGGTCATTTGTAATTTCTAATCTTCAGGTCAGTCAGTCTTGTCAGCCATCTCCAAAAAACGTGTAGTCAGTTGTCCTCAATGTGGTCAACCCGCAGAATTTAGTGCGGATAATCCGTATCGTCCATTTTGTTCCAAGCGCTGTCAGTTGGTAGATCTAGGTGATTGGGCAAATGAACGCTTCCGCATCCCAGATTCCACGCCACCTGCATTGGATGACGAACAACCCAACTGAATTATGTTGGGCATTGGTAGTCTTTTAGTATTCAGCATCGTTAATAGATATATTCTAGACTCAGTAAAGTAAAATCATTTTAAAGGTCATCCTTACTATGCATCCCATATTTCGTCACGTATTCATTCCCTTGATGTTCATGATATTCAGTAACCAAATTTTCGCCGAAGTAGCAATTTCTGATGCATGGGTACGTGCCTCAGCGCCTGGTCAAAAAGTGGGCGCTGCCTATATGACTCTTCAAAGCCCGCAGGCAACAAAGTTATTTTATGTGGAGACGAAGCAGGCAGATGCAGTGGAAATACATAGCATGAGTATGACCAATGGCATCATGAAGATGAGAAAACTTGACGTATTGACATTGCAACCAAATAAACCAGAAAAGTTGGCTCCGGGTGGATTTCATCTTATGTTATTTGGTTTAAAAACCGCACTAAAAGCAGGAGAAAACGTGACGCTAACGCTATGCTTTAAAGACGATAAAGAACAAATCACTCACCAAGACATTACCTTGCCCATCAAAGAAGCTAACTAATTTTTAAGATTGCCATGCGCCACGTTGCATGGCAATACCACGTGCACCACAGTGCAAAGCTGTTGGTAAATCTGCTGGCATCATGCCACCCAGTGCATAGACAGGTAGGCTAGTGTGCATCACCAATTGTTTAAATTGCGTCCAACCTAAAGTGGTTGCGCTTGGATGGCTGCGTGTTTGCAATACGGGTGAAAGCACTGCAAAATCTAACATTAGTTGCTCAGCCTTCGCCAATTGATTGGCATCATGACAAGACGCAGCTACCAATAAATTGCTTGGTTTTTCATGCATTTGCATGAGAGAAACACTGTTCAAATGTATACCGTGTACGCCCAATTTTCTAGCGATTGCGATGTCGGCATTGAGCAACACTTTAGTCTCATAAGGGGCGCATAACGTTAATATCTCATGCGTTAACGACGATAGCGCGTCATCATTTAAATGCTTTTCCCTGATTTGTAAGAGCTGCAGCCCTTGATTCAAAGCCAGTGCTAACGCTTTTAGAAATGGGCCTTTGCCCATCTCTTCAACATTAGAAATGGCATAAATATCGGGAAGCGCTAATGCATGCATGATCGGTGCATTGGCTGGCAAGATAGGCGCAACTTGAATATGTTTGGGTGATTGCCATGCCAAGGTTTGACCTTCCAAGGGCTGGACATCACCCTCCCATGCCCACACGAAAAAAAAATGAAGTTGCACTGTTTTAGCTTCGGCATCATGCGTGGCGGGGTAGTAGTAGTTGCGCAAAATCCAAGTCTGAACATCGGTTGGCGTTACCCCTAACTCTTCTTGCAATTCGCGTGTAAGCGCATGTTCGGGTGCTTCGCCTTCCTCAATTTTCCCCCCTGGAAACTCCCACCAACCTGCCCAACCTTTACCTTGTGGACGGCTGGCTAATAAAAAATCACCATTCTTTTTTTGCAAAATGGCCACAGCCACATGGATTGGTTTAATCATGCTAAGAGGTTAACTTTTGTTTGCCGGCATAGTCACGCGCAAATTGGTAGGCGACGCGACCACTGCGGGCACCACGTGTCAGTGAAAAATCTAGCGCCGCGCTACGCGCATGTGCATCGAATGCAATTTGAAACGTGGTCAACCAATTCGCTGCAATCTGCAAATATTCATCTTGATCAAAAGAATAAAAACTTAGCCATAGCCCAAAGCGTTCGGCCAATGCTGTTTTCTCTTCAATTGTGTCATTGGGACGAATTTCGCCATCGGCATTTTTGGTGGGCAAATTATCAGCGAATGTTTCAGGCATTAAGTTTTTTCGGTTAGACGTTGCGTACACCAATACATTGTCCGAGGTATTGGCAATCGAACCATCCAACACTACTTTAAGTGCTTTGTAACCTTCGTCATTCGCTTCAAACGTGAGGTCATCACAAAAAATAATAAACTTTTCTGGACGATCACGAATTAAGCTGACAATCTCAGCCAAGTGTACCAAGTCATGGCGTTCCACTTCAATCATGCGCAAGCCTTGGGACGAGTAAGCAGTGAGCAAAGCTTTGACCAAAGTGGATTTTCCCGTGCCGCGTGCCCCCGTAAGTAACACGTTATTGGCAGGCAAGCCTTGCAAAAATTGACGGGTATTGCGCACAATCTCTGCTTTTTGTCGGTCAGCAAAAAGAATGCTGTCCAATTGAATAGCGTGTGGATGGGTAATGGCTTGCAGTTCACCTTTGCCGGATTTGGCTACCCAGCGCCAAGCTATGGTTGACCAGTCCACTGGGATATTAGCGATAGGTAACAGTGCTTCTAGCTTAGTGATTAAGCCCTCAGCGCGATTGATTAAATTTTCTAGTGGATTCATCTTTAAATTGGTCTGGAATTAAATTGCTTGTAAATTCAGAGTTTTAGATTGTGATGCAAGGCGCACGGAACACAGAAACCGGAATGTACATTTAGTACATGAGGATTTCGAGTACCGCGCAACATCGCAGCGCATCTAAAAAATGAATTTTCACTTATGAGCGGTAGTCTGCATTAATTTTTACATAATCATATGAAAAATCGCAGGTCCAAATCGTTACGTCAGCGTTGCCACGGTTGAGCACTACGCGTACTAAAATATCAGACGCTTTCATGATGGCCGCACCTTGCTCTTCTAGATAACTGGCTGCACGTCCCCCTTTTTCGGCCACTAACACGTCGCCCAAATAAAGCTCTATATTATTCACATCTAGGTCATCAATGCCTGCATAACCAATGGCTGCCAAAATGCGACCTAAATTTGGGTCGGAAGCAAAAAATGCAGTTTTAATCAATGGGGAATGCGCAATCGCGTAAGCTACTTTACGACACTCCGCTTCATCTTTGCCACCCTCCACTTTGACGGTCATGAATTTAGTCGCACCCTCGCCGTCACGCACAATTGCTTGTGCTAACTCAATCGCTACGTCGGTAAGTGCATCGCGCAGGGCAATAAAGTGTGGGCTTTGCTCAGTAATCATGGCATTTTCTGCCAAATGTGTAGCCATCAAAATCAGGCTGTCGTTGGTGCTGGTGTCACCATCCACGGTGATGCAATTGAAAGAACGATTGACCGCATATTGAATAATATTTTCTAATGCAGACTGACTCACTGCTGCATCGGTGGCGATGTAACCGAGCATGGTCGCCATGTTGGGATGAATCATGCCCGATCCTTTGCTAATCCCAGTGATAGTCACCGTTTTGCCATCCAACTGCAATTGCCGAGAAGTGCCCTTGGCCACGATATCTGTGGTCATAATAGCTTCTGCCGCATTTAACCAATTATCTTCCTGCAGGTTTTCAATCGCCTTCGGTAAGCCCTCAATCACTTTATCTACTGGCAACGGTTCTAAAATCACCCCCGTAGAAAATGGCAACACTTGATTGGCCTGAATATTTAATTGCTGACTTAATGCCTCACAGCTTTGTTGTGCGCGTAACAAGCCATCTTCACCAGTGCCCGCATTTGCACAACCAGTGTTCACCAATAATGCGCGAATGCCATGGGCTTGAGACAAGTGCGATTTACACACCGTGACTGGGGCTGCACAAAACCGATTTTGCGTGAATACACCAGCCACTGCGCTATCTTTTGCTAAAGTGATTACCAGCACATCTTTACGGTTGGGTTTACGCACATGGGCTTCTGCATAGCCTAATTGCACGCCTTTTACGGGGAGCAGTGATTCGGCTTTTGGTGCACTTAACTGAACAGGCATTGCAATCATTCCATAATAATTAAAGTGGTTTATTTTAACGTATTCGGTTTCGATAAGCGCGTAAATTAACGCATTGTAGGCAATAAGGCATTCACCAAAGTTTCGCTTGCTATGTGGTTGATATGCATGCACTTTATCTAGAGAAATGCATAATGTGATACACTAAAAAGATAAAAATAATGATAAACACTACATCAAAGCGTTGACCCATAGGTTGGAACGTAAAATATGATGGAATCTAAACAGACGCATATTCACATTGAAAAGATTAAGCTGCTATATATGCACAGCTTCATCCCAATCATATTGAGTGCAGTCGCCGGTTTGTTTTTAGTGGCAGCATTGTGGAAGCTAGCAGATAGACAACATTTGCTCATATGGTTTGGCATTACTTTATTGCTTGCGCTGGTGCGTATCGTCATTATTTCTCGCTTTAAGCAAACCAATCCGCAAGGTCGTAAAGTGCTGCAATGGGAAAGTCCCTATGCGATTAGTTTGCTATTGGTCTTTTTGTCATGGAGTGCCGGCCTCATTTGGATTATGCCTAGAGACAATTTAACGGCAATTTTCATCTTAAATACCTTTTCATTGGGCTTAGCAGGTGCTGCTATTTCTTGGTATAGCCCATTGCGTTATTTGCAAATGGCCTCAGTGTCTTTAGCGTTGGTGCCCATGATTGTAGTGTTACTTACCTTGGGGTATGAGCAAACCTTCTGGGTGGGTATTGCAGCATGTTGCATGTATGTATCCTGCATCATTACCAGTATGTTGTTGCAAAAAACGTTTAATGGAAACCTCGAGCTAGCTTACGATTTAGAGAAAGCCAAAATGAGTGCGGAGGATATGGCGCGCACCGATGCATTGACAGGGCTTAATAACCGTAGAGCATTCTTTGATAAAGCACGTTTATTGTTTGATTATTGCAAAAGCAATCAACAACCCGTGAGCGCGCTCATGCTGGATGTTGATCACTTTAAAAATATCAATGACAGTTTTGGTCACGCTTCTGGTGATTTGGCGTTAAGTTGTTTGGCAGAATTGCTCAAAAATAATTTAAGAGAATCGGATGTGTTGTGCCGCTTTGGGGGCGAAGAGTTTGCAGTGCTACTGCCCAATACATTGGTGGCAGAAGCAGAGGATATTGCCAATCATCTTAAACGTACCATGATGAATTCAACCATTGTGCTGGCGCAAGAAAATCTATTATCGTTGACTGCCAGTTTTGGCGTGTCAGATATAGGCGATAATTTGGAAGACTTATTAAGTCATGCAGATAAAGCGATGTATATGGCCAAAAACAATGGCCGTAATCATGTCATGAAATATCCGTCTGATTAGGTCCTGCGCCACGAAGTGCCTTGTAGCGTATATTTATGCATAATTACCACGTCAGCAAGTGTTTAACCAATCGGAACAACTCCAGCAAAGTTTTTCGCTAATTATCCAGCACATCTATGATTTTGGTTTACACACGTGCTTGCGCATACCCCAATAACACGTCTCGACAATTCATTTAAATACGTCCTTTCAAGCAGAATACATCACAATCAAAGTTGAGTAGTTATGCGTGCGTTACCGAACATCTAGAAACAATAGCCCATGTTAAGGTTTTCCACCTGAGTACTTAAAGGTTGGATAGATGTTTCTTAACTACATGAATGCCTTTAGGGCGCTTGCCATATTTTTTATTGTTTTTTTGCATACCATGCACGTGTTTTCATGGGACAACAATCAAACTCAAGAGAAAATACTGCGTATCCTTTTCGCTAACGGCACGATATTTTTCGTGTTCATTTCTGGTTATTTATTTCAACATTTATCCGCTAAGTTTAGTACAAATAAATACTATGTATCTAAATTCAAAAATGTAATCTTGCCTTACATTGTGATTTCATTGCCTGTGGTTTTATATTTTGTATTTATCTCACCAAAACATATTGAACCAGAGTTTATTGCAATGCCCGAATGGCTGCAAATTATCCATTACTACTGGTTTGGCTTACATATTTATCCTATGTGGTTTATACCCACCATTGCCTTGTTTTTCTTGGCCGGTCCTATTTTCTATCAAATAGACAAACATGCAGAAGCCTATTGGATCATACCTTCCTTAATCATTATTTCCCTCATAACGCCACGCTCACTTTTCCCGACAGATAACTTTCTGCATTTTCTTTCAATCTATGTATTAGGTATGTTTTCTAGCAGGTATAAAGAGTTAGTCAATCAAACGATAGTAAAGAATTACATCATTTTTATAATCTTCGTTGCGTTTGTAAGTCTATTTTTAATAGAGTATTTCGCATTGATGGCAGGGTTTAAAACAATAGGTTATCTACAAAAGTTAGCCTTAATATTTTTTTGCTTAAGCCTTTTGGTTAAATACCAAAAGTACACACATCATGAATTGATTACAACGACTGCAAATGCAAGTTTTGGTATATATTTTGTTCACGCATATGTGCTTGCTGTATGTAAGCTGGCCTCTAACTTTTTCAACCAGTACTTTTTAAACAACAGCTTACAAAATATTCCTGGAAATATAATTTTCCAATTCTTAGCAAGTGGTATCGTTTTAATCATGTCTATTTGGCTGGTGAACTTTATCAAAAACCTTTTGGGAGATAAAACCTATTTGTTAATAGGTAATATTCCGCAAAGCAGAGCTCGACAAGCTAATGTTTAGTTGATGACAAGTAAATAATACTTGGCATTCATGGTTAGCTTCTGCGCCAAGTGGTGCCATGGGGTGTGTCTTCCAAAATAATCCCAGCATCAGCCAACTCTTTACGGATACGATCAGCTTCGGCAAAGTTTTTGGCTTTTTTTGCTTCAGCTCTGGCTATTATTAACGCATCAATGTTTGCTTTATCTGGATTCGCATCCAGCGAAACGTTGTCTGCTGTATGCCCATGAGTGGCAGATTGCTCATTTAATGTAACGCTTTGTTGGCCCTGTAAAAATTGATTAGGATTGCGTTGCAATAAACCAACCACACTTCCTAACTGCCTCATCAAAGAAAGCGCTTCTATACTTTTTTCTTTAGCTAACTCAAACAACACTGCCATTGCTTCAGGCGTATTAAAGTCATCGTTCATGGCTTCTTTAAAACGTTTGGCTTGCGGTTGATTCCAATCAATGTTAAAAGCACTTATCTCATGCCCACGTAAGGCGGTATAAAGTCGTGTCAAAGCGGCTTTAGCATCATCTAAGTGCTTATCAGAGTAGTTGAGTGGGCTTCGATAATGCGCGCGCAAGATAAAGAAACGCACGACTTCAGGATCATACTTGGTTAGTACTTCTCGGATGGTAAAAAAGTTGCCCAATGATTTGGACATCTTTTCATCATCTACCCGTACAAAACCATTGTGCATCCAATAATTCGCCATTTGGCAACTGTGAGCAGCTTCCGATTGCGCAATTTCATTTTCGTGATGTGGGAACTGTAAATCTTGCCCCCCACCGTGAATATCAAAGTGTGCGCCTAACAACTCAGCACTCATCGCCGAGCATTCAATATGCCACCCTGGCCGGCCGTTGCCCCATGGCGATGGCCAATAAGGTTCGTTCGGCTTGGCCGCTTTCCACAATACAAAATCCATGGCATCTTTTTTATAGGTGTCTACTTCCACGCGTTCGCCTGCACGTAAGTCATCCAAGCTTTTGCCAGAGAGTTTGCCGTAATGTTCAAAGCTACGAACACTATAAAATACGTCACCATTGGCAGCTGGGTACGCATGGCCTTTGGCAATCAATGTGCTAATCATGTCTAGCATCCCTTGAATGTGCTGGGTTGCGCGTGGTTCAAGGTCTGGACGGATGATGCCAAGCTTGGCAGAATCCTCATCCATGGCATCAATAAAACGCTGTGTCAGTACATCAATGGTTTCACCATTTTCATTTGCACGTTTGATGATTTTGTCGTCAATATCGGTGATATTGCGCACATAAGTGACTTGAAAATCACTGGCACGTAACCAGCGTGCAATCATGTCAAATACCACCATTACGCGGGCATGTCCTAAGTGGCAAAAGTCGTAAACCGTCATACCACACACATACATGCGTACTTTGTTGGCTTCGATAGGGGTAAAAGTTTGTTTTTCGCGCGTGAGGGAGTTGTGGATTTTTAACATACGAGTATGGATGAATTTAAGATGTGTAAGCGTTGTGAAAATTATCGTTCAATATGAAAAAAGTAAAATTAATCAGTGATTAAGCAAGCGGGCTATTGTGGTTTAGCCTAAGCTATTGATAGAATTAGGCATTCAATCATCGTTTGAAGTATAACATAATGAACATCTTCAATTCTTCCCAAGGCAATAAGCAAATGCGCACAATAATTATAAAAAGTTTATTCGTCATCACACTCGGTTTTTCTGCATGGAATTTCGCATTAGCAGGTAGTACTAACACCGCGCTAAAAGAGATTAGTTTGCTCTCAGAACAAGGTAATCAAGCGGCCGCGTTAGAAAAAGTGAATACGTATTTGAATGCGAATCCAAAAGACGCCGAAGCCCTATTTATGAAAGGGGTGATTTTGGTGGAGTTGGGTAAGCGTGATGAAGCAATTAAGGCCTTTGTTGACCTCACTGAAAAATATCCAAATTTGCCTGAGCCCTACAATAATCTTGCGGTACTTTATGCAGACCAAGGCCAATATGACAAAGCCCGTAAGGCCCTAGAAACTGCCATTAAAACCCATCCAAGTTATGCGACTGCGCACGAAAATTTGGGTGATATTTATGCAAGACTTGCCTCTGAAGCCTATGACAAAGCATTTAAATTAGATACCTCTAATGCGAGAGCGCAAGGCAAGCTGTCGATGATTACTGATTTATTTGGCGGAAGACCAAGCACAAGCAAAGCGGCTATTGCCGCAAAAGAGCCTGTTAAACCTGTGGAGATGGCGAAGTCTGCTACCACCACTAAATTGGCTGACAATAAGCAGGCGGTTGTGGCTAAAGCGGAGGTAGTTAAACCAGAACCAGCTAAGACTGCAGATACAAGTGCAAACGACGAAACGGTAGTGTTGGATGCAGTGAGTGCTTGGGCAAAAGCATGGTCGGATCAAAATGTTGACAATTATTTAGGCAGTTATGCGGATGGTTTCAAAACACCTAAAGGGGAGTCGCGCAAA
>NCGC01000064.1 GCA_002281475.1 Methylophilales bacterium 28-44-11
TTCAACGACTTTTCGCGTACATTTCAATGATTGCTAGGGGTCTGCTTTTATATGCAACTCTGTTTATTGGTAAAGAATCATTCAAAGATAAACAAGGTTGTTGGCAGTGAGATATACCCTTCGAACCTGATGCGGGTAATGCCGCCGTAGGGAAGCGCCTTCATGCTCCTTACGCTATTATTTATTTTTGGAGCATGCCTTGAACGCCACCGATAAAAACCTCACCAAATTCCTCAACGAAACTGCCTCGGTAGACTTAGCCACCACCAAACCATTTGCAAATTCGCGCAAAATATATGTAGAAGGTAGCCGTCCTGATATTCGGGTGCCATTTCGTGAAATTTCATTAAGCGATACGCCCTCTACTTTTGGGGCAGAGAAAAATCCACCCGTTGTCGTCTACGATACCTCAGGCCCTTACACAGACCCTGACGTGCATATTGATATCCGTAATGGCTTGCCTGCTTTGCGTGCCTCATGGATTATGGAACGTGGAGATGTAGAACAATTAGATGGCCCAACCTCAGAGTTTGGTCACCAACGCTTGGTAGACCCAGAACTATCAGAAATGCGCTTTAACTTGCACCGCAAGCCATTACGCGCAAAAGCAGGTATGAACGTGAGCCAAATGCACTACGCACGCAAAGGCATTATAACACCAGAGATGGAATACATTGCTATTCGAGAAAATCAACGTCGTGAGCACATGAGCGAGTTGTTGCAAACTCAACACCCAGGCCAGCACTTTGGCGCCAGCATTCCACAAGTGATTACGCCAGAATTTGTGCGTGATGAAGTGGCACGTGGTCGCGCCATTATTCCATTAAACATTAACCACCCAGAAATCGAGCCCATGATTATTGGCCGTAACTTCTTGGTGAAAATCAACGCCAATATCGGCAACTCTGCATTGGGATCCTCTATTTCAGAAGAAGTGGAGAAAATGGTGTGGGGAACGCGTTGGGGTGGCGATACGGTAATGGATTTATCGACTGGTAAAAATATTCACGAAACACGTGAGTGGATTATCCGTAATTCACCTGTGCCGATTGGCACTGTGCCTATTTACCAAGCCCTAGAAAAAGTAAACGGTAAGGCCGAAGACCTCACTTGGGAAATCTTCCGCGACACCTTGATTGAGCAAGCAGAACAAGGTGTGGATTACTTTACGATTCATGCGGGTGTGCGCTTGGCTTACATTCCAATGACCGCAAAACGCATGACTGGCATCGTGTCTCGCGGTGGTTCGATTATGGCGAAATGGTGTTTAGCACATCATAAAGAGTCATTCTTGTATGAGCATTTTGAAGACATCTGCGAAATCATGAAAGCGTATGACGTCTCATTTAGTTTGGGTGATGGTTTACGCCCAGGCTCAATTTACGATGCCAACGATGAAGCACAATTTGCGGAATTGAAAACATTGGGTGAGCTGACTCAAATCGCTTGGAAGCATGACGTGCAATGTATGATCGAAGGCCCAGGCCATGTGCCAATGCACCTCATCAAAGAGAACATGGACTTACAACTGGAGCATTGCGGTGAAGCCCCGTTCTACACCTTAGGACCTTTAACTACCGACATCGCACCGGGTTATGACCATATTACTTCTGGCATCGGTGCTGCCATGATTGGTTGGTACGGTTGTGCCATGTTGTGTTACGTCACGCCAAAAGAGCATTTAGGCTTGCCAGATAAAGAAGACGTGCGCGTAGGTATTATCACTTACAAAATTGCAGCACACGCGGCAGACTTAGCCAAAGGCCACCCCGGTGCGCAAATTCGTGACAATGCATTAAGTAAAGCGCGCTTTGAATTTAGATGGGAAGACCAATTTAATCTTGGCCTCGACCCAGAAAAAGCAAAGGAATTCCACGATGAAACCTTGCCGCAAGAAGGTGCAAAACAAGCGCATTTCTGCTCAATGTGTGGCCCTCACTTCTGCTCCATGAAAATCTCGCAAGATGTAAGAGATTATGCGGCTGAGCAAGGCATTGGCGAACAGGAGGCGTTGCAAAAAGGCATGCAAGAAAAAGCCATTGAGTTTGTAAAAAAAGGTAGCGAAGTATATCAAAAGGTTTAACTTTTCATTTGGCGTTACCATTCCCGCACCAGTGGGAACCTGTTAGATTTAAAAAGCCAGCCATGCTGGCTTTTTGTTTTTCGCATGCCCAAAAGTACTGTTGGCTTGATAAAGAACAAACCCCTTAAGCACCCAAACCTGTTAAGCTCTTTTAAGAATTAGCAACTAATCGGGTTTATTAAACTCGTATTTATAGCGGGGCTTCAACCTCGTCTTAACACAAATAATATTGGAGAATTGCATGCACGTATCTTTTGATGAAGCACAACAAATTGTCGATAGCGCAGTAAAAAAATCAGTCGAACTAGGCGTAAAAATGTGTATCGCCGTACTTGATTCTGGCGGCAACATCAAAGCGTTTGCACGCATGGATGATGCTTGGGTAGGCAGTAGCGACATTGCCATTAAAAAAGCCAAAACAGCGTGCTACTTTGCGATGCCCTCTGGCGAAATTGGCAAACTCTCTGTGCCAGGCTCACCGCTTTACGGCATTGAGCATTCTAACGATGGCCTCATTACATTCCCCGGTGGTGTGCCGATTGTGGATAAAGAAGGCAACTTAATTGGTGCCGTTGGCGTGAGTGGTGATACGGTGGAAAATGACCATATTGTAGCCGTAGCAGGTGCTACGCGTTGTGGTGAATGCGATATGCCAAAACACCCATGGAGAACATAGTCTTAAGCTAGCGTTGCATCATGTAGCGCTTAATTTCAAAAAAGCCAGTTGATGCTGGCTTTTTGATTTTCTTTCACTGGATGTTAAATAATTTAACAATCGATCTGGTATGACTTTTTGATTTGAATGAAAACAGTCACGAATGTAATGTGCCTGCACGTAATGAATCATGCAAACACAAAACTGATATTGTTTTGCTTGGCCAAATACATGGCGTCGTCAGCATATTTAATTAAATCTTTGGAATTGTCTGCATTTTTTGGAAAAAGTGAAATGCCAATATTGAGCTTAATCGATATGTTAATTGCAATGTCTTGGCAGGGTAACTCTATTTTTTTGATAAGCTTCTTAAGGATCTTCTTCACTGCTTGCTCGTCTTTTATTTGCATCATCAGATACAAAAACTCATCTCCACCAAACCGGCAAATAGAGTCGTCACTGCGAGTATAGTCTTTGAGTCGGTTGGCTACGCAAATCAACACCTTGTCGCCAACTTCATGACCATGTTCATCATTAATTTGTTTGAATTTATTTAAATCGATAAACATCACTGCTAAATTCCATCCTTGGCGCTTCGCTTGATCCAATCCATGTTCTAGCCTGTCAATGAATAAAGCCCTGTTGGGTAACCCTGTCAAAATATCGTGCAGAGACGCTTGCGTGGCGATGTCTTTTTCTTTTCTGACTGCTGATAACTCTTGCTCAATGTTTTCTCGTTCTTCCACTTCTTCTTTTAACGCATTATTCACAATAGCAAGTTCATCCACAGCAGACTGCACTTTATTTTCAACTGTGGAGTTTTTATCAATCGCATTTTTAATGGATTGTTGGGGATGATTTTTGGTCAATTCTAACTTGAGCACCGTGTTTACAGTAGACAAATCATCTGCACAGTCTTGCACCATTTCTTTGATGGATTCACTATGCGCAACGAGAGTAGACAAGCTTTTAGATGCTTTAGGTTTTTGATTGGAGTTCAAATTGGTTTTAGGCTTAATCATTGATTGGAATACGCTTTTTCCATTAATTAAGCTTAGTCTATTCCCATTTATCGTCTAAAGGTGGATTAAGCCTCATTAATGCTAAAATTAGTTTGGTCATAGTAATTAAACAGCGTGTAGTCGCCCTCGACGCCCTATGTGCAATTTAAAAGGTATGTAATATTACGGTCAGGTGTATGCGCTGAATGGGCACCATCGATATTCAATGAACATGCAAAAATTGTAATAAGAACAACTAAAATATTCAAATGATGGTACATAAATCATGACACAGCGCATATTAGTGATAGAAGATGAACCTAGCATTGCAGAAACCACAACCTATGCTTTGAATACCGATGGCTTTGAAACGGTATGGGCAAGCACTGGCCAGCATGCGATTGATATCCTTCAAGAACAAAGTTTTGATCTAGCTGTATTGGATGTTGGCCTGCCAGATATCAACGGCTTTGAGGTGTTTAGGCAAATTAACCATTTGTTGCCGGTGATTTTTTTAACGGCGCGCTCAGGAGAGATTGACCGCATTGTGGGGCTGGAACTGGGTGCCGATGACTATATTGCCAAACCCTTTAGCCCACGTGAGTTGTGCGCGCGCATTCGTACTGTGTTACGGCGTGTACAAAAGCAGCATGCTCAATCGCAAGAGACGCCACCATTAAGTCACCCACGCAAACAAAACAACTTTTTTATTGATGAAGAGCGCAAGTGTATTCAATATCTTGGGGTGATGCTTGAGCTATCGCGCACGGAGTACCGTTTGCTTAAAGTGCTGTGCGAAAGACCCGGGCGCGTATTCACACGTGAAGAATTGATGAACCAAGCGTGGGAGCACCCGGATGTGAGTTTAGAGCGCACTGTGGATGCGCACATTAAGCTTATCCGTGCCAAACTACGCATAGTGAATGCAGAGACAGACCCGATTTTGACGCACCGCGGCTTGGGCTATTCACTTAAAGAATAGCCTGTACACATGAGCAAACGTAACCGTATTTTTTTAAGTGTGATCTTGCTGTTTACGCTGGGTGTAGCCGCGCTGCTATATACGGTGAGTTCGGGCTTGGATATTCGCTATCGTGAATCTGCGGAAGAAACCTTGGTAGATACCGCCTATATCATGGCGGCATGGATTGAAGCCGATGCATCTGAATCGCTGATAGACGCCTCGCGTATGAATCATGTCTTCGACAACCTGTATAGCCGACGCTTTACTGCCAAAATTTACGCCATTACTAAGCATAGCGTCAATTTGCGTGTATTTGTCACCGATAGTAATGGCACGGTGGTGTATGACTCAAAAGGCGAAAAAACAGGGGAGGATTTTCGTGCTTGGCACGATATACACATGACTCTGTCTGGCCAGTACGGCGCACGTACCACACGCACCGATGAAAACGACCCCAAAAGCAGCGTGATGTATGTGGCTGCGCCCATTCACGATAGCAACAATCAAATCATTGGCGCGGTCAGTGTGGGTAAAGCGGTGTCATCTCAACATGAGCTCATTACCTCTGCCCAACAAAAATTGGTGAATGTTGGGCTGATTACCTTGATGGCCTTTTTAATCTTGTTGATTGTGATCACGGTATGGCTGGCAAGCCCTACACAGCTCACACGCGATATTGTGCAGGTATTTAAGCAAGAAAAACTCACCCATCCTGTCCGAATCTTACGCAGGTTACGCACCATTTTTAAAAGCGCATTTTTAGACATGCGCGATGCGATGGCAGGCCGGAGCTATACCGAGGAATATGTGCAAGCACTGACGCATGAGCTAAAAAGTCCACTCACGACAATTAGAGGCGCTGCTGAATTATTGCGCGAACCGATGGCAGAAACGCAAAAAATACGCTTTGCCGATAACATTCATCATCAGGCGCTACGCCTGCAAGAACTGGCCGATAGACTGCTTGAGTTGTCCAGCTTGGAAAAACGCCATACCTTAGATGAAGCCAATCCCGTCAGCATGGTAGGTTTGACGCAAGAGTTGATGCAGGCATTAGCGCCCATGGCCGAGCGTAAAAAAATCAAGCTCGAGTTAATAGCGCAAGAAGATATTACTGTAATGGGCGACGCTTTTTTACTGCAACGCGCGCTGACCAACTTGCTGGCCAACGCGCTTGATTTTTCACCTCCAGACAGCGTGATCACAACCCAGATTGAAACCCAAGGAAAGCAATGCGTGATTAGCATTCGCGACCATGGTCAAGGTATTCCTGAATATGCGCTAGACCGCATCTTTGAAAAGTTCTACTCGTTACGCCGTCCGGACTCCGGACAAAAAAGTACAGGCTTGGGCCTACCGTTTGTGCGTGAAATCGCGCACTTACATGGCGGAGAAATCGTGCTCGCCAATCATGCGCAAGGCGGCGCAATCGCGCGTTTGACCTTGCCTAAAATCAGTAACACCTAAACCGCATCTTCACACAAATTTCACACGCATTTCTCACGGAGTTCCCAGTGAATTCTCGCTAGCAGCGCATGCTTCCCCTTGTGCAAATTGAGCACCAATTACAAGGAGTGAATCATGAATATACTAAGAGGATGCGCATTCATATTGGCATCTACCGGCTCTGCCAGCTTAATGCTGTTATCTCACACCAGCTATGCAGATACCAACCCCAGCACCCAAACTGAAAAAACTTTATCCCCCTATTTTTTTGTAAAAAGTAATGACCCCAGCATTGATCAACTACCGCTTAAATCGACGGATGTAAAAGTGAATATCACAGGGGTGATTGCCGATGTGGTGGTGACCCAGCATTACCGAAATGAAGGCACCCGCCCGCTAGAAGCCAAATATGTGTTCCCAGCCTCAACCCATGCAGCAGTGTATGGCTTGCAAATGCAGATTGGTGACCGTGTGATAGAAGCCAAAATCCGCGAGAAAAAACAAGCCAAAGCAGAATATGTACAGGCAAAATCAGAAGGCAAAAGTGCTTCTTTACTAGAGCAAGAGCGTCCAAACGTGTTCCAGATGAATGTGGCTAACATTTTGCCGGGTGACGATATTGCAGTGAAATTACACTACACCGAAACCATTATCCCCACCTCTGGCAAGTATGAATTTGTGTACCCTGGTGTCGTCGGTCCACGCTATAACGGAGCCACAGAGTCTGTGAATGGGCAAAGCCCCAGCGGTGTAAAAGAGCCATGGGTACAAACGCCCTACTTAAAGACTAGCGAGGCCAACAGCAACACATTTGCCATGGATGTAAATATCCATACACCGATTCCATTACAAAACATCAATAGCACGTCGCATCAGGTAAATATTGCGCAACCAGATAAACAACACGCCAACTTAACACTTCCACCCAACACCACCAATGGCAACCGTGACTTCATTTTAAATTACAGCTTGGCAGGTGACCGAATTCAATCTGGCACGTTGCTTTACCAAGGCGAGGGTGAAAATTTCTTTATGACCATGATCGAGCCACCAAAACGCGTGACTAACGCTGAAATTGTGCCGCGTGAATATATTTTTATTGTGGACGTGTCTGGTTCGATGGGTGGTTTTCCTTTAGATACCGCTAAAACGTTACTGCGTAACATGGTGGGCAATTTACGCCCAACCGATACCTTTAATGTGATGTTGTTCTCTGGTGGTAATACCGTATTGGCACCGCACTCACTCCGTGCCAATGCAGAGAATATTGACTATGCAATAGACGCTATTAACCAACAATATGCAGGCGGGAGTACCGAGTTATTGCCTGCATTAAGACAAGCCTTAAGCATGGATAAAATCGACCAAAATTTAGATAAAACCGTGCGTTCACGCAATTTTGTCATCATTACCGATGGCTACGTGACGGTAGAAAAAGAGGCGTTTGATTTAATCCGCAACAACTTAAATAAAGCCAACGTGTTTTCATTTGGCATTGGTTCGGACGTAAACCGCTTTTTGATGGAAGGCATTGCCCATGCAGGTGAGGGTGAAGCGTTTATTGTGACGAACGATGAAGAAGCAAAAGTAGCCGCCATAAAATTTAAGCAATATGTAGAAAAGCCAGTATGGACGCACTTATCACTCGACATCAAAGGCTTAGACGCTTACGACATTCAACCGCAAAAACTACGTGACTTGTATGCCGACCGCCCAATTGTGGTGATAGGCAAATGGCGTGGCAAAGCACAAGGTAGCATTGCAGTGTCTGGCTTGACTGGTTACGGCAAAGCTAACATCACCGCACACATTCAAGACAGCATGATTTCACCAGACAATGCAGCATTGCGCTATTTATGGGCACGCGAAAAAATTGCAGAGCTAGACGACTACACCAAATTGTTTGCTGGCGAAAACGACCAAGCCATTCAGCAAATCACAGAGCTAGGCTTGCAATATAACTTGCTCACTCAATACACCTCGTTTATTGCGGTTGATCACATTGTGCGCACCAAAGAAACTGCCGATACGGTGAACCAACCATTGCCATTGCCGCAAGGGGTGAGTGAGCTGGCAGTTGGTGCAGAAGTACCCAGCACGCCAGAACCTGAGTTTTACCTGATGTTTGCATTGGCTGGGGGCATGGGCGCGTATTTACGCCGCAGAAAACAGCAAGTGCGCAAACCCGATGCTGATCAAAGCAACACTCACTAAACAAGGTAAACCCAAGCTATGTTTATGCACACAATGCACTTAAAACACACCATGCCAAAACCCTATGTCATCAGCGCGTTGTTTGCATGCACCCTCCTAGCAGCATGGCCACATTGGCTGTGGATGGTGCGCCGCACCAGCGATGGCTCTGATGACCCTTGGGGAATCGTGGCGCTAGCCACCCTTGTCGCACTCGTGTTGATCGACAAAGCTAAGTTGCGCATACCCCAAGCCTCGGCCCTCAGCGCAACCGCACTTTGCATGATCACGGCAACCGCCACTTGGGGTTGGTTACCACCCATCATCGCTACCGCGTTTGCTTTAATGGGTTGCAGCGTGTTCATTGCCAACATGTTGCCAGCCCAACGTAAGCTCTTGCCCTTACTTAGCTTAGCGATACTGTCGTTGCCATTGGTAGCATCACTGAATTTTTACGTGGGCTACCCACTGCGCTGGTTCTGCGCGCAAAGTACCAGCATGCTGTTATCTATGCTGGGCACTGACACAACGCCTGCGGGCGCTAGCTTGTGGTGGAACGGTAACACCATTTTGATTGATGCACCGTGTGCCGGCATAGCCATGCTGTGGATAGGCTTGTATTTAGGTGCATTGTTTTCTAATTTAAATAACGCAACAACATCCAGAACTTTGGTCAACATCACGCTGGCAAGCATCTTGGTCGTTATCGCCAACGTCCTTCGTAACACCTTACTGTTCTACAAAGAGTCTGGCATGGTGCAACTACCTCATTGGACGCACGAAGCGATTGGCCTAATGATATTTACGCTATTTATTCCCAGTGTGTATGTTGTTTG
>NCGC01000225.1 GCA_002281475.1 Methylophilales bacterium 28-44-11
TATTCAAACTATGTAATTGTTGCGCAAAATGCATGGCTTCTTGCATGTTGTCTGCTAATAAACAACGAATGCCCAAGGTCATGTCATCTAAACGTCCAGCCGCATTCAGCCGTGGGCCAACATAAAAACCTAAGTCTTGGGCGGTGACCTTGTGCATGTCTCGACTAGCACATTTTAAAATGGCTTGAATGCCCACACAGCCAGCTCCAGCCCGAATGCGCCGCAAACCTTGCTCAACTAAGATGCGATTATTGCGATCCAGTTTGACCAAATCAGCGACGGTACCTAAGGCCACTAAATCAAGCATTTCCGCCAGTGGATAAGGCTGTGACGCCACCATCATGCCACGAGAAATCAATTCTGCGCGCAACGCCATCAATACGTAAAACATAACCCCCACCCCTGCCAGATGTTTACTGGGGAAATCACATCCACGCTGATTGGGGTTCACTATGCAAGCAGCATCCGGCGTGATATCAGCTGGCAAATGATGATCCGTAATCAATACTTGCATCCCCAGCGCATGCGCGCGGGCAACCCCATCCACACTAGCAATCCCGTTATCGACAGTCAAAATCACATCAGGAGAAGACTGATGGGCTAGGTCCACTATTTCTGGAGTAAGTCCATAGCCATATTCAAATCGATTTGGCACTAAAAAACCCACTTGCGCACCCATGCCACGCAACCCTTTTACCGCGACAGCAGTGGCCGTCGCACCATCTGCATCGTAGTCCCCCACCACCAATAATTGTCGCTGTTGTACGATACACTCCGCCAATTGCTGCGCCATGGCATGACTATTGAGCAATTGGCTAGGATGTATGAGATGCTTGAGTGTATTCTCTAAACTCTCAGCAGATTCGACACCTCGCGCGACCAACAGTTTAGCCATGAGTGGATTCACGCCTGCATCAGTTAATTGTTGCGCCTGCTGCAATGAAAAGGAACGTGTTTTAATGACTTTGGACATAGTGTTGGGCAAGCTTTTCAAAGGTTTGCGGTTGACGCCAAAATTTCCAACAATCAAATGGATTGAGCGAGACTTGCAAAGTCCCATTGGCTAACGGTAAATGCAGGGTTAAATGCTTAATTTTTCTTGATTTTACCGCGTCAAAAAT
>NCGC01000065.1 GCA_002281475.1 Methylophilales bacterium 28-44-11
ATAGCAGGGATAGCTTCTAAGAATTTAGCTCGAGATGCTTTACCAGCTTTAACTGCTTCAGCACCCTTAGGGTAACCTAGCACAGTACCTAGCTTCTCATCTCCAGCACCATAGAGGTAAGCATATATCCAAGTCTTAGCGACATCCCTAGATTCAATCCCTAGAGCCTTACGATTGACTGTATGGATTTCTGTACCAGCTTCTTTAGTACCACTGACTACTACTGTAATGTAATCACCGTTATCGAAGTCAGCCATGTAACCAGCTAGACAGCGTAGCTCTAAGGCTGAAGCATCAGCACCTACCAATACATACCCCTTACGAGGAATGAATAAGGCTCTACACTCAGAACCATAAGGACTGTATACAGCTGGTACTTGAGCTAGGTTAGGTTTGCTGTGAGTCATACGACCAGTGACAGCACCGTTAGTAATCACACTACCGTATAGGATTCCATCCTTCTGTAGTTTTAACCATGCTTGTTCACCCTCAGCTACCTGACCGATACGCTTACCTACCATCATGTAACGAGCTAAGAGTTTCGCTTCAGGGTATGGGAGCTTACCTAGGATTGCATCATCCACTTGAGGCTTACCATCATTAGTAAACTCTGTGGGTTTCCAGCCTCGGAGCTTACGAAGTCTCATAGCGATATGGTCACGACTCCACGGGTTGAACTCTGTAAGTTTTACCTTAGTGATAGCACAGCCTTTTACATAGCCGTACTTCTTAGAGTCAGTCTTAGGGATGAACTCACCCTTACCATCCTTCACATAGAAAGGAGGGAAGGTAATGCGTAGGGAGTCTTCTAGTTCGATACGCTCTTTAGCGAGTGTAGTGTATAGCTCTACCGCTGCATGAACATTGAAGTTAAACCCTCTCCGTTCCTGCCTAGCGACAATCAAAGCGACATCATGCTCTAACTTCAGAGATTGTTCGCTCCAATTCTGATTCATGAAATACTTATGGATTGCCTCAAGAGTCTCTACGTCACCAGTACAGTAGTCTTCCATCTCTTGAGACCATGCTTCAAAGCCTCCCTCATAACCAATCTTATGAAGTCCTATACGTTGACCCCATGCCTCAAGGGAATGTCTCCCTATCATCTGAGGCTGTAAGATTCCCTTACGGATTAGTACAGGGTCTGTATCGAAGAGGTTAGTAAACATAACCCTAGACATTACTAAGGTGTCTACTAACCTCGCATCATCAATCTCGAACCAAGGGTAGACCTTCTTGATAGCTGGTATATCGAACTTAATACCATTGTGAGCTACGATACGCTCTTTAGATTCCATCAGGTACTTCAAGCCTTGATTGATTGTACTAGCGGAACCGAAGGTGAACTGTTGTTGGTCATTGAATCGCATAGAGTTACCGCGAATCTTAAGTACCATACAATGTAATTTTGTAGTGTTCTCTAGATACCCATCAGTTTCAGTATCTAGATAAATAAACTGCTCTTGTGACATTATCTCCCTATCGAGATTGTGTTATTAAAACTTACCTTCCTCTTCAGCCTCGAAAGGTGGAGCATCTAATAAGCGACCTGTCTCCTGCACATACAGTAACTCTCCAGCTACACCTAGCTCTCCGAACTCGCGACACTTAAGAACTCGTACAGTTGTTCTATTAGGGTCTTCGGATTGTTGGTCTCGCTCTAGTGCTACGATGGTGTCAGGAACTTGCTTGAGTGCAGCACTACCACGAAGGTCATTAAGTGTTACTCGACCACCTTCTTCATGTGATGTACCACTAGCCTTACTTAAGTGAGCGATAGTAATTACACCTACCCCTGTACGCTCTACTAGAGACCGTAGCTTGGTCATCAGTATGTCGATGTCCTTACGTTCACCTTCCTTAGAACTCTCTTGTCCTGAGATAACCATAGAGATATGGTCTAGTAAGATGAAGTCCACATTCAGAGCTGTCGCAAAGTAGTTCATCTTTGAGATGAGTACATCAGAGTCGAGAGAACCGAAGTGGTTATAGAAGTATGTGTTACCGTTACTGACCATCCGTGAGAGAGACTCAGATAGAGCTGCATCAGGGATAGACTCAGGGTTACTCCTTAAGACACCTAGAGGTACACTCAAGTCAATCGCTATGAAGCCTTGAGCTGTCTTCTTGTAGGACTCTTCGAGAAAGATATTCCCTAGTGATAGTCCTGCCTTAATGAAGTGCGCTCCTATCTCACGAACGATAGTTGACTTACCGATACCTGTACCAGCTGTGAATAGAATTACCTCAGCCTTACGGATTCCCTTGATTCTCTCGTTGAGTGTCGCATAGGGAATCTCATAGCCCACCACTGGATTATCTTTAAGTGACTCAAGAGTGATGTCAGTACCAGCTACGATTCCATCAGGGCGATAGACCTTAGCATCCCATATCGCTGAGATAATCTCTTGACCACGATTAGCCATGAGCATCTCATTAGCATCCTTAAGGGGAAGCCTAGCGACCTTACACTTACCGGGAGTAAAGATAGAGACACACTCTTCGATAGCTGCTTGTCCTGCCTCATCGTTATCGAACATGAGGACTACTTCTTGAAACTTGTCTAACCACTCAAGGTCAGCGAGGATAGATTTCTTAGCTGCTTGTGCGCCATTGGGTAATGACACTACAGCCCACTTATTATTCTGTACTTGAGAGACTGTTAACGCATCAATCTCACCTTCAGTAATGACTACTCGTAAGCCTCCATCTCTCCATAGGTGTTTCCCATAGAGACCCATCTGCTTCTTGTCACCCACTACTGAGAATGTCTTGTCAGCAAAGCGTAGCTTCTGTGCTACTACCTGACCATCGACAATGTGACTAGCGATATGAACGGTCTTACCATTCTTATGTTTACCTACTTTGTAACCCCACTTATCACAAGTCTCCTGAGAGATTCCTCGTTTAGGTAGAGCTTCTACTGCACCATCTAATATTAAATCACCAGCCATTTTACTCTGCCTTCTTGTGTTAGGTTTTGGGTTATCAGGACTTGAGGTAGTCTTCTTGCATACAAAGCAATGGGTACTACCTGAGGTATAAACTGCTAGACCATCACTACTTCCACATGAAGGACAGGACTCTTTGTGACTGTATGTACCTTCGTTGAGAGAGTCCTGCTTCATCATGATTAGATGTAACCTAAGACACCACCAAGGGGAGCCATAAAGATACCCACTACACGTAGGATTAATAACCCTGTGATTGCATCAGCTGTAGCAGCGATAGCTAAGATGTTGAGAATCCAGCCCCACACTAAAGCGAGACCAGCGAAAATAACTACTAAACCGAATAGACCACGAATCATGCTAATACCCCTTGACGTTTAAGGACTTGATAAGTCTTGTATGAAACTGTAGCGTTCCACATAGGCTTGTTACTTGGTTTGTTACTTGGAGGGATGCCTAAGAATTTTCTGAAGGCGTGTTGCATTTGAGTCTCTAACATTAAGCGATTACCTCTAGGTCTTGTTTAGAAACCCATAAAGAGCCGTTGTCTTGGTTAGGGTTATTATCAAAAGCTACTCGGTAGTCTCCATCTGAATGAGTACCAATGACTTTACCTGTCATGCCTTTTGTATAATATTGAATATCAAATATGCGTGACTTAGCTTCATATCCTTCACTAACTACCTTAACTCGGTCACCTACTTTAGGTACAGCTGGAGGTGGAACCAATGTGTATCGCGCATAACGCTGACCAGTAGCATCCTTCTTTAACTCGCGTGTGATATTGTGACCTAACTCTTTCAGGTCAGAGATACGTCTAGGTAACGAGCGTATCTTGTAGATTAATCCTGCCTCAGCTTGTGAGATACTGCCGTGAGCTTTCAAGTGATTCAGTAAGGTTTGTACTTGTGGTGTCATTTATCGTTTCTCCTAAGAAGGAAGTAAAAGAAAAGGGAACCTAGTTAAAGATTCCCTCGAAGAGACTATTCAGTTAAACCGAATGTCTTTGAAATACGAGCAGCCAAAGCAGCAGCAGCTACAGACTCAGCATCGTGAGCCTCAGCCTTACGGTAGTGGTCTTCAGACTTACCTACTGTTGCTTCAAACTTAGCACCGTTCTTGTCCAATGCTTCTGTGTAAGCAGCTTCAGCTTTGTGGTCAGCCTTAGCCAATTCATCTTCAGCCTTAGCGTACAGGTCATCAGACTTAGCGCGAGCTTTCTCTGCTTTAACTGCATTACGGACTGACACTTTATTCAAGTTGTCTACAGTCTTTTGGAATGAACCCATCACACCTGATACAGAGCTAGGGAAGAAGAAGTTAAAAATTGTTTTGAACATGGGAGTACCTTTGTGATTGTGTTAGGAATTAAGCAGAGATGGTTAAGTCAGTCTTCTCGTAGTTACGATTGAGACAGTTAATCAGGAAGTCGCGTGAGGTACGGTTAGCGATTCTGCCATTAGCCTCATAGAATCGAATGTCCTCATCGGTAATGTGCATAATGCGTAGTTCGTTATGACCTCGTACCTTCACTGTCATGAAGTTCTTAACATCAGCTTCAGTAAACTTACGAGCCTCTTTGTCATGCGCTTCGATTGCCTTACCGTGAGCTTCATCAGCTAACTTGAAAGCAGCCTTAGCGGAATCAAGAATTGCACAGGCTTCATCGTAAGCAGCTTGAGTCTTAGCGAGATTACCTTTAGCTAACTCTAAGGGTGTCTTAGGAGTTTCTGCTTCAAACTCATCAGCGCGAAGCAATGCGAACTTACCATCATCGAACTTAATATCCGCTCCACTGTTATCACGGTCTTTATTGACAATGACCCCTAGGGAACCGATGGTGTATAACCCACCTGATAACCAAGGGCTTGTTACTTCAATGCGTGAACCTACTAATAAATTGCTAAGACTGTTCATGTTGCTTAATCCTTTATGTTAACCCCACCATGTACGGACATCGAAACAAGGACACTCCTTTACCCACTCTGAACGCTCAATCTTACCGTTCTTGTTGAGGTCAGGAGATAGGTCTCGGTGTCCTAATACTTTGGCTTGGGGGTGTTGCTTTGTGAGTGTGAATAGAAGCTGTCGAAGTGAATCGAACTGAGCTTCTGTGAAATTGTTTTCAGGTTTCCCTGAGTCATCGTTGAGTCCACCCACTAGACAGATACCAAGTGAGCCTACGTTCCTTGCGGTAACGTGTGCGCCTACCTCAGTATCAGGTCTCCCCTTATGCACAGACCCATCTCGATAGATAACGTAGTGATACCCAATAGTAGAGAAGCCTCTAGCTTTGTGGTCTCTAGTTATCGTTGAGATGTCGGTCTTTGATTTAGGGCGTGAAGCGGAACAGTGAACTACAAGATGGTTAATTACCTTTGGTTGTTTCACGAACTTCCTTGAGCCACTCTTCAGGAATCACTTTGTCTGCAAACTTAAAGCCATTCTTCTCGCACCACATACCATAGGTAGTCTTTGAGATTTTCGAGAGCCGGGCTTTAGAGTTACTGAAGACAAAGCGAATGTCTAAGTGTGGGTATTGCTTTTTGATTAAGAGGTGTTTCTGTCTGTCGCTGGTGAGGAATCTACCCTTGGTCTCAATGATGATTCCATTAGGTAGTTCAAAGTCAGGGGTATACTTACGAGTCTTGACAGGCTCAGTGTACCCTATGACTAGCTCTTCATACTTGAACCCTACCCCTTTAGAGGTAAGGTAATCAGCTGTGACTTCTTCAAGTCCACTACGGTAACCTTCAGCGATAGCTCGTTGACGTACAGCAGAAGACCAGTGTCGATTCTTAGAAGTTGTCTTCATCATCAGGAGTTGAATCACCTGACTCATCAGAGAAATCGCTAGACTCTTCAGCCTCACTAGGGTCATCGTAGCCTTCTTCAGCACCAAAGCCATAGCTATCAGCACTACCACCTGAGCCACCCTCAGATAACTCTAAGATTTGCGCTCCGACTAGGTACAGTTTAAGACCAGCTACACCAGTAGCAGGAACGAAGTAAGGAGAAGCCTCGAATGAGACCTTACCAATCGTACCACCACCCACCATAGTAGGCTTGATAGCTTTACCTGAAGCTGAGAACAATGGCATAGAGCGATTCCATGCTTCACCCTTAGCGTTCTTACCACTCGCTTTAGTTGAGAACTTGAATACGATAGTACCTGTAGGTTCTTCAGTTTCTTTGTCATACTCGACATCGAACAATTCAGTTACGGTCAGAGACTTCAATTTCTTACGAGCTTCTACCTTCAGACCAGCGAACTTCTGTTCACCTTCTTGAACTGCTGCATCGAATAGCGGTTGTAACTTAGCTAACATTGGAGCAGCTTCTTCTTCAGTCAATCGTAAGTTGACCTTGTAGATACCTGTAGTGTTAGCGAATTGACCTTGACCGAAGTCAGGCTTTACTAAGTATGGATATACGAACACACCTTTAGGGGATGTGTAACGTACTGCTTTAGCTTTCTTTTCAGTAGCCATTAATGTTTACCTTTAAGTTGTTTAGTTGATTGATGGGGTTTGTCATACTTGTTACGGTCTACTAGACGCATAGCTCGAGGAGCGAACAGTGAATGGTTCATGACCAATCCTGTCTCATCATCAGTAAGTTTGTAGTCAGTCTTAGTACCTACTAAAGCGCACTTACCTGATTTCATTACTGCGTTCTCAGTGACCATCGTTACTTGTTGTTGAATCATTTGTATTACTCCTTGTAGTAAGTTTCTTCTAGGGTTTGTACATCCATCCCCTCCTGAGCCATAAGTGCATAAAGGTGTGTAGGAATACGATGTCCTCGCTCCCACATATCTTTAGCTTCATCTAGTAATCGTTCTTGATAGGCTGTCATCAGTCTTTAATCTCCATGTTGAGGAATTGTTTAATCGCTCGGGTATGTTCACCACGACCAATCGAAAGGGAGTCATAGAGAACTCGACTACCTACATCGAGAACATCTCTAGGGTTTTGCTTGTATCGTTCACACATCATCAGGAACAACATCGAGACACCTACTAGCTGGTCACCGGATTTCTCTTGAGAGATACCATCCAGTAACTTGAAGGCTACGATTTGTCCTGCATTAACATTGGTACTGTTGATTTGGTCTCGAACAGTGCGAGGGCTAGGTGTATTAATCTGTAGCTCCTTGAATAAAAAGAACCCCTAGGGATTTCTCCGAAGGGGTTTGAGGGAGGGAACTTTGGAGGTTCTCGTTGCTAAGGTGTGTACATCAGCGTGTAAGTTATTGATTTCTTTCTGAATCTAACCGTTTACAGCGTATTTCTACACTCGCTCCATACATCACCATGTACCACCACATTTTGTATAACTTATCATCCATGATACTTTCTCCTCGTAGATACTATTTAGGCAAAGAAATACTCACTGTCTAATACAGTAGTTAAATCCAGTGTACCGTAAGGTGGTAAGGGTGGTATGTCCTTCACCAGTTCCTCACCTCCTGCATTGGTGAGCTGGTAAACAATCTCATCTCTGAACTTACCTAGTACATCGACTGAGTATTGCATCACGAAGGCTTCTCGTAGTGTCTCAGCGAGTCTTCTAGTATCACAAGCATGAACCCCATAGGAATCATGAATCATACTGAAGCTGGTGATACCCTTAGATTTACATAGAGATACTGTAGACATCATGTGAGCAGCATCACAGCTATGCACAAAGTTAGGTGAGATACCAGCGGATTGCTTACGACTGTTAAGCTCAGTACCATGTTTGTTAAACTGTACTCTAGTGCGCTCACCTCCTATGAATACTTGAATTATCTCAGCTATATTGTTCGTATAGAACTGTCTCACTGGTAAACCAATGGGAGTAGTCCACACTACAGCTATCTCTTGTTTACTTACGACCTTAGCGACATCTTGTAACCACTTCATTGCAGCCTCAGCAGCTACTACTACGGTACTAATAGCATTAAGGTTACGGTCAGCTAGGTAATACGCTGCCTTAGCTATGTCTACATCAGTACCTACGAACTTAATGTCTCCATCCGTGACTGAGTACGGTCTAGTCATGGTGTTACGCTTGGTTAACTTACGACCAATCGGTTTAGTGATGTACTTATCCCCATCACGGTATAAAGCTGACTTCCATATCAAGGCTTCTACATGAACATCAGTAGCATCCTCATCAATGAACCCTTGTACCACATTAGCGACCTCCTGATAGATGTCTGAAGGTTTACTTGAAGGTACTAGGTTAGTCGCTTTACCACCTCGTTCATCTCTAAGCATAGCTGAGAAGTTCTGAAGACCATTGCAGGAACCATCTAGGGCTACCGCTATGCGACTTTCGTATGCTTCCCCTTGCATGGTATAACCTAACCATTCAAAACAAGCTGACAGGAACTGGAAGGGCTTATCTGCCTGTAACCAAAAGCGATTACCTTCAATAGGTTTAGTAGCTGAATCAAGGATAGCTTCAGTGTTAGCCTTAGCCCACTCGATACGACTAGCAAAGTCTACCTTGTCATAGCCATAGGTATTAGCTAACTGAATCGCTAACCAATCAGCACCTTCAGTACCTAGAGGTTTACTTTCAGAGAACTGTAAGAGAGCCTTACCGAAGTCATCCGATTGAGGGTTAACAAAGCCGGGTACAGCATAGGCTCTCCCTCTCCAATCCATAACGTGAGGGAAGTAGATAGCATCCTCATCTAAGAACTTCTCAGCTAACCATAGCTTCTGTGTCAATGCTACTACCTTGCTACGGTTCTTGAAGTTCTCATTGTGTGTCGCTGAGGCTCTACCCTTCCATGCCTTGAGTGCTTCAGGGTTAGTATCAATATCAATAGGCTTCTGAGGGATAGGCTTACCTTCACGGTAAGGCATCTTAGCGATACCACCACCAGTAGAATCCCATAGTTCCTTCATGACACCATAGACATCCTTATTGATTATCCAAGGGGTATCTTGAAGTGCATTGATTGAGTCATACACTACAGGCATATCTACCTCATCTAACTCAGCGAGGTACTTCTTGTTACGTGTCTTCATCAGGGTTAACTTAGTCTCTAGGTAACCACCATCAGTCATGTTAGTCCATGCCTTAGGCTTAGAGACCATCGGTAAGAATACTGGAGATAGTAAAGAACACTTACGATTCTGTAGGGCTAACCATACCTGTAATGAATCAGTAGCTTCGACATAGATAACAGTCTTGTTCTTACCTTCAATGTGAGTAGATAGTTTACATAGGTTAAGTTCAGCCACTAACTCTATCAGCTTAATACCAATCTTAAGTCTAATCTCCTCAGGTAATTTTGTCTGTTCAATACCAGCGAGCTTAGTCTTAGCACCCATCAAGACTTTCTTTTTATGATTGTAGTTTGCAGCAGTAGCTTTAAGGTTACGCATAATAGCATCCATCAATCTAGGAGCCTCTTTACGGAACACTCTATAGTTAAGCTCATCCTCAAGTAACGTAGCGATAGCCTCAGCCATTGAAACCATACGTTCCTTACCTGAGATACCATTGATTACTCTACGGAGCGTAAGAAAAGCTACCTCCTTGTACCCTACCATCTCTAGGTACTTAGCTGTGGAGCCTAAGCGTCTAGCTTGTCCTGACTTAGTGGACTCAGAGAACTCTTTAAGTTTACCTATGAGAGGCTCAAGGGAGTTATCAAGTAACGTCATACCTACCACGTTCTCAGCTTGTCCTTGCTTCTCTAGGTTCTTAAAGTAACTCGCTACGCCCATGCTTCCCATCTCTGACTCTAATGCTATTTGTTTCTCTTCTAGGGTACTCATGTGTATTTCTCCTAATGGTTATTGTTACGTCATAGGTACTATTATGTTAATAGAACCCCTTAAGACCTCTCTATAAGAAGTCTTAAGGTAATCTACTAGATAACTACTGGAGTATCTTAAGAATTATCTTAAGTAGGAATCTCCGCTAAGGTGTGTACATCAGCTCGTAAGTCCTTGATATTTCTGCTAAGTGATTGTTTCTTATAGGGAACCTTTCAGATAATCAAGTCTAGGTACGGTCAATGTTTATTCTAAGTGATTGAATCGGGTGGAGAATCCAAGGATTTTAAGTCTCTTGTGTCTACCAATTTCACCACCCGGGCGAGTGATTACTACAGAATTTGTTGCGGAGCGTATTCTATCACTGTATCGCTAATTTTTGCGTTTATCGGGCGATTTTTTTCATATTTTCGTCATTTATTTTTAGGCTTATAGCGTTTACAGGCGCGTATATCTGCTGAAAATTTGTTCAGTTAACTCTCATCACCGTGAGCTCATAAAAAAAGCACCACACTAGGCGGTGCTTTTTTAACAAGCAAGGTTAACTATGGGGTAACTAGCTCGCGCAGGATTTTCCACTCGCCACTCGAACGTTCTAACTCTAACGTTTTGTTTACGTTATCAGCAAAACCTTTTGTTGCAATACGTTTTGCATTACATACTTCGCAACCTTGGCTATTTTTTGGTTTTTGAAGTTTATAGTTGGTCACACTGTAATCTTGGTTAAAGGTCGCTTTGGCTTTATCGCCATCGCATGTGACCTGCACATTTGAAAGTGCTAAATTGATTTTGCCTGGCGATGTCAATCTCTGCTTACGCTGGCTTTCCCACTGCTCTCTTGTGAGTGGTGGCTCTGGATTAAACTTGTCTGAATATAATTTCATGTAAGCATCTACATCTTTTTGACGCCATGCTGTGGCCCAGTTATTCACTTGGGCTGTCACTACTTCAGGGGAGCAAGAAGACGCAACAGGTACAGCTGCAACTGCGGCTCTATCCATCGGTTTAATCACTTGACGATTGGTCACATTCAACGGTTGGGCATCAGCCAAAATAGCTGCTTTATCTATCGTCACCGGTGCTGCGGCTACAGCCTGACAAATCATAGCTGCATCTGCATAATCCTCACGTTTTACGTCGGGCAAACCTTCTCTTGTGGAGCCTATTCGATTGACCAATTGGCCTTGACCTGCAAACAATCTCGCATAAGCCGCCATTAAATCGTACTCAGTATTTGCAAAACTACGTTTTGCTTGGAAATATTCGTTTTCTGTATCCAATAAATCTAGGAGTGTACGTTGGCCAATATCAAATTGCTTTTGATAGGCTTCACGTGCATTTTCAATAGACGCACGGTGTTGATCACGGTAAGTGATTTGTTCTTTTAACTGACGAATATCATTGTATGCAATGGTCACGATTTGACGGGTATCAACACATGCCTTTTCACGCAAATCATTGGATCGATTGAGTTTTTCTACAGTTTGGCTAATAGAAGCTTTATCAGAAAAACCATTGAACAAGTTAAAGTTCATCGTGATTTCTAGTAAATCAGCAGCAGCAGTGCTGTTCCTACCATCGGAGCTGGTTCCCAAGTTTTTACGCGCTTGTAAATCAAATCTTGGTAAATAACGTGCTTCTTTTGTTTTCACTTCTTTTTGCGTGGCTTGTATGTCTTCAATCGTAGAAAGTAAATCTGGATTGGAAAGGTACGCAACACGCAATGCATCAGTAGAGCTTGATTCGATTTCACCTTCTACAAACGTTGGTTTTTCTAATGTCTCTGGGGGCAACTCGCCCAATAAACGTTGAATCCTTGCTGTGACTTCGTATAAGTTAGTGGTTTCCGTTAGCAAATTGGCCTCTGCCAACGCTAAACGACCTGCGGCTTGTTCTAAATCTACACGTCTCGCTACGCCTGCATCGACACGTTCTTTGATTTTTTCGTAATATTGCTTATGAATGACATAGTTGGTTTTTGCATAATCTGTCAGCTGACGATAACGCAAGGTATCCACATAAGAGCGCACAAATTCCAATGTGGTATTTTGCATAGCACTTTGTAGCTCGTAGTAACGTACGCGCTGTGCAAACTCAAGACGGCTCACTTCATTGGGTGTAGCAAACCCGTCAAAAATCATTTGTCTGAGCACTAACTCATTATTCGACCTTGGAATATTGGTACCATTGTTTCTACCAAACCCACCATCTATCTCTTCTTGTCGACGGTAAGAGCTAATAATATCTGCTTTTGGTAAATAGCCACCACGCACAACCTCAGTCTCATACCCGGCACCCGTGTACTCGTGGTATTTCGCTTGGACCTCTGGATTTTTGGTGATGACCTGCTCCACCATTTCTTTTAGGGTGGTTAAGGTTTGGGAATAAGCATTGAGCGTAAACCATGAAAGTGTTGCAAATAGAGCAAATTGCCTCAGCCTACCATTTTTTTTCATTAAGAATATTCGCGAATTTTTTATTATATTATTGGAATCATTGAGTTAGTAGCAAAATCTCGAGAAAATATACTATACAAAACTTAGCAAGTAAAGAAAAAGGGTTTAGCCCGAATGGTCTAAACCCTAAAAAGATTGCACAAATGATATAAAAAGCGTTTATTCGTCCATTAAGTGTTAATCCGTGATTAGTTTGTTATTGGTCAACAAGTTTTGAATAATGGCTTGGTCGTCAGCAAATCCTGTGACTAGATCGACATTATTCAAAGTAATCACTTGTGTATCTTGCGCTGCATTAAAACCTGAAGAGAATGCGCCAGTGTTGCTGATATGCAGCACCGTATTTGCCCCCACTTTTTCAAAATGCAGGAAGTCATCTAAATTAGCACCCACACCCACAGCTGTTTCACCTTGTAGCAAATCGCGCAAATCAAGTTTATCTACGTTAGCTGCAGTATTGAAATCAGTAATGATATCGCTAGCAGGAGCGCCTACAGTTCCATTGTCAGCTAATTGCCATACAAAAGTATCGGAGCCACTGCCTCCTGTCAGGATGTCATTACCCGCACCGCCAATCAAGATATCATTACCGTTGCCTCCATCAAGTGTGTCATTACCTTGACCACCTTCTAAACGGTCTGCACCGTCGCCACCGTAGAGGGTATCATCACCTGTCCCGCCATTAATTGCATCGTTACCACCATTGCCGTAGAGGGTGTCATTGGTATTTCCACCGATAATTACCTCGTCAATATCGCCACCACGAATAATCGTACCCCCTACAGAGTAAATATCCGCTGTTGCGCCAGTAGTACCACTACCCGAATTTAAGGTGTAGTCAAATTGACCGTGTTCATCGGTTGCACCATTAATTTGGTCCAGTGTAATCAATAAGTTGTAATCTGTACTTGCCGTTGTACCACTCGCTGAGGACTCTACGCGTATATAGTATTCGCCATCCGTTGGCGCTGTGAAGTAGGCATTAGGTGCACCACCTGCTGTTGCTAAGCTTGTGCTGATCAAGGTGCCGTTGATATCAAAATACTCGACAGCGCCAATCATGTTTTGAGATTGGTTATCCACATCAATAAAGATGCGTTCACCTGCCAGCAAACTAACTTTCACATAATCGATATCTTTATCAGTAGAGGTGTTTGCAATTCGGCCACTAAACACCTGTGTTTTACCTGCCACATCCACTGCCCAAGCTTGTCCCCCAGGCAACACTGTACCGAAACGTGTTCTATCAGTTAAATCAATAGCGTTTTCACGCACATTATTCATTTGGAAAGAAACGTTGTCGTATACAGAGCCATTGAACAGTGCCTCTGTTTCCACTTGAATTGTTTTAGCAGTAATTGCAGTTGGATTGAACACTATGTTGCTAGTACCGCTAACAGTGCCATTAACTGCACCACTCGTACCCGTGATGCTACCTGTTCCATTCACCAGGGTGTCGTTATGCAACAACAATGCTGAACTGATGTTGATTGGCGTGCCTGCTGTCACATTAGTTAAAATAGTGTCACGGTTTGCATCTAAATTGGCAATGTAATCGAGATTAATTACCAAATTCAAACTTGCTGTATCGCCATCACCGTCCACAGCAGTCACTACAAATATTTCCTGCTGGTTTTGGATGGTAGCGTTCACCACTAAACTGTATGTGTAAGTGCCTGTAAGCCAATCCACCTCTAACTGACCACCTTTATTGGTGTTAATGGTGACATTGGTTGGACCACCTGATACGTAGCTATAAGTAATACTATCTACCATAATACTTTGCACGCTACCACCATCAGCGCCCAGCAAGAAGCCACTCGTACTACCGGCACCTGAAACCACTGAAACGGTACCCGCAACAAGACCCCCATCAACGGTTGCTAACAATGAAGTAGCCAGGTCAGATGGATTGACCACGCGAATTGCGTAATCTTCCTGTCCGTCGACTGGATCTGTATCGTTATTTGGATAAGCAATCGGCAATAGATTCGCCAAACTGACTGAGGGCCCAATGCCCACACCAAATGCAATCGATGGGGATGTGTTACCAATTGCCGTGGTGTTTTGCACAAAATTTTCCCATTGCGCGATGGTTGGAGTTGAAGTCGTAGACAGTCCAAAATTAGCATTTGGGTCGCCATCTGTCACAAAGTAAATCAAGGTTTTATCTGCCGGTGGTTGTGTGTAACCCGTCATTAATTCGTTCAACGCGGTGGTGTATTGTGTTCCACCAGTTGGTTGAATATTGTTGATGTAGTTGATCGCACCAGTTGTGTCATCGATGTACCAGTTAGTTTCGGTAGCATCCGAAGAAAAGTCCACAATTTTGACGTTGACATTACCTAAACCGTCAAATTTGCTTACCAATTCTGCCAATGCGTCCTTAGCAATTAGCATGCGTGCACTGGCTGGATCAAACAATGGATCTGAAGAAGCACGGCCTGCAGCGTCAAATGCCATACTGCCTGAACGGTCAATCACCAATACCAAGTTATATGTGGTGAGTGAAGGCGAAGTCAGTGTTTGCGTAATATCACCAATAGTCACTGGTGCATCGTCTAAGATATTAATATTGAGGGTTGAATTACTGGTTTGCCCATTAAAGGTGTTGGTCAGCACATAACTAAAGCTTGGCGCATCATTCACACCTTCGGTAGTCGCCGAATTAAGCGTGTAAACATAATCACCTTTTACAAAACCACCGGAAGCTTGGGTATACACCACCAGAGTGCCAGTAGCATCTGAAATGGTAATGACACCGCCTACTGGAATGACACCGTTGACGTTGGTAATTTCAGTTGTTCCACTCACGCCAGTATCGTTAGCTAACAGGTTGCCAGTTGCGGTTTCTGACGTCAGTGCAGACTGGGTACCCGTTGCAAGCGCCGCCTCATATACTGTTGCATTATCTGCAATCGCGTTTACATTAGTATCTGTAGTCACGGTCAATGTGGCGGTGGTGCTATCACCATCACTGTCAGCCAAGGTATAAGTAAAGACATCAGGGCTGACGCTACTTAAATCTTGTGCCGCAGATAAACCATCAATACGATAAGTGGCACCAGAAGATGTAAACTGAATATAGCGGAAAGTGGCACCAGTGGTAATTGTACTGGTTTGTATATTCGTACCATTACCAGATATTGTGCCGGTGGCAACAAAGTTACCACTTGCGTCGTACGTGCGCCATGTTGCAACCTCACCAGTTCCCAAGTCTGTAAGTGTTACGCTGGCAGAAGTAGTGCCAAAACCAGCCCCAAGATCCATCACTAAATGTTCGCCACTTTGTATTCTGGAACTAGTTGTCGTGCCGGAAGAGTTTTCCACGCCTAATCCGTCATCATCAATTCCACCAATATTACGGTATCTTACAATGCCTGCCGCTGTAGCCGTCAAAGTTGCAGTATTTAAGTTTGCCCCTGTTTGCGGGCTAGCTCCATCAAAACCATAAGTGCTTATACCAGCGGCTGTCCACACAGCCTGTGTATTGCCATTTGTTCCTGCGACTACTTGGCGATTGGATAACGCTGATGTATAGGTGTAGCTACCATCATCTTGATCTATCACCAAAGTACCATTATTGGTCAAAATAGTACGTATATTGCCTGCACCTAATGTATTGGAAAGCGCACCTGCAATCGTGACATTGGTAATGCTATGTGGTGTATCCACATTGAGGTTATCCGCCGTGGCGCCACCCGCACCTGTGATTACATTACCCGTAGTGCTACCACCAATACCTACGCTATCTGCGTCATTGTTGGCAATTGGCGCAGAATCGGCAATATCAATGCTGACAGTGGTCCATTCAGAATTCAAGCTGCCATCCGTAGCGCGGTAAACAAAGGTATCCACGTCTGAAATGGCATCTGCATGGTTGCGCACAGGTGCAGTATATGTAAACGAACCATCAGTATTCATGACCACCGTGCCACCTAAAGCTGTGGTGATGGTATTGCTGCCATTGGCATTGGTGGCCGTAGCGCCACTATTGGTTGCAAATTGTGCAACTGTCAGCGTTGGTGAATCCACATCTGTATCGTTACTCATCACATTGCCACGTACAACAGTGGTACCTTCCACCACGCTATTGGCGCCATTGAACACATCGTCAACGCCAATTGGCGCATCATTCACAGCGATAACATTAATCGTCGCTACCGCTGTATTTGAGTTACTTTGCCCATCGTTTACCACTACGTTGATGGTGCGTGGCGCTGTGCTTGGGTTTTCACTAGTGCTGCTGTAGGTAATGGCACGAATTGCCGTTTGATAGTTGGCTAATGAGGCATTGCCTGTCAATGTCACCACATTGCCTACCACCGTAGCAGTGATACCTGCTGGCATGCCGCCTGCAGCCAACACATCGCCCGCTTGCACATTGGTCAGCGTAATGGTTGCACTGGCAAGGTTTGTTGAATCAACATCCGTAATTACAATATCAGTATCTGCAATCGACACGCCAGCGCCATTTTCTGTATAAGAAGTAACGTAGTTATTGCCTGCCGCAGTAGAGTTATTTCCATCCAAATCAATGCTTGGCGGCTGATCATTATCAATAATCGTACCTACACCTGTGCCAGTAGCGATTGTTGCATTGCTTGGTGCAGAAAGTACCACATTGAATGTTTCACTTGACTCTGCAGTAGTGTCATTAATAATCGGTACTGTAATCGTTTGCGTAATCACGCCTGGGGCAAAGGTCAGTGAACCAGTGGTTGAGGTGTAATCACTACCCACTGTAGCTGTACCATTGCTGGTGGCGTAGTTCACACTCACGGTTTGTCCGCTGACT
>NCGC01000066.1 GCA_002281475.1 Methylophilales bacterium 28-44-11
CCGATTGCTGAAGCGATTCAAATGCAATTTGATAATTTAGATTACTTGCATGATATTGGCGATTTGGAACTGAATATTTCAGGCTGTATGAATGCCTGCGGTCACCATCATGTTGGTCACATTGGCATTTTAGGTGTAGATAAAGATGGTTCAGAGTGGTACCAAGTCACCATCGGCGGCAAACAAGGTAACGATGCCAGCATTGGTTCTGTCATCGGCCCTTCATTCTCAGCAGAAGAAATGCCTGGTGTGGTGCAACGTCTAATTGAAGTCTACTTAAAAGAACGTACTGATGAAGAACGCTTTATTGATACTGTGCGTCGTTTAGGCATTGCGCCGTTTAAAGCCCATGTGTATGCGGAGAAGGAAGCAGCATGAGCAATTTAATTAAAAATAATGGGATTGTTGCTGATGAATGGACGCGCGTAACCCCACCTAGCTTGGGTGAGGAAGTCGTTAAAAAGCAGGCTGGTAAAGTCGTACTTTTTAAATTGACCGGAGAACAAACTTATTCTCCAGAACAAATTGCGGCAACGCAAATCCCTGCCACTGGCAAAATATTGTTGCCTTTAACTGTGTGGCAAGCCAATGTTGCACAACTGGCAGGCCGTATGGCTGCTGGAGAAATCGGCATATTGATTGCAACACATGAACCATTAGAATCTTTGGCTGCAACGTTTTCTGACATTAACGAATTACCACTCATCGCTGTTTTTGTAGAACGTTTTCCAGATGGTCGCATTTTTACCATGGGTAATTTATTGCGCACTCGCTATGGATACAAAAACGAACTACGTGCGGTGGGTGATGTATTACGCGACCAATTGTTTTTTCTTAAACGCTCTGGCTTTAGTAGCTTCTTAATTCGCGCAGACCGTTCAGCTGAAGATGCTTTGTCTAGCCTTCAGGATTTCAGTCAGCCTTATCAAGGTGCGGTAGATGAAACTTTACCTGTTTGGCGTAGATTAAATCGGAGCCACGCATGAAAGTGCGTAGACTGAATCGCGCATGAATGGTCAACTCAGCATGCTTAAACCTGCAGCCAGCAACCCTACCACTTCGCCTAAGTTGACAGACGAACTGGTAAGGACTGTAACGACTAAACGCGCACAGGTATTGCAACTACTGCAGTCTGCAAGTAGCGAGTTCTCAGCCATTACCTTTGCTAATAGCTACGGCGCTGAAGACATGGTGTTAACTGACATCATCATGAAAGAACAGTTACCTATAGAGATATTCTCTCTCGACACAGGTCGCTTGCCTGTAGAAACTTATACGCTGATGGGTGAAGTGGAAAATACCTACCAAACAAAACCTGTGGTGTTTTTTCCTCGACATGACGCAGTGGAACACTATGTGCGCACCCTAGGCATTAATGCATTTTACGAAAGTATTGAACTGCGTAAAGCTTGCTGCCATATGCGTAAAGTTGAACCATTACAACGTGCATTGGCAAGTAAGCAAGCATGGATTACAGGAATGCGGGCGGAGCAAGCCACCACGCGTGCTAGTTTACCTACCCGTGAATTCGATGCTGGCAATCAACTTGAAAAATTCAATCCTTTAAGTGATTGGACTGAGCAAGAAGTTTGGGCCTACATTCGTTTATTTAACGTCCCTTATAACCAATTGCATGACCAGTTTTATCCAAGCATCGGTTGTGCACCCTGTACACGTGCCGTTGCCATGGGTGAAGATGTCCGTGCCGGACGCTGGTGGTGGGAAGACCCCACATCCAAAGAATGCGGGCTTCACGTTAAGTGAAGGCTTTGCGTCAAAAGTAATTTTAAATTGTATACAACTATGACCACATCCAAAAAAACGTTAAGTCACTTAGACTGGTTAGAAGCCGAAGCCATTCACATATTACGTGAAGTCGCTGGCCAATGCTCGAACCCTGTCTTGCTATTCTCGGGCGGCAAAGACTCTCTTTGCATTTTGCGTCTTGCCGAAAAAGCGTTTCGTCCAGGCCGCTTTCCTTTTCCGCTGATGCATATCGATACTGGCCATAATTACCAAGAAGTCATTAACTTCCGCGATCAACGCGCTGAAGAATTAGGCGAGCGCTTGATTGTGCGTTCAGTAGAAGACTCCATGAAACGCGGAACCGTCGTGCTTAAAACACCCGATGAACCGCGTAACAAACATCAGTCGGTAACCTTACTAGAAGCGATTGAAGAATTTGGCTTTGATTGCTGTATCGGCGGTGCACGTCGCGATGAAGAAAAAGCACGCGCCAAAGAGCGCATCATGAGTTTCCGAGATGAATTCGGACAATGGGATCCTAAAAATCAACGTCCTGAATTATGGAATTTGTATAACGCACGAAGCCACAAAGGCGAAAACATTCGTGCATTCCCTATTTCCAATTGGACTGAGATGGACGTTTGGCAATACATTGAACGTGAAAACTTAGGCTTACCTAGCATTTACTTCTCGCATCAACGCGACATTATTATGCGTGGTGGCGCCATGATGCCCGCCAACGTACCACTGACCAATGGCGAAGTGATTAATGTGCCAAAAGCTGGTGAACAAGTCGTGAATATGCAAGTACGCTTTAGAACCGTTGGCGACATCACTTGCACCGCACCTGTGATTTCTGATGCTGACAATGTGAGCAAAATTGTGCTGGAAACAGCCACCACCACCATTACTGAGCGCGGTGCAACGCGTTTGGACGACCAAACCTCTGATGCTTCGATGGAGCAACGCAAGAAAGAGGGTTATTTCTAATGAGTAACCATATGCAACACAATGATTCTTTATTACGCTTCATGACCTGCGGTAGTGTCGATGATGGCAAAAGCACTTTAATTGGTCGCTTACTATTTGATACCAAAACAATTTTAGCAGACACACTCACGCAAATTTCTAATACGTCTAAAAAACGTGGCATGGAAGCCGTAGACTTGTCTTTGCTTACGGATGGCTTGCAAGCAGAACGCGAGCAAGGCATTACCATTGACGTGGCCTACCGCTATTTCAGTACCGGTACACGCAAATATATCATTGCCGATGCACCAGGCCATGAGCAATATACGCGCAATATGGTGACCGCAGCCTCTACCGCAAACCTTGCGATTATTCTGATTGATGCGCGCAAAGGGGTATTGACACAAACGCGTCGACACAGCTATTTAGCGCATTTGGTAGGAATTCCTCACATTGTGGTGGCCGTCAATAAAATGGATTTAATCAATTATGACCAAGCGACATACAATAAAATATGCGCAGATTATATTCAGTTTGCAGAAGAAATAGGCTTAGCTGCTGCCAGAGACATCCGCTTTATTCCAATGTCAGCATTGAATGGTGACATGTTAGTAGACCGCTTAGAGAACATGCCTTGGTACACAGGTGAAACCTTACTGGAGATGTTGGAAAAAGCGCCAGCCGCGCACACCGAGCAATCTGAACAATTCCGTTTCCCAGTACAATTTGTGTGCCGTCCACACGCGAGTTCCGATGCTGATTTACACGATTTCCGTGGCTTTATGGGCCGCATTGAATCTGGTGATATTGCTGTGGGTGATGCAGTTACAGTATTACCGAATGGCTACCAGTCCAAAGTGAAAGCTATTCAATTGGGTGAAAACCAGCTACAAAGCGCACAAACTGAACAAAGCGTGACTATTTTATTGGAAGATGAAATTGATACTTCTCGCGGTGACATGATTGTGAAGACAGATGAAGCGCTTGCGCCAGTAAAGCAAATTGAAGCATTCGTTTGCTGGCTATCAGAAACACCGCTCTCCACTGCGCGTACGTATATTGTGCGTCATACCACGCGTGAGTCGAAAGCTAAGATAGGTACCATTCAATATAAAGTGGACGTCAACACCTTAGAACAACAGCCTACCGCCGACTTAAAAATGAACGACATTGCGCGCCTCACATTTAAATTAGCGCAACCGTTGATGGTCGACAGCTATAAAACTAACCGAGCGACTGGCGCGTTTATTGTGATTGATGAAAGTACCAACAACACGGTGGGTGCAGGTATGATAGTTTGATGAATATCAACGCTGCAAATCCCCATTTTAGTTAAATTGAAATAAAATAACGTATTCGCCAAATAACGCAAAAGCCCAAATAACGTAAAAGCTTAGTTAAGCTACAAAGGAAATAAAATGACTTATGTCGTCACTGAAAATTGTATTCAATGTAAATTTACCGATTGTGTAGATGTTTGCCCAGTAGACTGTTTTGTTGAAGGCCCTAATTTTTTAGCCATCAATCCAGATGAATGTATTGATTGCACATTATGCGTAGCAGAATGTCCTGCAGAAGCCATTTTTGCAGAAGATGATGTGCCAGCAGACCAACAGGAGTTCATTGAAATCAATGCAAGGCTTGCAAAAATTTGGCCAGTGATTAGTGCAAGAAAAGCACCGCTAGAAGATGCAGAAGCGATGAACGGTGTGCCAGGTAAAGCTGAATTACTCATTGAATAGTGTATGAGATATAAAAAAAGGAGACCAGATGGTCTCCTTTTTTTGTGGGTGCCTACTTTATGCAGCCATCGCCAATTGGTGCATGGCGTTGCCATCTCCTTTCCAAAAGTAGTAGAACTCTCTACCCACGTTTAAAAAGGTATGATGCGTTTCGTCCGAAGTAAATAAAGGCAAGTTTGCATCAATCACTTTACGGTAAGCATTTGGTTGTTTATGTGGGACATCACGTAATCGAAGCAATAATAATTTGGCTAATTTACGACGTGTATCAATAAATAAGTCATCTGCACCACGACTACGTAAAGCATTTTCGTATGTTTCCAAGGGTTTGACTTCCATGTTAGTCAACGTTGCTTTGTCTAAAGAGTCCCAAAGTACTTTTAAGTCACGTGTTTCAGGTTGCCATGATTTTGCATTGGCTTCAAACGCATGGTCTTGATTCATGCCTGCAATGGCTTTGATATCTTTGACCCAAAACGAAAAATAATCGCGGATCACCGGAATACATATTGCCCATTCTGCGGGGTCCAATTTCTTGAATAATTGGTCAACGGCATCACGATAATGTAAGCCATCTAACTCAGTATGTTCAATAAAGGGTATCAAGCGCAAAATAATATATTGTCGCTGAATCAACTTAACCTCTGGTACGCCTTTGCGCTCCAACAAATTTAAATACGCTTTTAAAGCATCTTGTTCACGTGTCATCATATCAAACTCCATTTTCTTGAATGAGAGTACTTTTGTTATTTCTCTCTGTTAAGTGTATATCGGCTTATCCGAGCTAAACTTGATTTACCTACAATGATTAATCGTTATACTAACAAAGCTGTACGTCTATGAATCTGTGGAACAAAACGACTATATGGATGCAATTTCTAGCTTTGCCTTAGCCAGCGGACTCAGTTGGGCCAGTGGCTTTAGAATGTATGCCACGGTGTTTGCAGTAGGGTTACTCAGCCGATATGAGTATTTGCAACTGCCTCAATCGCTCGACATATTGCGTCATCCTGTGGTCATCGCTGTAGCGGGCATTCTCATGCTTGTAGAATTTTTTGCCGATAAAATTCCTTATGTAGATAGCGTGTGGGACAGCATACAAACGTTTATACGGATTCCCGCAGGTGCGTTTCTTGCCATGGGTGCAATCAATACCAGTGACCCGTTGGTGGCAACGATTGCCGCTTTGCTAGGTGGCTCATTGACTGGTATAACCCATGCTACCAAAGCAGGCAGTCGTGCACTTATCAATACCTCGCCTGAGCCCATGAGCAATGTGACGACGTCATTGGGTGAAGATGGCTTATGGTTAAGTGGTGGATGGCTTGCACTGGCGCACCCGATGGTGTTTGTGGGTGCACTACTACTCTTGGTATTGATGATGTTGTGGATGTTACCGAAATTATGGCGTGGCATAAAACTTGTCTTTAAACCACTCATTCACCTTTTCAAAGTCACACTATAGCTATATAGAATTAGGAATTAAATAATCTTGGACTTCCAAAGTTGCGTTTTGCTGGCCATGAATAGGCCGATCGCAATATACACTACCATCGCCCAAGCCAATCCTAAGGGAGAAAACCAGACAAATGGCACCACGATACCAGCGGATACGGTAGATAAAAGCATTTGCATAAATGCCTGACCTGATGCGGCGGTGCCACGGATTCTTGGGTGTCGATCTAAGGCAGCAATAGAAAGTATTGGCATGCACATGGCCATGCCCACATTAAACAAAGCGATAGGCAAAATGTTAGCAATCATGCTGACAGGTTGCGTATAGCAAATGACTAAATTAGCCAACGCCATTAAGCACATCCAAAGGTAAGCCAACTTTAAGACTTGATGCGATGGGTAATGACCTGCAGCACGCTTGGCTAAATAGGAACCAATGACCATTCCTGTGACGGTAGGGATAAACAAGTAACTGTATTGTTGCGGATTTAGACCTAAATGCTTACCCAAAAATACGGGGCTTGCTAACACATAAATAAAAAACCCTGAAAAATTGGCCCCAATGGCAGTCACCAGTTTTGCAAATTCCGTATCGTGATAAATGGTTTTATAACTTTTCATCACGCTTCTGGCAGAAAGTTGAATACGCTTTTCTACAGGCATGGTCTCTGGTAAAAACTTCGCGGCTGCCCATAAGCTTACCGCTGCGTAAAAAGCCAAAAAGATAAAAATAGCTTGCCAGTGGATGCCTAACAAAAGCCCTCCTATGATGGGCGCTACTGCCGGGGCAATACCAAATAACATCTGTACTGTCGCCATTACACGTTGAGCTTGTGCGCCCTCAAATAAATCGCGCACCATGGCACGTGCAACGGTATTACCTGCACCACCACTCGCGCCTTGCAATGCTCTAAAAAACCAAAGTGTCTCTACGTTAGGCGCAAACGCACAGCCAATACTCGCCAGTACAAATACACTTAGCCCCCATTTTATGGTGGTGATACGCCCAATTGCATCGGAAATGGCGCCATGCCATAGCGTCATTGCCGCATAGGGTAATAAATAAAACGTGAGTGTCTGCTGAATATGCATGTCAGATGCACCTAATGCTTGACCCATGACATGGAATGCAGGTAAATAGGTATCAATTGCAAATGGCGCTAACGCTGCCAACGCTGCTAATACATATACAAGAAATATTGAGTGAGTTTTCAAAAGCATCGTATCCAATAAAAAAGGCGCTAGTGAAAGCGCCCTTTATTATAACGTTTTATGTGGTTGACTAAGGTATGGCGTGGAAAGAGTCAATGCGTTCTGTCGATTCTCCACTCGCATATTTTTTAGAGTTTTTATCTGTTCTAAAAATAATAGGCTGCGCTTGAATCTGTGGATTTTTGGATTCTTCAATGGCCTGTTCTATCAAATGATGATTAGGCGACTTGGAGCAAACTGGATCTGCACTTTCCGCATCGCCACTTAACAAGAATGCTTGGCAACGGCAACCACCTAAATCATTTTCTTTTTCTGAACAGCTACGGCATGGTTCTTTCATCCAGTCATCACCGCGGTATTTATTAAACGCTGGGGAATCTTTCCAAGCCCATTCCAAACCTTTTTCACGGACATTGGGGAACTCGATATTCGGTAAAACACGCGCTGAATGACAGGGTAAAACATCGCCATTGGCAGTGACAATCATAAATACTTCACCCCAGCCATTCATACATTTCTTGGGGCGATTGCCAAAGTAATCTGGCACCACAAAAAATATTTTCATTTTGTTGCCTACTTTTTGGCGGAACTCATTGGTGATGCGCTCTGCCTCATCGATTTGTTCTTTTAAAGGCATCAATTGGCTACGATTGACCAAAGACCAGCCGTAATATTGTGTGTTTGCTAACTCCACATAATCCGCACCCAAAGCTTCTGCCATTTCTAAAATTTCTTTGATATGGCCGATGTTGTAACGATGAATGACCACGTTCAACACCATAGGGTAACCATGATTCTTAATCATGGCGGCTACTTTTTTCTTCAACTCAAAGGTTTTGGTGTTGGTAATGAAGTTGTTAATTTCCTCGGTAATGTCATGCATTGATAACTGGATATGGTCTAAACCACCTTCTTTAAATGCCTGAATGCGTTTTTCGGTCAAACCCACACCAGAAGTAATCAGGTTGCTGTAGTAACCCAGTTTTTTTGCTTCAATGACGATATCTTCAATATCATCACGCAACAGTGGTTCACCACCAGAAATACCTAACTGTATCGCGCCCAACTTGCGCGCATCGCGCAAGGCTTGAATCCATTGCTCAGTAGTTAATTCGTTTTGTGTATGTTTGTCATAATCCGTCGGGTTGTAACAAAAAGCACAATGAAGTGGGCAACGATAAGTCACCTCTGCTAACAGCCATAAAGGCTGTGTGTGCGTGATGTTGGCAGCAACACCATTGTTTTGCTGCTGTGCGTGCACTTCTTTTTGTACCAGTGAATCACCTAATGAAGCTTGTGTCATGTTGTTACTCCTTAAACCTGCTTAATTTACTTTTCTTAACCAGGCTTTACCCACAGCCAAATCAAACATCCCTAAAATATCATTTTCAATGTTTTGAGCATCAGGAAATGTTGCTTTTAAATCAGTCACAACATCCGCTACAGACAGTTTACCATCTAGTCGCTTGATGACTTCTCCTGCCCCACCATGGAGCTTGACCATGCCTTCTGGAAAGAGAATCACGTAGCTACTTTGTGCCTCCTCCCATTGAAAACGATGATGCAATGCCAGTGCGTAAATGTCTGTAGGCTGAATGTTGTTTTCCATAAATTACTTTTTTCTACTTATCGAAATGAATGACTGGTTGGCGCAGATAATCACGCCCTTCTGTTTTAATCTCAGTGCTTGCTAACATAATCGAATCAGCCATCACCCAAAGCACATTGAGTTTAAATTGCAAAATTTCTAACGCCTTCATTTGCATCTCACGTGATGTACTAAAATAATCTAGGGTCACACTTAATCCCTGCTCAACATCGCGGCGTGCTTCTGTTAAGCGCTTTTTAAAATAAGTCAGACCTTCTTCTTTTACCCATGGATACATGCTCGGCCATGAGCTGATACGTTGTTGATGAATATGGGGAGCAAACAATGAACCCAAGCCTCAATACCTCCCACTTGCCCATCCACGCCATCGTGATCAGTAATGCGCACAATCCATTGTTTGCGCACATCTTTATCTGGACAGTTGGACAGAATCGCAGCATCCTTCATTGGGATGGCGATCTGATAGTAAAAACGATTGGCAACCCAACTCTGTAATTGTTCTTTGGTTAATTTGCCTTCATACATCATCACATGAAATGGATGATAAATATGGTAGCCCTGTCCTTTTTGGCGGAGTTTGTCTTCAAACTCTTCACGGGTCCAAGGCAATTGATCTTTAGTTAATGCGTTCATGTTCACTTCTCCAAAATTCAGCGTTTTAATGTGATGAAACGCGCAAAAATTTTATGAATGCTACCAACGTAGAATGTGGGCAGTTAAAAACTTTCACAGCAACACAGCACCATGACGAGATTTGATTGTTCTACAAAATAATGTCCATACCGTCATACGCCACTTCTATTTTGTGTGCATTCAAAATAGCGCGTTCGGCAGAATCTTCTCTTAATATTGGGTTTGTATTGTTGATGTGAATCAATACTTTACGCACATCACCAAATTCATCTAGTTTTTCAATCATGCCACCGTCACCTGATTGCGGGTTATGACCAATACTGCGTGCAGTTTTTGTCATCAAACCCATGTCCATCATTTCAGTGTCGGTCCAAAAGGTCCCATCCACCATAATGCAGTCAGCTTGATTCATCAAGGGTGGTAAATGCGGCTCAATCTCAGCAAGACCTGGTGAGTACCAGCATTTTTTGCCCGTACTGATTTCCTCAATGAGTACGCCAATGGTATCTCCAGGATGTGGGTCATTACGATGGGGTGAATACGGAGGCGCCGCACTTTTAAGTGCCACTGCCGTAAACTTCAAATTAGGTACACTTGGAATTTCAAAACTGGTTTTTCCATCAATGGGGACTTGATGATGATTGATGCCACAGTAATGACCTAAAATGTTGAGAATTTGATTACCACTGGTCAAATCTCCATACACCATATCGGTACAATAAATCTCACGCTTCACTTTGCCTTCACGCAACATAAACAAACCAGTAGTATGGTCAATCTGGGCGTCGATTAGCATGATGGCCTGAATACCAGAATCGCGGATTGCACGCCCTGGTTGTAGTGGCGCAAAGTCTTGAATCTGTTGTAACACATCAGGAGACGCATTGAATAATACCCAGTTAATGCCATCACCACTGACACAGATAGATGACTGTGTACGCTTAGTGGCTTTGATAGTACCTTTGCGCAAGCCATCACAATTAAAACAATTACAGTTCCATTGTGGAAAACCACCGCCTGCAGCGGCACCTAGTACATGTATATGCATGAGTTATTATCTTTTATGAGTAGTGATGATGTGATAAAGATGTAAAAAAGGCTGCCTGATTAGGCAGCCTTTGGTACGGAACAATTACTTGTTCATTACGTACATAGTGACTTCAAAGCCAAAACGCATTTCTGTAGCTGCTGGTGTTGTCCACATAATATTCTCCAAAGTTAAAATGAACATCTAAATGATGTATTAGTAAGATTGACACTATACGGAGTCGTTCAGTAACAGCCCTGCAAGCTTCAATGATTAACAGCTAGTGATTTTCATGATGCTGTCAGAATTTATGTATCTATATCTCTTCGGAGCGTCTTTTTTGACGTCTTTTACGTACAGCTTCGGCAAGTCCTTCTATCAATTGCACACTGTCTTGCCAACCTAAACAAGCATCCGTAATCGATTGTCCATAAGCTAACGTGCAGCCAGGTGTATGTTCTTGGCGTCCTGCATTTAAATGAGATTCCACCATTAAGCCAATAATCCGCGCATCACCACTGGCCACCTGATTTGCTACATCTCTTGCGACTTCTTTTTGCAATTCAAACTGCTTTTGGCTATTAGCATGGCTACAATCAATCATCAATAGCGGCGCTAGTCCTGCATCTGCCAAGCAATCGCAAGCAGCTTCAACACTTTGTGCATCATAATTTGGTTGTTTACCACCACGCAAAATGACATGACAATCTTCATTACCCGTTGTGGCAATAATGGCAGATTGCCCTTCTTTGGTAACCGACAAAAAATGATGCGGACTGGCCGCAGTTTTAATGGCATCGATGGCTACTCGCACGCTACCGTCTGTGCCATTTTTAAAGCCAACTGGGCAAGACAAACCAGATGCCAACTCACGATGCACCTGAGACTCTGTGGTACGTGCACCAATCGCACCCCAACTCACCAAATCAGCAGTGTATTGCGGCGTGATGGTATCTAAAAATTCAGCGCCTGCTGGCATGCCAATTTCATTAACATCCAATAGAAATTTGCGTGCACGTGACAATCCTGCATTGATATCATAGGTACCATCTAGGTGTGGATCGTTAATCAAGCCCTTCCAACCCACTGTGGTACGTGGCTTTTCAAAATAAACACGCATCACAATCAACAAATCTGCATGTAGTTGCTTACGCACTTCTAATAAGCGGCGTGCATACTCCATCCCAGCATCAGTATCATGAATAGAGCATGGTCCCACCACAACTAACAACCGATCATCCGCTTGGTGCAATATGCGATGAATCGCTGCACGTGTCTCCAGAATGTTCTGTGTGGTGGCCGTGCTTTCTTTCATGCGTTCTAATAACACTACTGGTGTAATTAGCGGCTTGATTTCGCGTATGCGAACATCATCTGTCGCTAACTTTTCGTAACGCAATTTTTCTTGTTCAGTCATGTGGCGTTTAATATCTCTTCTAATACTTGTAAAAAGCGTGCATTTTCGCTAAATAAACCAATACTCACACGTAAATAATCTGGCATTTCATAATTAGCAACTGGCCTGACTATCACACCCTTTTGCAATAATTGCTGATTTACCTTGGACGCATTGGGTACATTGACGCAGACAAAATTTGCGAATGATGGGATGAAATTTAGACCTAACTTGTTAAGCCCATTGGTTAATTGCACCATGCCTGCCTGATTTGCCGCATAACTTCTTTGCACAAAATCTTCATCCGCAAGTGAAGCGATGGCCGCAGCTTGAGCAATAGAGTTCACATTGAATGGCTGACGTACACGATTCAATATATCTGCGACTTCTGCGTGCATTAATCCAAAGCCTACCCTTAACCCGGCCAAGCCATAGGCTTTTGAAAAGGTCCGTGAAATAATCAGTTGCTCAAAGTCATTTAACCATGCAATGGCTTCAGATTTATGCTGCGCAGATAAATACTCGTCATAAGCTTCATCCAACACCACCAACACATGCGAGGGAACCTGTTTTAAAAATGCATGTAATACATCTTTGCCAATCAAGGTTCCAGTTGGATTATTGGGATTGGCTACAAAAATCAAGCGCGTGCGTGGCGTAATGGCCGCTAAAAATCCATCTAAATCATGCCCATATGCTTTTGCAGGCACGATGACACCAGTCGCACCGACTGCTTGCGTCACCAAAGCATACACAGCAAATGCATGCTGAGAAAAAATCACTTCGTCACCCGGTCGCAAAAATGCGCGCGCACTTAATTCTAAAATGTCATTCGAGCCGTTCCCAAATACAATTTGGTTGCTTGCTACGCCAAACCTTTGGCATACAGCATCGCGTAAAGCAAAGCTATTACCATCAGGATAACGTGCAATTTCGGCGATGGCATCTTCTACCGCCATTTGTGCTTTCGGGCTCATGCCTAATGGATTTTCATTAGACGCCAACTTCACAATGTCCGCTTCGTGCAAGCCCATTTCTCGGGCAAGTTCACTGATGGGTTTGCCGCCTTGATAAGGCGCAATAGCGCGCACATAGTCTGGTGCTAAATTGGATACTGTCATGACCTAATCTTTTACCGATAAAATAAATGTAACAAGTGATTAAACGGTGGCAATGGGGTAAGAACCTAATACCTTCACGAAGGAAGCTTGTTTAACAATCTCATCCAATGCAGCTTTAACAGATGCTTCTTGTTGGTGACCTTCAATATCCACAAAGAATACGTAATCCCATAACGTTTGTTTGGATGGCCTAGATTCAAACTTGGTCATACTCACACCATGACGAGAAAGTGGCTCTAACAATTGCAACACCGCCCCAGGTTTGTTTTGAGCGCTCATCACTAAAGAAGTTTTATCTTTTCCAGAGGGCGCGACATCATGTGCGCCTAACACTAAGAAACGCGTGGTATTTTTGGTGTCATCTTCTATATTTTCAGCCAAAATATTCAAATTAAATAATTCGGCAGCGCGCTTACTCGCTATCGCGGCCGCAAACGTACCATCTTTCGCAACCAGCTCATGTATCATCTGTGCAGCTCGCGCGTTACTTGTTACAGGCTCACGTTGCGCCAATGGTAAATTTTTGTTCAACCATTCATGACATTGCGAGAGTGATTGACCATGCGAAAACACGTGAGAGATATTTGATAAATCAGACTGTCCTGATAATAGACAATGGTGCACAGGTAAAGTGACTTCCCCACAGATTTTAAGTGGTGTACCCATCAATAAATCCAAAGTGAGTCCCACTGCACCTTCTGTAGAGTTTTCCACTGGCACCAATCCATAGTCAGCTTGCCCAGCTTGCACGGTGCGGAACACCTCATCAATCGTGCCGCATACCAAGGCGGTTCGGCCTTCGCCAAATTGCTTCAAGGCCGCTTCTTCACTGTAAGTGCCCAAAGGTCCTAAAAAAGCAATCGCCAGTTCTTTTTCTAAAGCACGACAATTAGACATAACCGCACGGAAAATATAACTGACTGCCTCATTGGCTAGAGGACCACTATTTTGGCTTTGGAGTCGACGCAAAATTTGCGCTTCTCGCTCAGGGCGATAAATCACGTCATCGTCTTTTTGATTACCGGCTTGTTTAACATGACCGATTTCACGCGCCAATTTGGCACGTGCGTTTACCAATTGAAGAATCTGGTCATCAATCGCATCTATTTGATCACGAAACTGTTTTAGTAAATCAGACATACACACTTAACCATGTTGTTGCGCAAAATCCGTCATAAAGCCTATCAAGGCTTGTACACCTTCGATGGGCATGGCGTTATAGATACTGGCACGCATGCCACCCACCATTCGGTGACCTTTTAACTGTAACAAACCACGAGTTTCCGCTGATTTTAAGAAAGCATCGTTCAGTTGCTCATTACGCAATCTAAATGGAATATTCATTCTGGAACGATTCACCACTTTGATGCTGTTGTAATAAAAATCGCTGTTATCTAAATAGTGATAGAGCAACTTAGCTTTGGCAATATTTTTTTGCTCAATCGCTTCTACTCCACCTTGTGCCAACAACCACTCAAACACTAACCCTGCAATATAAATGCTGTAAGTGGGTGGCGTATTGATCATACTTTGATTGTCCGCCTGCGTTCTCCAATGGAATACAGCTGGCGTCAACGGCGAAGCTTGATTTAACAAATCCTCATGCACCACCACTATACACAAACCAGCTGGACCGATATTTTTTTGCGCCCCGCCATAGATCACACCATATCGTGCTACATCCACAGGGCGCGATAAAATGTGTGAGGACATATCAGCCACAATCGGCACCCCATGAGTGTTAGGTATACCATCAAACTCAACACCATTAATCGTTTCATTGGTGCAAATATGCACATAGGCTGCATCTTTGTTTAACACCCAATGATCAAACGCAGGGACTTCAGTAAAACTGCTGGCTTCACTGTTGGCCGCTATTCGAATTTCACCATATGCCCGTGCGTCATCCACACTGCGTTTGCTCCATGCACCGGTCACGACGTAATCAGCGCTTTTGCCATTGAGCAGATTCAACGGAATCATGGCATTCTCAGCAATCGCACCACCCTGCAAAAACAACACTTTGTATTGGCTAGGCACCTTCAATAAAGTACGAAAATCCGCTTCGGTCTTTTCAAGAATGCTCGTAAACTCTTTACCACGATGTGACATTTCCATCACGCTCATGCCAGAGCCATGCCAATCTAGCATTTCTGCTTGCGCGCGTTGCAACACCTCTTTCGGCAATAAGGCTGGACCAGCTGAAAAGTTATAAATCTGTTTCATTGCTTACGCCACTCTCTCGTACTATTCTTCTTCTACGTCGTCAGTTTCTACAATTTTCTCGAGACCTGACAGCTTTTCACCTTCACCCAAGTTAATCAGCGTTACGCCTTGTGCAGCACGGCCCATATCGCG